>NZ_JBHTJM010000009.1:0-504821 GCF_042675745.1 Pseudofulvibacter geojedonensis | reverse complement strand
TACAATATGATTGTCCTAACGGACAATCTGCATGCGTCTGCGACGCACGCATTTTATATCAAACGTTGTAGGTAATTAAAATGATACTTGAAACAATAAATAAGGAATGGGGATGGCTCGGCATCAGTGCCATTGAAGTTATTGATGAAAATGACTTTGGGAATTTGATTTTCCGATCTGATGATGGTGCATATTGGAGGATTTTACCCGAAAGTCCAGAATGTATCAAAATTGCAAACAACCAAAATGAATTTGAAAAACTGAGAACTGATCAAGATTTTCAATTGGATTGGCAGATGGAAACTCTGGTGAAAGCGGCAAAGCGAAAACTTGGTGAATTAGAGCAAGGAAGAAAATACTGCCTGAAAATGCCTGCGATTCTTGGTGGAGAATATAGCGAAGAAAATCTTGGGACAGTTTCGCAAATCGAACAGATTGGCTTCAGCGGAGATATTGCCAGGCAAATTCATGACTTACCTGATGGAGCCAAAATTGAACTGAAAATAGAATAAAAAACTACCTACAACAATGGCTATAAAGCATAGGCCTAACCAACCAAACCGTCCCTACGCTTCATAGCCGGTACGTTGTAGCACATTTGAAAAATGAAAATATTGACTTACATTTTATCATTATTACTCGGAGGATTTGTTTACTTCTTATTTGCTGCATATATGACTGTTTCTGCTGGATTTTCCGCCAGTCCGCTGATAAGTGTTGGATTTGCAATTCTGATTTTCGGATTTTTAAGTTGGTTTCACTTTTATAAACCAAAAATTGGAGCAATCCTTCTGACTTTAGCTTTTTTAGCAATGTATTTTACTTGGCCGATTTATTTGCTTTTTGAATATTTCGGGAATTCTGAATATAAACCTTCACCAATAGAATTTCTGACACCAATAATTTTAGGAACTCTAATGATATTTCTTGCTTGGAAAGGCAAAAACTCGGAATTAAATAAATGGACAAAACTTATTTTAGCTGTTCCGCCAGCAATTATCGGACTTTACATTGGTGGTTTTATGGCAATAAGATTAATCGGATAAAAAATTATAATGGTATACAAATTTAACGCACAAGGTATTGATGAAAATACAGATACATATCTCGAATTTTCAACAGAAGAAGATAGATTAATGATTATTTCTGGCGATTATGATAATGAATTGCAGAATAACATTCATTATTTAAATAAAGAAGAGATTAATGACTTAATCATTGCTCTGACTAATCTGAATAATGAAATCGCCGAATTTGAAAGACAAACTAAATAAAAAAACGTGCTACAACAATGTATAACCGCAATTACGGCGGATTCGACTGCGTCCGAATCCACTCGGAATTGCTAACGTTCGTTCTAAACCGAAAATTATTAACTTTAAATCCGTAACTGACGGTTATACGAGACCGTTACCATACATTCAATGAAAACAACTTTTCTCTTATTCTTAACTTGCTTCTGCTTATTTGCTCAGGAATCAAAAAAATACAAAAAATTAGTCGGCAAACTGGAAAAAATAAGTGTGGAAAAAGACACTACATATTACAGAAATGGACAAGTTAAATTTCTATCTGAAAGAACTACATACAAGTATAATAACCAAGAATTTACAAATTGGACAGGAAAATCAATTCTTTACTACAAAAATGGAGTTATAGCAAGAGTAACTGTTCAAAATGACTATGGTAATTTTCTAAATGAAAAATTTTATGATAGAAATGGTAATTTAATTGAGGAGTGGATTACGACTGAACTAGATAGTAGAGCTAATAATCTAAATGAATACTTTAGTAATAAATCTCTTGGAGACATAAAAAAGATTATTAATTACTATAAGTATTCAAAAAAGTTGTCAAAATATTATATATATAAACAAGAATACATAGAGTTGTTTAATGGAATTGTTAAAGAAAAAAGGAACACCTTAAATTTGAATGGAGAAATAATCAAAACTAAAAACCTTAAACCTCGAAAAGAAAAAAACTTATGGTAACAACGTGTAAAAATAATTACTACTATTAGCCTAATCAAAGTTAGTCACATTTTTACACCAACTGTTGTGTGTAATTTCCAAAACTGAATAGAAATCAAAATTAATGAAAAAACCATACTTAATTCTATTGATTTTCTTTGCTTTTAGTTGTGCAGAAAAACAAAAAGAGAATATCTCCAAAAGGAAAAAACAAATTGAAATTGATTTAAAAGAAGTAAAAACTAAGAAGACTGAATTAAATTATCCAGATTCGATTACAAATGTAGCTATACAATTTATTAATGAATATGTTTCTAATTGTAATAAAACGAAAGAACAGATTGGAATTATTGAATTTGTAAATGCTCATCCTAATGTTAGTATTGAATTTAAAACAGAACTCAAGAGAATGATTGAAAAGGCAGAAAAATCTGACCCGGAATATGGACTAGGATTTGACCCCATTTTTGACGCTCAAGATTACCCTGATGATGGATTCAAACTTTCAGAATTTGACTCAAACACAAATTATTTGACTGTAGAAGCTATCAAGTGGAAAGAATTTAAAATAACAATGAGGATTAAGGAGGTTGATAATAAATGGATTGTGACAGGCTGTGGAGTGATAAACATACCAAAAGACAAACAAGCAAAACGATAAAAACTACATACAACAAGGTATATAATTAATTGCTTCTGAAGTTTCTATCGGAAAGTACTCACAAATTTGTTATCTTCGGTTAGGCTGAAAAAACTCTGTAGACTTTTTCAGCTATCAAATCATAGCCTAAAAACGCTGTTGGTCATAAGATGAAACAGGATGAACAAACTTAAAACAGGAGAATTTTACGGAGCACATTATCAAAAATCAGTTTTTGATAATTTAATAATTACAGATACTGAATACACTCATAGCAAAGTTGATTGGCATTATCACGAAAACCCATATTTTACCTATTTACTACAAGGAAAATTATTTGAATCTAATAAAAAAGAAGCCTACTATTTAGAAGCTGGAGACCTCTTATTTCATAATTGGCAAGACGCACATTACAATATTAAACCACCAGAGTTTACAAGAGGTTTTCATATTGAGCTAAATCAAGACTGGTTTTTAAACTTTAACATCGAATTAAAAGATTTTGAAGGCAGTACTAACTTAAACAATCCAATGATAAAGAACTTGATGAATCAAATATTTATCGAAACTAAAATAAATGACCCATATTCTAACTTAAGCATTGAGAGTAATTTAATTAATATATTTAATAACATTAAAACAGATAAGAAGAGCCTATCTAAAGCACCTATTTGGACAACGAGACTAAAAGAATTGTTATTTGAAGAAAATATTGATTACTCCTTAAAGAATTTAAGTTCAATTTTGGACCTACATCCTGTGCATTTATCTAGAGAGTTTAGCAATTATTTTGGAACTAGTTTAGGTAATTATTTAAGACTAATTAAAATTAATAAAGCCTTTAACCTAATCCTTTCTAATAAACTATCAATGACAGAAATTTGTTATAAGTGCGGTTTTTACGACCAAAGTCATTTTATTGCAAACTTCAAACGAGTTTACCACACTACACCTTCAAAACTTATGAAGAAAATTTCCTAATGTTAATTTTATACAATTTTAGGAAATGAAATACTCTCATCTTTGTTCCTTCATCAAGAATCAATCAAAAACTCATAACATGAAATTAAGTTATTTATTAGTCCTTATGTTCTGTGTACTAACACCTTGTAAGAACAAGATTTACTCACAATCAAAACATGCAGATTTACATAAAAAGGAACATTTATATTTTTCAAAAGACGAAATAAAAAAAAATAAGCCTACCACTTATAACTACATCAACACCTTTACTTTAAACAAAGAAAAATTTCTAAACATTTACTTTGCTTTAGACGTTCCACTAATAAAAAGCCTTCAAAAAATAGCACCTCATTTAACAGAAGATGAGCTCTTAGAAAAAGGAAATTTTCAATTTTCTTTTTTAGTAGATGGAAAGATAATTTATGTAGAAAACTTAAACAAAGGAGCTGGTTTAAAAACTTCTAAAACTGTACAGCTTGATCATACAATACGTTTGGTAGCGCCAGAAAAATTAGATTATTGGGGTTGGTTTATGTGGTTAAAGTTTATGAAATTAGGTGGTGGGCAAGATGTATTAAGCACTGGCAACCATTTGTTAACCATAGAGGTAAGACCTTATATACAAGAAGAATCAATAAAAATTGGCTCTCTTTTAGCTAAAGGTAGTATTAATATAGACGTTGCTAAAATTAAGATTGATGAACGCTTAGTTCCTATTCAAAAAATTCAACCAAATAGTGGTTGGGAAATATCTACAGATGCCATTGACACTCAAAAAATAGAAGCTCTAAACAGAAAAATTGCAGAAGGTAGATTTGAGAATATTAATGGTCTTGTAGTAATTAAAGATGGTAAACTTTTACTAGAAGAATACTTTAATGGCGAAAGTAGAAATAGTTTACACGACCCAAGATCTGTTGGAAAATCAATAGCCTCATCAATGTTAGGTATTGCTATTGATGACGGTTTTATTGATAACGAAGAGATGACGCTAAAGGATTTTTATGATTTAAAATCATATACTAATTACAGTAGTAAAAAAGATTCTGTTACCTTAAAATCACTTTTAACTATGAGTTCAGGTTTTAATGGAGATGACAGTGATTACAGTAGTTTGGGAAACGAAGAAAATATGTACCCAACAGATGATTGGGTTAAGTTTACGCTTGATTTACCCATGAAAAAAGAAGCCAATATTGGTAAACAATTCGCATACTTTACGGCAGGCGTAGTGGTTTTAGGAGACATTATCCATAAATCCGTTCCTAATGGATTGGTTTCTTATGCAGACAATAAATTATTTAAACCTCTTGGAATAACACATTATCAATGGGAATACACACCGCAACATGTTGGTAATACCGCAGGCGGAATTAGGTTGAGGGCTCTTGACTTTGCTAAATATGGTCAGTTATACAAAAACAAAGGCCTTTGGAATAATAGGCAAATTTTAAATAGAAATTGGGTAGAAAAAAGTTTAGGGAAACAAATAAAACAAACAATAGACAAAGGCCATTATGGCTATTTGTTTTGGAACAAAACTTATAAAATTAATCATAAAGAGTATGAAGTTTCTTATTGTAGTGGTAATGGAGGAAATAAAATATTTATTTTTAAAGACATCCCTTTAGTAGTAGTTATTACCGCTTCTGCATACAACAATCCAAATGCACATACTAATGCTGACAAAATAATAAAGGAATACATACTACCTGCAATAGTAGAAAAAAGATAAATCTAATTGTTAGTAATGTATAAAATACACGCCTGATTTTAGCCTGTTTCAAAAGTAAGTGTATATTTACAATGTGCTGTCTTTATATACAACTCGTAAGTAACTATAATACATACATATTATACGGGACAGTTAGCTTTAATTAAAACCCAAAAATGATTGATGTAATAACATTTAAATTTGAAGCAGGCCACAGATTTTATGGGCTTCCTCATTTCACCTACGTAATTAACGACAATCTTTACATGTGGAGATATGACATACAGCGTAAAGCAATGTTAAATCAATGCGCTGGAATTGACAACTTCGGAAAAACTCTTGAATAGGGATTAACAGAATTATTAGGCAGAAGAAGTGATAATAATTTTAGAATAATAAATAAAAAAACCAGAGTTAATTGATATAAAAAAAATGTATATACCACATAACACAGACAAGACTAAAATAACAGAATGGCAAAAAATGAATTTGACTTTTGAAAACTAAAGCCAATAATGTGTATAGTGTATGACACCGTAAACGAACAGTTATAACCAATTAAAGAAACCCTATGAAATTGAGTAATTCATTTAGCGGAGCATTGAGAGCACTCGCATATTTTATCTCAAGTGGAAAAGCTATAAAATATTCTATTGGAACCGAAAACACTTATTTAAAAGAATAATAAAAACTGGTTACAACAGTGACTATAAATGATCACTATTATAAGTGGCAAACCTAACAAAATAATGAGACCAATTTTAACCCTACTTCTTTTACCAATTCTTCTAATATCATGCAAAAATCAAAGTAAAAAAACAGAAGATAATTCACTACATCAAACAAAAAAGCTAGAGAAAAAAGTAGATGAGTACTTCTCTTCACTTAATAAAATTAGAAAATTTAATGGCGTTGTATTTGTTTCTAAAAATGATACAATAATCATTCATAAAGCATATAATTTAAATCAAAATAAAAACAGTACCACTTACGTAACAAAAGCAAGTCAATTTGATATTCATTCTGTTTCCAAGTTAATGGGGAAATACCTGATTGAAAAGTTTGAAATTGAGGGAAAAATTAAAAAAAGTACATCAATCAAAAAGTTTTTCCCAAACTTTCCTAACGGAGACAAAATAACCGTAGAAATGTTACTCAACCACACATCAGGACTTCCTAGAAGCTTAGAAGGTGTTCAAGAAGATGAAATCAACTTGTCTGCAGAACAGATTATTGAGTATGCCAAAAAACAAAAACTACTTTTTGAACCTGGAACTGGAAAACAATATTCTAATGTAGCTTATCAACTTGTTTATTTTGTCATTCAAAAAATTTCTAACAAAACATTTGCCCAATGCCTGGCAGATGAAGTGTTCCAGCCCTTAGACATGAAAAGTTCTGGAGCACATTTCTACCTTAAAGAGAATAACTTAAAACAATTAGCAAAAAACCACGAAAAAGAGGGTGATCGAATTATACAGGTAGATAATGTTTTACCAGATGAATTGAAAACTGCAAGAATATTTTCAACAGCTTCAGACTTAAACAAATTTTTAAACCATATAAAAAACGAACCTTATGCTTCGTTATTACAAAACGAATTGAGTGTTATAGAAAAAAGTGGTGGTTCAGACGGAATAAGAGTTGAGGTATACACAAATCTTGAATATAATTACAATTTCATTTTCTTAGCAAATTATGAAGAAGTGCCTTTTCAGAAAACAATAGAAGATTTTGCCAAAATATTGGAAAACAAACCATATGATATTCCGAAAGAATTGAGTAGAAAATCTATTAAATTACCCACCAACGTTTTAAAAAGATATGTAGGAACATATTCGTTTGCAGACATGGGCAATTTGGAGTTGATTTTTAAAGTAGAAAATGAAAATTTGGTAGTTTATCAAGATGGGGAGCAGATAGCCACCTTAAAAGCTGAATTAGAAAATACTTTCTTTGACGATCCTAAAGAACCCGAATCATTTGAATTTATTAAAAACGAAAGAGGCAATCTTGACGTTTTAATGGGTTGGAAAGGAGTTAAATTAAAAGGAATTAAGAAGTAACATACTACATTCTAATAATATTAGAATGAGGCTAAAGCTTTAGCCTCATTCCCTATAAATACATAAAGATTCATTTCTATTATGAAATCTTAATCGTTCTTGGGGGCTTTTGTTTTGCCTCTTCTTTTTTAGGTAGAAGAATACTTAAAATTCCATCCTTATAATTCGCATTAATCTTTTCTTCATTTACACTTTCAGGTAGGGTAAATGTTCTTTTAAATGAAGAGTAACCAAACTCTCTACGAGTATAGTTATCTTTTTGATGTTCATTTTCTTGCTTTGTTTGAGTTGAAATTGATAATACTTGGTTATCTAAATCAAGATGAAAATCGGACTTTTTCAAACCAGGAACTGCCATTTCTACCATAAAAGCATCTGCTGTTTCTTTAATGTTAACTTTTGGCAAAGTAATTCCAGTATTAAAATTTGAGGTAAATACTGAAGGGAGGTCTCTATTAAATATATCATCTAACCAGTTAGACCAATTTGGGAAGTTTTGATTTGAATTAGTGTTTGCTAAACTTCCGTTTTTAGGAACATTGACTAAATTGCTCATAATTACAAAATTTTAATTAAACATTATTTCAATATTGAAACCTATTAAAGCTTCATTGAGTATTTCGCAAAAAAAATGCCATTATGAATAATTACTAATTACACTCTATTTAAATGCATTATTAAATGAAATTTTGTCACAATCATGATTAATTGACATGTTATTTAATAAATAGCTTACATATTACCAATTACACTAAACATAATATTTTGAATTTACTTTTGTAAAAAGTACAATAAGAAATAACACTGTATAGTAATGTACAAGTACCATAACAACTGAATTCCTAATCGAAATTTAACGCTTGTTAATTGCTCTTACGGCTGTGATATAAAATCACAATTAATTTTCCGTAATAAGCTTAAAAAAATTGTAACAAAAATCCTATTTTTATCTCTTAACAGAGAACGAATACTAAATGAAAAAAATAGCTCTACTATTAATTATAGGAATTGCATGCTCATCTTGTAATCAAAATAAAAAACAACCCCATATCCCCATAAATGAAAAACAAGCTATAAAAGATTCTTTAACAATTGAATTGGATTCCATTCAAAAAAATGGACTAATAAATGGTTTTGCAGTTGCTATGGTTGACCAAGATGGGGTATTATACAAAAAAGGATTTGGTTTTTCTAATACAGAAACCAAAGAAAGATATTCAGAAAACACCATACAGCCCATAGCTTCTGTTTCTAAAACATTAATAGGTATAGCCTTAATGAAAGCAAAAGAATTAGGAAAATTAAATCTAGATGACCCTATACAAGATTATTTAGCTTTTAAGGTTATAAACCCCAATTATCCGAACGAAATTATAACTATCAGGCATTTGGCAACTCATACATCTGGTATTAATGATGGAGACCAATACATGAATAAAGCTTGGGTTTTAACAGAAAATCAAGACTTAACAAATGTGAGCACAGACTATCCAGAACAACAATTCAACCCTTTCGAATCGTATATTTCAATGGATGAATATCTAAAAGCTTATCTACAAGAAAACGGAGCATATTATAAAGAAGAAAATTACTTAAATTTTAAACCTGGAGAACGCTATAACTATTCAAACATAGGTGCTACACTATGCGCATTGGTTATTGAAAAAGCCACAGGCCAAGCATTTGACTCATTTACAAAAGAACATATCTTGAAACCATTAGGTATGAATTCATCTGGTTGGAAACTAGCAGATGTAGATATAAAAAAGCATTCAAGGCTGTATAGAAACGATAATACTCTGCTACCTTTTTATACCGTTATAACCTACCCAGATGGAATGCTTATTTCTTCAAGCAGTGATATGGCTAAATATCTTACAGAGTTGATTAAAGGATACTCTGGAGAAGGAACCCTACTTAAAAAAGATAGTTATAAAGAATTCTTTTCAGAACAATTAAATGAAAACCATTTTGCAAAAGATGAACGTAACGCAAACCATCCTTTTAATGGAGACTATAACCCTGCAATATTTATTGGGCATAGTGCACTAGGCTTTATAGGTCATTCTGGTGGTGATGCTGGAGTTGCAACTTGGATGTATTTTAATAAGGATAAAAAAACGGGTAGATACCTTGTAATTAACTGTGATATGGGTAATGACGATCGATCGAGAGAATTGGAGTACTATGCCATTTGGGATAAAATGGACGAATATTTTGATAGACTAACAGTAAAAAACTCAACACAAGAAAATGTATATAACAATAATTAATTCAAGCATTTTAGGACCAAAATAACATTCTAGCTTAAATAACGTTTACCTATTTAGAACCCTTTTATTCTTCATAAACAAAACTGTTGTAAAACGTTTAGCCAAAAACTATGAAAAAAATTGTACTCTTAATAATTTTAACTTGCCTCTTTTCGTGCAAAAATTCTCAAAAAGAAAGCATTACAAGGCAAAAAGAAACTGAAGGAACTCCAAAAGAAAATATACTCAAACCAAAAACAGAAGAACATGACGTAAAAAGGCAGTTATTAAAACTCACTTCAGAAACAAAAAGTAATATTATTCATTGCGAAAATAAAAAGTTCATAATTAAAGTCGACCGTCTTAAAAACGGAGGTATTAGATATACTTCTTGGAATAAGCCCAAAACAATTTCTGATAAGCCAAACCTTTTGCTATATGATGGAAAAATAGAGCAACAAGGTACCGGTGGTGGTTATCACTACATTTTCACAAGTGGAAAATGGAGCTACATTATTGAAAATAACTTAATGGGAGAAACAGCAGAATCAATGGGAATCTTTCTTAAGTTACTTAACCTTGAAGAAAAATTAATCTATTCTAAAATGACCAATTTAACTACCAAAAAAATTATGATCTAAAGTCTTATTCAAAAGGTAATTTAATTGGAAATTGGTGGACACCTCATTATGCTGTGAGAAAAATACAATTTAATAATGATGGAACATTTCTTTTTGATCATGGAGATGGGAAAAAAATTAAAGGAAAATTTGAACTTTATAATAAATCCATAAATCTTAATTTCGATAATGGACTTAATAAAGTTTTAAAAATTGGTGGAGGATATAACAACTCAAGTCTAACCATAACTGGAGATGGAGAAAATTTTGTAAAAAAATCAAACTAAAACGTGTTACAACAGTGTTTAATAATAATTATACCTACTACAGAACTTATAAATGGATTTAATTTTTAGGGTGGTTAGTAACTTTATTTAAATAGACCTCATTATAATATTTGGATTTATTTACTGAAAAAATAATTAATACTAAATATCTTAAATAGAAAAGAACTTTCTTAAACTAGTTTATTTCTTTAGGCAATTCATTTAACTAACTTTGTATCAAGTCGGATAAAAGATAAGTAATTTCATGGAAAAAAAGTTAAGAATAGTTGTTGTGGGAGGTGGCTTTGCAGGCTTAGAATTTGTAAAAAGATTAGGAAACTCATCAAAACACCAAATCATATTAGTAGATAGTAACAATTACAATTTTTTTCCTCCTCTAATTTATCAAGTATCTACTGGTTTTATGGAACCCTCTGCAATTAGTTATCCTTTTCGAAAAATTCTTCGAAAATTAAAATCTGTAAGGTTCAGACTTGGGTCACTAGAAAAAGTAGTTCCTGAAGAAAATAAGATAATTTTAAACAACGGAGAATTAGAATATGACATTTTGGTAATGGCTACTGGCACCGAAACTAACTTTTTTGGGAATAAAAATATTGAAGAAAAAAGCTTGCCAATGAAAACCATAAGTGATGCACTATCATTACGAAATGTTATTTTAACTAGGCTTGATCGAGCTACTCGAATTTCTAACAAAGAAGAAAGAAAAAAGTATTTAACCATTGTAATTGCAGGTGCAGGTCCTACAGGAGTTGAACTTTCGGGTATATTATCAGAAATGAAAGATTCTATTATAATAAAAGATTACCCTGAATTAAAAAAGGAAGACCTTGGAGAAATTTATTTAATAGATGGACAACCTACTGTATTAGCGCCAATGTCTTCTAGCGCTCAAAATTATACTGCAAAAAAACTTTCTGAGTTAGGAGTAACATTAATTATGAATACTTTGGTTAAAGATTATGATGGTGAAACTGTCTTTTTATCTAATGGAGATGAAATCAAATCGAGAAACCTTATTTGGGCTGCAGGTGTATCTGCAAAAACATTTAAGGGCTTTTCTGAAGATAGTATTGGAGCTGGCAGAAGACTTAAAACGAATCCATTTAATCTAGTTCACTCTTATAAAAACATATATGCTTTAGGAGATTGTGCTTTAATTATTGATGATAAAAATTATCCTAATGGACACCCACAATTAGCACAACCCGCACTTCAACAAGCAAAAAATTTGGCTTATAATCTTAACAGAAAAAAGAATGACTGGGTACCTTTTCAATATACAGATAAAGGTTCCTTAGCTATAATTGGAAGGAACAAAGCTGTATTAGATTTCCCTGGTAAAAAATATTCTTTAAAAGGTTTTAGTGCTTGGTTTATCTGGATTTTTGTACACATAATGGGATTGGTTAATTTTAAAAACAAGGTAAAAACACTTTATAATTGGCTAGGTTATTATATTTACAAGGATCAATTTTTTAGAATGATCATTAAACCAAATGAAAAAAATAAATCATAAAACTAATTATATGAAAATAGTAAAGTTATCGGGAATTTTTATTTTAATTATGAGTTTAACTGCTTGTTATCAAAATAAAAGTAATGATTCGCAAACAAGTGTTCTAGATGGTTGGAAATCGATCGTTGATAACAATTACTCTATTAACTATCCTAGTAATTGGGAGCTTGATGAATCTGGACAAATGGGAACGCGTTTTATTTTGTTTAGTCCACTTTCTTCTGATCAAGATCAATTTAGAGAAAATATCAATCTTTTAATTCAAGATTTATCAGGACATAATTTAGATCTTGAAAAATATGTGGAAATTTCAATAGATCAAATTAACAGAATGATTACCGATGGAAACATTTTAAAAAACAAAAGAAAATTAAATAAAGAATTAAATTACCATCAACTTATCTATACCGGAAAGCAAGGTGAGTACAAATTAAAATTTGAGCAATATTTATGGGTAATTAAAAACAAGGCATATGTGTTGACATTGACTTGTGAAGATGAACAATTTAGCAATTACCAAAAAATTGGAGAAGAAATCATGAATAGCTTCAAATTAAAAAATACAGCTCAAAATACTCAATAAAAACACTATCAATATTTAAAGTTATTTATTAAAACCCTTCTACTTTTAATGCTGCTAACACTACCTCAAAAGCAGTAAATCAGCTCATTAAAAAATATTATTTAGATTTATTATAAATAATTTGGTCAAATCGAAAGACGGATATATTTTTGCCAAAATTTACTATTTATACTAAGTCTTAATAAAAACAAATGAAAAATCTATTATCTATTTTATCATTAATCTTTCTATTTAATATAGCCTCAGCCCAAGAAGGTGTGATTACTGGAACAATACAAAATAACAATCAAAAGCCACTTTTAGGGGTAAATATTTCTATAAAAAATACAACTAAAGGCACTCAAACAAACCAAGAAGGTATCTTTAATCTTTCTAGTTTAGAAAAAGGAAATTACACCCTTGTTATATCGTATTTAGGCTTTAAAACAAGAGAAATTACAATAGATGTAATAAATAACAAACCCGTTCATTTAAATAAAATAACACTTTATGAAGGGAATGAAATTTTAAATGAAGTAGTGATAAAAAACGAACGTCGGAATAAATTTTCCAGAAAAAAAACAGCCTATGTTTCTAAGCTTCCGTTAAAAGACATCGAAAATACTCAAGTTTATAGCACTGTAACTAATGAAATCTTAAAATCTCAAGTTGTAACAAACTTTGATGATGCCTTAAAAAATGCTACTGGAGTTGAACAACTTTGGGCATCAACTGGCCGTGGAGGAGATGGAGCTGGGTATTTTTCACTTCGTGGCTTTTCTGTACAACCTCAATTAGTAAATGGTTTGCCAGGTTTAACCAATGGTACAATTAATGCTGCAAACATTGAACGTATTGAAGTATTAAAAGGACCTTCGGCTACTTTATTTGGTAATGCCGTAAGCTCATATGGCGGTCTTATAAATGTTGTAACTAAAAAACCTTATGTTGGAACTGGTGGAGAGTTGTCTTATACCTCTGGCACATACGGACTCAATCAGGTTGTAGGTGATTTTAATACTGCTTTAAGTAAAAAAGACAACTTATATTTTAGACTAAACACTGCTTATACTACAGAACAAAGTTTTCAAGATGCTGGTTTTAGAAACTCTTTTTTTGTTGCTCCTTCTTTATCATATAAAGTAAACAATAAACTTTCATTTTCATTCTACGGAGAGATTACTCAAGCAGAACAAACAAACCCTACTTTTTTATTCTTAAATAGAAGTGCACCCACAGAAGCAAACAACTTAAATGAATTGGCTTACAACAATAAACTATCGTTTACAAGTAATGATTTAGCTTTAAAAAACCCTACTCAAAACTATAGAATAGAAGCAGATTATAAAATATCTAATACTTGGCAATCTCAAACATTACTTTCTAAAAGTGCTACCTCAACCAAAGGATATTATTCTTATTTATATGATTATGGGATTTTAGGAAATAATACCTTTACTAGATTCATCAATAAACAGAATTCTAACACACAAACTACAGATATACAACAAAATTTTATTGGCGATTTTAAATTAGCCAATTTAAGAAATAGAATAGTTATAGGTATAGACTACTTTAACGAAACTCAAACAGATAACAATACAGGGTATGCTTTTTATGGCAATGTATTACCAAATGGCGATACCAACGGTGATAACCCATTTACTCCTGCAGAGGAAACCGATTCTTATCCGCTTTCAGCATCAGGAGTTGATGCAGTTTTAGCTTCACAAGATATAAATAACGCAAAATCTAAGTATCATATTTATAGCATGTATGCATCTAATGTTATAAATATTACAGATAAATTATCGGCAATGGTTGGTTTAAGATTGGATCATTTTGATAACGAAGGTAATTTAGCAAATCTAGACGATGACTATAAGCAAACAACTATTTCGCCAAAATTTGGTATTGTTTATCAACCTATAAAAGATCAATTATCTATTTTTGGAAACTATCAAAATGGCTTTACAAATGTTGCTCCGCAGTTAGTTGGAGATCCTTCTGATGGACCACAGACTTTTAAAAATTTCAATCCAGAACAAGCCAACCAAATAGAATTTGGAGCTAAAACAAATCTTTTCAATAATAGGCTAAACACTACTATAAGTTATTATAACATCAAAGTAAAAGATCGAGTAATAACAGACCCTTCATCGCCTTTTAACAAAATTCAAGGAGGAGAAGTAATTAGCAAAGGATTTGAAGTTGAATTAAATGCCAACCCCATAAATGGTTTGAATATAAGAGCTGGTTATAGCAATAATCAAAGTGAAACAACAAAGTCAGACAATACAGAAATTTTAAATAGAAGGCCACTTGAAGCAGGCCCGGAAACACTTTACAACTTTTGGGCTAACTATGAATTTCAAAATGGAAAACTAGATGGTTTTGGAATTGGATTAGGATTTAATGGTGCAAGCAAACGATTTGCAATAAATTATGAATCTACAGGCGAATTTATTTTGCCTAGTTATACAATTGCAAACGCTGCTATTTCTTATCAAGCAAATAAGTACAGAATAAGTTTAAAACTAAATAACGCCTTTAATAAAGAATATTATAAAGGATGGACAACTATAAACCCACAAATGCCCAGAGCTCTATTTGCTAATATTTCATATAAATTTTAATTAATCAAATAAAAAAGAGTAAGGACTTTTATTGAGTACTTACTCTTTTTTTAATACACTCTAATGAAAATCAAAAAAATCATTTTTCAACTTCATAAAATACTCGGTCTTATAACGGGTTTGGTGGTTTTTATAGTTGCAATTACTGGTTGTTGTTGGACCTTTAAAGAAGAAATTGAGAATCTTTACCGAAACCACAAAAGCGTATCTCCTCAAAACAGTGCTATTTTAACACCCACAAAAGCTAAAGAAATAGCCAAAGAAGTATTTCCTAATAATACCGTTCACGGAACGGTATTTAAACAAAAAAACGATGCTATTGAGGTTATATTTTACGATGCAGATCCTGAATTTTATCAGAGTGTTTTCTTAAATCCTTACTCTGGAAAAGTCATTGAAATAGATAACCATTTATCTGGATTTTTCGCTTTTATTTTAAAAGGACATATGCGGCTTTGGTTGCCTAAAGTTATTGGCGAGCAAGTTGTAGGCATATCCATTTTAGTGTTTATTTTAATCATTATTTCTGGTTTTATTCTATGGATTCCTAAAAAAAGGAAAAATTTAAAACAACGCTTAAGGTTTAGCTGGAAGAAAACAACAAAATGGAAACGTAAAAACTACGATTTACATTCAATTATTGGTTTTTACATTTGTTCGTTAGCCTTAATTATGGCTTTTACCGGTTCTATCATTTCATATAACTGGTTAAAATATGTTGTTTATATCTCTACTGGAGGTGATAAAGTACCCGCATTTATTATCCCTGAAAACACCAGTAAGCAGATAACTACTAAAGAAATAATTCCTATGGATTTTTTAATTGAAAAACTCAAAAAAGAATCCCCTAATGCCGAGAGTTTTGAATTACACTATCCTACATCAATAAACGAGAGTATTTATGTAGAAGTTTCTAACAGTAAAGGAATTTACTATGATTCTGATTACAGGTTTTTTGACCAAAATACACTCGAAGAATTAGAAACTCCCGCTATTTACGGAAAATACGAAAACGCTAAGGTAGCCGATAAAATTTTACGAATGAATTACGATATTCATGTTGGTGCTATTGGAGGAATTATAGGCAAAATTATTGTATTTCTAGTTAGTTTATTAATTGCTAGTTTACCAGTAACTGGATTTTTACTATGGTATGGAAGAAACTATAAAAAGAAAAAAAGTATTAAATAAGCTTCTAAAACTATTTACTACTTTTAAAGCAATAATATCTGGTTATTTTTTTTGGTATGGATGAAAAATTAAAAACCCAATTAGGCATTGAAGAAAACAAACCTACAGATTGGTTTGAAAAACTATACGCTAGCTCTAACAAAGAAGGAGAAGGCATTCCTTGGGCTCATATGAGTACCCATCCTTTATTTAAAAACTGGATAGAACAAAACCAAAACATTGGTAAAGGCAAAACAGCCTTAGTTATTGGCTGCGGAATGGGTGATGATGCTATTGAACTAGAAAACAACGGATTTAAAGTTACTGCATTCGATGTTTCTAATAGTGCCATTAAATTATGTAAAAAACGATTTCCAGAATCTAAAGTAAAGTTTGTTCAGGCAGATTTAATTAAAGGAATTCCTGAATGGAATCAAAAATTCGATTTTGTATTAGAAATATTTACAATTCAAGCACTTCCTCCTAAATATGAGGATACTTTAATTAAACATATTGCTGATTTTGTTGCTGACAAGGGAAAACTAGTTTTGATAACAGAAATACAAAATGAAAAACGATCTTTTGAAAAAGGTCCGCCTTGGCTTTTAAATAAAAATTATATTACTTCTTTTGCAGCTCATGGCTTAAAACCCATTTTTAATATTAACAATTCTGAACCAGAAATAGGTGATGAAATTCACCTAAGCATTTTTCAAAAAATAGATATACTTCAATAAAAATATGCCTAGAAAAAAAATTATACAAATTTTACTGCTTGTAGGAACAATCATCTCTTTATATTTTGTTCCGTGGATTTTGGTAAAAGCTTGGATTTTACCTTTACCTAAAACTATTCAAGAACAAGTAGACAAATCTATTAACCTAGGTTTTGATGGGACCATTGTTTATGTAGATCAGGCTGGTAAAGCACCTGAGTTGTATACTGCTGGTTGGCATAATCGAGAACATAAAATATCTGCAAAACCAGATGCTCTATATAAAATTGCTAGTATTAGTAAGTTATATGTTGCAGTAGCTATTTCTAAATTAGTAAGCAATAATCGTCTATCTTTAGATAAAACTCTAGCCGAATATTTTCCAGAATTAAAAGAAAGAATTCAGTACGCCAATCAAATCACTTTAAGGATGATGGTGCAGCATAGAAGCGGCATACCTAACTTTACCAATTATCCAAATTATTGGGAAAACCCTCCTAATAATTACAATGGTAAGCTAAATTTAATACTAGATGCTCCTGCCAGTTTCAAACCTGGTGAGGACTACGAATATTCTAATACAAACTATTTATTAATTCGTCAACTTATTGATAAAACTCTAGGTTATAGTCGAAATCAATACATAAAAGATGAAATATTAGTTCCTCTCCAATTAAACAATACATTTTTTTCTTTAGATGAAGTAGATCTTGATAAGGTAATGAGTGGCTACCACATAGGTTACGATTTAGATTTAAAAACAGAAGAACAAGGAATGTTAGCTACTGCTCAAGATGTTGGAGTATTTTTGAGAGCTTTAAACAATGGTTCAGTATTTAAAAATGGAGAACAAGAAATCTATTCAAAAATATATAAATACGAACATTCTGGTTGGGTTCCAGGATACCAAAGTTTTGCAGAGTACCATCAAGATATAGATACCGTTATTGTACTATTTAATAATACTACAGATGCTAAACTATATATGTGGAATCTATCAGAAATTATACTAAATCGTATAGCAAAAATTATAAAGAAAAGATAAACCTTATCTTCATATTTTAAAAAAACTATATTTGTCTATCTAAGCATTAGAGAACTATCTAACCCATGAAAATGAAATCAATTACATTTCTTGATAGAACAACTGGAAAAACCATAACAGAAACTCCTCCTTCTGAAGGTTTATTAAAGTTTTTATATGATAATCCTTTTGGTAAGACAGCCGTTTTACCACTAGCTAAACGTAAACTGATTTCAGAAATTTATGGACGAAAAATGAACAAAGCTGCTTCTACAAAAAAAATTACTGGCTTTGTAAATCAATTAGGAATTGATATGTCTGAATCTGTAAAATCTATAGAAGAGTTTACTTCGTTTAACGACTTTTTTTATAGAAAGTTAAAACCAAATGCTAGACCTATTGGCAGTGGTTTTGTTTCTCCTGGAGATGGTAAGCTTTTAGCTTTTGAAAATGTTTCAGACGTACATAACTTTTTTGTTAAAGGAAGAAAATTTACCCTTCCTGAGTTTTTAAACGATGCTAACTTAGCTGAAAAACATAAAGACTCATCTATGTTAATTCTTAGATTAGCTCCTAACGATTACCATCGATATCATTTTCCTTATGCAGGAACTCCTTCAGAAATGACAAAAATAAAAGGTCATTACTATTCGGTTTCTCCATATGCATTGGCTAGTAACTTTACCAAAGTATTTTGCGAAAATAAACGCGAGTATTGCCTATTAGACACTCCAGATAAAGGCGAAATGGTTATTGCTCCTGTTGGGGCTACAATGGTAGGAAGTATTATAGAAACTTACCATGCTAATCAACCTGTAAAAAAAGGAGATGAAATGGGGTACTTTGCTTTTGGAGGTTCTACCATAGTAGTACTGGTAAACAAAAACAAACTTACCATAGATGCAGATATCTTAGAAAATACCCGAAACAAAATAGAAACATTTGTAAAAATGGGCGAGACTATCGGACAATAAATTTGGATTGTGGTTTTAAAACTTAACTACTTATTATTAATCTTACTTTTTATTTCTTGCTCACAAGAAAAGAAAGAATCTATTAACACCCCATCTGATTTTTGCTCTAAAATTCACAGGAATGATTCCTTAAGTCTTAGTACAGAACTCGAGCCTGTAAAAGAATTAATGAAATCTAAAACGGGTGTATATGTTTTAGAAGACGGAAGTGGTTCTATGGTTGCTAGAGCATGGTTAAGTGAATATGCAGAAAAAACCATCGATATTCAATACTTTATTTTCTCTACAGATAATGTTGGACTTATAGCTTGTGATTATTTAGTTAGAGCTGCTGATAGAGGTGTAAAGGTTCGTATACTAGTTGATGATATTATGGTTGACGCTGATGAGCAAGATGTTTTAGCTCTTAACGCTCACGAAAACATTAATATTAAAATATACAACCCAGGGGTTAACTTAGGAAAAAATCTTTACAGCAGGGTTAAAAAGTTTGCTACCGATTTTACTGTTGCCAATCAGAGAATGCACAATAAAGTTTTTATGGTTGATGATAAGGTAGTTATTACTGGTGGTAGAAATATAGCTGATGAATATTTTGATTACGATCATCGATACAACTTTAGAGATAGAGATGTTTTGTTGCTAGGAAAAGAAACAAAAAATATTGGTAAATCTTTCAATCATTTCTGGAATAGCTCATTGAGTATAAATGCCCATTTAGTTATTGAAAATTCTAAAAAAGAAAAAACCAACTTTAATCAGCTACATGAATATGCTTGTAATCCAGATAACTTTTGGCCTCAAGTAAGAAAAAGGATTGAAAACTTACCCGACACCTTTAAAAACATTCAACAATCTGGTGAACTGGTTTGGCTAGATCATGTAGAATATGTTTCCGATTTTCCTGGGAAAAATGATGGTAGTGAAGGTTTAACAGGTGGAGGAAAATCTACTGATGCTTTAATTAATTTGGTTAAAAATGCTCAATCTTCTATAGACATTCAAACTCCATACTTAATAACCACAAAACTGGGTCAAACCTTATTTAAAGAAGCAACCAATAGAGGGGTTAAGATTAGAATTCTCACCAATAGTCTTGCTTCTACAGATAATGTTGAAGCTTTTAGTAGTTATCAATCTAATAGAAAAGAACTTTTAAAAACTGGAGTTAGAATTTTTGAATTTAAGCCTAATGCTGCCATTAGAACCCAACTATTAACTGGAGAAATTCAAGATACCTTGCAACATAAACCTATATTTGGTTTGCACGCTAAAACAATGGTTGTAGACAAAAAAACAACCGTTATAGGGACTTTTAACTTAGATCCTAGAAGTGCCAACTTAAATACCGAGTGTATTACTATAATTCCTTCAAGAAAAATTGCTAAAGGTGTCTTACAAGGTATGGAAGAAGAATTTAAACCCGAGAATGCTTGGGAAACAACTTTAGATTTTAATCCAGATAACCAAGTGAGTAAATACAAACGCCTAAAAACTTGGTCTAGAAAAATTATACCTAAAGAGATTTTATAATACTCACAATGGTATAAATTTTGATTCATAACTGGAAATTATTTCTAGCTATGCAACCAATATTTAAACTGTTAATCATTACACTCTTTTTTAGTCAAATAAATTTCGCTCAGAGTAAATTAAAAAAAGCTAAGAGTAATCTTTCTGATAATTCTTTTACATCTAATACTAGTACAACAAGTAATTCTAGTAGTTCTTCTAGCTCTAAAAACACTTTTTTAGTTGACTTATTAATTGAACCCATAATATGGATTGGAACACATACCGTTCTAGGTGAGGCAGAAGATAGATCAATAGTTCCTTTCCCGTATTACAATGGCTATCAAGGAGAATATAGTACAAACTACAAGCAAGAAAACTATAAAAACAGTTTATTACATATAAACAGTTATTATATAAGTAGTAAAGACGCCGTAAAAGGACTTAATATTGATGTAAATTATCGCTTTACCCCACTAATTGGAGCAGAATTAAAACACTTGCATTTATTTGAAAAATACTTTGGAGAAACAGAATACTTAGATATTAGTTCTTTGCTCTTCAATTACTATAGAATTCGAGAAAAATATGTAACGGCTTATTGGGGTATCGGGTTATCTTATATTGCTAATGAAGTTAAAAAAGTTGGTTTTTCATATGCAACTGGAATAGAAATATTCCCTGTAAACCCAATTAGTTTGTCGTTTACTTGGCAACAAAATTTTGTAAATGCTCAAGCCATTAATGAATTAAAATTACAATTGAATTATCATATCAAACAATTTAGTCCCTTTATTGGTTATTACAATTACAATCTAGCTGGCGTTAAAAACCCTTCTATAGGTTTTGGTTGTAATTACAGATTCTAAGTTTTATGGTTTTTCAATTCTTATTGCACTAGACTTTTTTATTTTTACCGAATGAATCAATCTTTTCAAAACATAGAAAAGCTAAAAAGTAAAAAGCTGATAGACGAATTATTTCGTAACGGACAATCAGTTAATGCTTTTCCTGTTAAGATGATTTATGCAAAAATTCCGTTTGAAGATGCCGTAAAATTAAAAGCTGGAGTTTCTGTTTCAAAAAGAAATTTTAAAAAAGCTGTAGATCGTAACCGCATTAAAAGATTACTACGAGAAAGTTACCGCCTTCATAAGGCTTCGTTAATAGAAAAGCTAGACACACAATATGTGTGCATGTTTTTGTATCTTGGTAAAGAGGAACCTAATTTTGAGTTTGTAGAATCCAAAATGAAAAAGGTTTTACTAAAGTTTACAGAAAGAGAAGAACTATCTTAATTTGATTTTTTTGAGCATTTCAATGAAGGTCTAAATAATTACTTTTTTATCCCCTAAGAGGAATAACATATCCCATTTTTTAATAATAACTATTCACTCTTTTATAATTATGCTTTTTAATTAAGCTTAATCATGAAAAAAGAACTATTATTTATTTTTGTGTTATTAATATTTTATAATTCAAAAGCACAAACACCAATTTTTAACCCCTCAATGACTATTGTTGAATACAATGTGCTCAACTCGCCCTCTGGTGAGGAAGTAGATAAAATTATTGATGGAGATATCAATACTAAATTATTAGATTTCGACGAAACAGATGGTACTGGCTTTACTGTAGATTTGGGTGGCACTAGCAGAATAGCAACTTCTATAGAAATTACGACTGCTAATGATGCTGAAGGTAGAGACCCTCAAGACTTTGAGGTTTTGGGTTCTAATGACGGAACTAATTTTACTAGCATAGCTTCAGGTGTTATTCCTTGTATATCTACTAGATTTTTTAAACGAACTTTAACGTTTACTAATAGTACATCCTATTCTTATTATAGAATCAATTTTTCTGATAACGAATGTAATAATGTCGAAGGAATTATTCAAGTTGCAGAAGTACAATTAATCGAACCTAATTTAAACATAAGTGAAAACTATTTATCAGATAATAACTTAAAAATTCACCCCAATCCATCAAGAGGCAACTTTAAAATAAATTATTCCGGTAATGAAAAACTTTTAAGCGCTAGGGTATATAATCTTACTGGAAAGTTTATTAAAAATATTGATATGAGCAACTTTAGTGAGCAACAGAATATTTATCTAAAAAATGTTACCTCAGGGGTTTACTTTATTCATATTACTTCAAGTAATTCAACCGTCATTAAAAAAATAGTAATCCTATAATTTTTTAGCAAAAAACTTTTTATAAAAGGCACTATGAATAAATACTCATAGTGTCTTTTCTTTTTTAATTAAAACTTTGTTAATATAAAAGAGATGAGCTAATATATTTACTTGTTTTTGTATCTTGGTAGAGATGAGCCTAACTTTGAGTTTATACAAAACAAAAAGTTTTGCAAAACTTTAAAGAAAAGAAGAAATATAATCAGCAGATTTTGCTGCTGCTATTACAACATAATTATATGAAATCACTACTAAAAAAGAGGGTTTTGATTCCAGTTTTAGCTATCGGAATTTTTATCTCAACCTCAGCATTTAAAAACGACTTTTTTGAAATTGCTAAACAAATAGAAATCTTTACTACTTTGTTTAAAGAGCTCAACATGAACTATGTTGATGAAACCAACCCTGGTGATTTAATGGATACTGCTATAAAAAGCATGTTAAACGATTTAGATCCTTATACTAAGTTTCATAACGAACAAGATGTAGAATCTTATAAGATTAATAACTCTGGAGAGTATACTGGAATTGGTGCTGGAATTAACAGAAAAAATGGACGATTATTCGTTACTGAACCATTTAAAGATTATCCTGCAGATAAAGCAGGCTTAAAAGCTGGTGATGAAATTATACAAGTAGATAATATAAAAGTATCCGATTTTAAAGAAGATACTGGAACTTTATTAAAAGGAGCTCCAAATTCAACTGTAGAAATAACTTATTTACGACAAGGAAAAGAACATAAAACAACTTTAACTAGATCTGCAATAGACATAGACGCTGTTCCTTTTTCAAAGAAAATTAATGAAAACACCGGATACATTGTTCTTAAAAAATTTAATAGCAAAGCTTTTGCACAAACTAAAAAAGCTGTTGTAGATTTAAAAACCGAAGGTGCTACACAATTAATTTTAGATTTAAGAGGTAATCCAGGAGGGCTTTTAAGAGAGTCTATTAGAATTGTAAACCTTTTTGTGCCAAAAGGAGAAGTAATAGTTACCACTAAATCTAAAGTTAAAAAGTACAATAAAGTCTATACAACCAAAGATGATCCTTTAGATACAGAAATTCCGTTAGTTGTATTGGTAAATGGAAGCAGTGCTTCTGCAAGTGAAATTGTTTCTGGAGCATTACAAGATCTAGATAGAGCTGTTGTTATAGGTTCTAGAAGTTTTGGAAAAGGATTGGTACAACGTCCTAAAAAATTAACTTATGGAACTCAATTAAAAGTAACTATTTCTCGTTATTACACTCCTTCTGGAAGATGTATTCAAGCTTTAGATTATTGGAATAGAGATGAAAAGGGAAATGCTGTAAAAACAAAAGAAAAAGATTATAATGCCTTTAAAACTAAAAACGGAAGAACTGTCTATGATGGTGGAGGTGTAGATCCAGATATTAAAATAGATAATGAATCTTTAAGCAATATCTCTAAAGCACTTATACAAGAACAAATTCTATTTAATTTTTGTACTGATTTTTATTATAAAAACTCTTTTAACGATTTAAGTTCTTTTACTTTTACTGATAAGGATTACGAATCTTTTAAGCAATTTGTTATTAACAGTGACTTTAATTACAAAACTAAAACCGAAAAGCTTTTAGAGCGATTAAAAAGCCAAACTGAAAAAGATGAAATTGGTGTAGAGCAAGATATAAAAAACCTTGAAACAGCTATTGTAAATGCTAAAAACAACGCCTTAAACACTCATAAAGAAGAACTAAAATCTTTACTTGCAGACCAGTTGGTAATGCGTTATTTTTATAGAGAAGGTTTGTATCATTATCACATTCAAAATCATGAAGCCATTCAAAAAGCAATTGCTATTATGAATAGTAAAGAATATCAAAACATATTAAAATAATTTTGGCACTACTTTTGTCTAGTTTACTTACTGGATAACGAACTGTCTACACTAGTACTAAAATTTTGTGTAGATTTGTAGCAAACCCCATTGAGTATGAAACATTTTTACGTATGCCTTTTTCTTTTAGTTTCTTCTATATCTCTTGCTCAAAAACAACATAGAGATATCAATGTATATTTCGATACGGCTATTTATACTTTAAACGATAAAGAAAAAAGTGCCCTTAAAAATTTTATAGAAAACTTAGGCCAAGAAAAAATCATAGAAATAACCATGTATGGTTATACAGATGACAGAGGATCAGATGAATACAACATGAATTTATCTATTAAAAGAGCTAAGCATGTTAAAAATGAATTAATTCGTTTAGGAGTAAATGAAAGTCTCTTCAAAATTGTCAAGGGTAAAGGAGAAGTTGTAATTAGAAAATTTGATGAAGTAGAAACCGATATTATTCGTGGTTTAAATAGAAAAGTTACTGTAGATATTAAAACCATTATACCAAAGCCTAAGGTAAATGAAACTTTAATACAAAATAAGCTTGTAGAACCTTTTAATATAGGTGATCGTTTTGTTTTAGAAAACATTCACTTTCAAGAAGGATATGCTTGGATTACCGAAAAGTCATTCCCTCACTTGCGTAAACTAGCTCAAATCTTAACAGATAATCCTGAATTATATATTGAAATTCAAGGTCATGTTTGTTGTACTCGATATGGTAGAGATGCCATAGATCGTAAAACCAAAAAGCAAAATCTATCGCACACAAGGGCTAAAGCGGTTTATAGTTATTTAAGACGTAAAGGAATAGCAAAAGATAGAATGCGTTATAAAGGAATGCGTAGAACCGTACCTCTAGGTAAAGGAGCAGAATACGATAGACGTGTAGAAATTATTATTAAAAATATTGTAAAAAACAGAAGATATAAAGCCAACTACTAGTTGGCTTTTTTATTTAACCATATTCACATGAGGAATCCCATCTTCTAAATAGCCTTCTCCTTCTTGAGTAAAACCATGAGACTCGTAAAACTTTAGTAAATAAGTTTGGGCAGATATACGAATTGTTGTTTCGTCATACCCATCTTTTATAGCTGCTAAAGTTTCTTTTATTAAATCGTGACCAAAACCATATGAACGAGCAGATTCTTTAATAATTACTCTACCAAAACTAGCTTCCTTAAAATAATCGTTTGGTTTAAAGCAACGAGTATAAGCAACCAGTTCTTTCTCTTTATATCCTAAAATATGCAATGCTTTTTGATCTTTTCCATCTATATCTTGATATGCGCAGTCTTGCTCAACTACAAAAACTTCTGAGCGTAACTGTAATACATCGTATAATTCCTCAATAGAAAAGTCAGTAAAAGAAAGTCGTTTCCAGGTAAGCATTAACAAGAAATTTTATCAACTCTATTTTGGTGTCTCCCACCTTCAAAAGCTGTATCTAAAAATGTTTCTACCATACCTAAAGCTTGCTGTAAAGATGTATAACGAGCAGGTATACTTAAAATATTTGCATCGTTATGCAAACGCGTTAACTCTGTAATTTCTTTAGTCCAACATAAACCAGCACGAACATTTTTATACTTATTCGCAGTCATAGAAACTCCGTTTCCACTACCACAAATTAAAATACCAAAATCTACTTTGTTACTGTCTACATCTTGTGCAACTGGATGTACAAAATCTGGGTAATCTACACTAGAATTTTCATTAGTACCGTAATTAGTTACAGCAATTCCTCTAGACTCTAATAATTTTATGACTTCGAATTTGTATTCTGTTCCAGCGTGATCATTTCCAATAGCAATTTTCATTTCTGTAGTTTTTGTGTTGTCTAGGCACAAAAATACAGCAATTAATTGAAAGAAAACGGATTTATAGAAACGTTATAATTTTGAGTATAGTTAACCTTTTCCTTAGAAGAGGCTTTCGTAAGAGAATTATTAATCTTTCTAATAGAGAAGAATGTCCCTATTACAAGGATAACAATAAAAAAGATGATTATTTTATATATTTTCTTCACTTAAATAACTACGTTACATCTATATAGACGCTCAATTCAACGAAATGTTACAGTTTTCTTAAAAAAAATGTAAGAAATGTTAATTTTTACCGAGTACCTTTGTAATACCAAATTTTATGAAGGCATGAGGAGAATAACATTTTTACTCACTCTATCTCTATGTGCTTTGTTTACTTTTTCTCAAAATACTGCTATCCCAGACAGTAATTTTGAGCAAGCACTTATTGATTTAGGTTATGATACTATATTAGACGGTCAAGTTTTAACCGCTAATATTAGCAATGTTATAGAATTAAACATTGAAAATAAAAATATTGCTGATTTAAAAGGAATACAAGATTTTACATTATTAAGGCGATTATATTGTCAAGGTAATGCTTTAACTTTTTTGCCTATAAATACTAATACAGAATTAAGAACTGTTAACTGTAACAACAATTTAATTATCAGTCTAAATATCAGTAATTTATCATTACTTAAAAAATTCTTCTGTAACAATAACAATCTTAGCTCAATAAACATTAGTAATAATGTAAATCTTAGAAACTTTCAATGCAGGAATAATAACATAAGTACCCTAACTTTAGGTATGAATACAGACCTCAAGTTTATCAATGCAAAAAATAATACAATCTCAAGTTTAGACCTAGCAAACTTAACTAGCCTAAAAACACTAAATATTAATAATAATGCAGTAAATAATCTAGATTTATCTAACAATACTAACTTAAAAAAGCTTTTTGTTAATGAAAATAATTTATCCGATTTAGATGTAAGTACAAATATAGATTTGATATATCTCTATGCAAATAAAAACAACATTAGCTCTATAAGTATTAGTAACAATCAGGCTTTAGAAAGGTTATTTATAAACGAAAATAATTTATCTAGTTTAGATACTTCAACTAACACTGCTTTAGAGTGGTTATACTTTAACTATAATTCAGTAACCAATATTAACTTATCAAATAACATCAATTTAAATCGTTTATTCTGTAGAAATAATTCATTAACTTCTCTAAATGTGCAAAATGGTAATAATATAAATATTGCTAATAACCGCTTTAAAATTCAAAACAATCCCAATTTGAATTGTGTTTTGGTTGATGATGCTATTTATTCCACCTCTAATTGGACGAATAAAGATTCTCAAACTAGTTATAATGATGTTGGTTGTGACATTTATTTATCTGCCAAAGTTTACTTACAAGGAGCTGCTTTAAATCCTAATGTAGGAGAAGAAAATTTAATGCGAGATGATTTAAGAGCTCAGGGAATGTTACCAAATATTACTCCTTATACAGATGGTAAAACCTGTAACTCAAACATATTTAACATAACTGGTCCAGATGCTATTGTAGATTGGGTTTGGGTGGAACTAAGAGATAAAAACGACAGTTTTTCTGTACTACAGAATACTTCAGCGTTATTACAAAGAGATGGAGATATTGTAAATACAGACGGAGTATCTGCCCTAAGTTTTAATACAACTTCAGATGATTATTATATTTCTATAAAGCATAGGAATCATTTAGGTGTTATAAGCAACAACACTATATTCTTATCCGAAAACAATACTAACTTAAACTTTACAGATGCTAATAATCAAATTACTAATGGTATAGACGCTCAAAGTAATTATGGAATGCCAAACGGAATTGTTGCCATGTGGGCTGGTAATGCCAACAATGATACTTCGGTAAGGTATTTAGGTTCTGGTAATGACACCAATGCAATTAAAGATCAAATTTTAGCAGAAATTGGTAATTCAACCAATAGTAATTTATACTCATTTTCTGGTTACGCATCAGGAGATATAAACCTAGATGGAGTAACCAAATATCTAGGATCTGGTAATGATACTAATATTTTAAAAGATATTGTATTAGCTCATTTAAATAATCAAACATCTCCTTCAAACTTATATTTAATTCAAGAACAATTGCCATAATTATTTATATAATAATATCTTTTATACATCTATTTTACAATTTAATAATCTATAAAGAGATTCTTTTTTGTAATTTGGGTGAAGATTTTGAGTATCGTCTTAATTTGATACCCTATCTAAAATAATTACGAGGCTAAAAACACCTCACAAAATGAAAACTCGTATTAGGAATATGAGATTAATGAAAAAAGAATAAATGCCAAGAAAAAAGAAAAAAGTAAAGAATAAGATTCCTAACCTTACCAATACCATCCTTAAAATATTAAAAAAGGATCCAAAAAAAACTTATAATTACAAACAAATAGCTGCTAAACTCGGTGTAAATGACCCTAGTAGTAGAAATCAAATCATAAAAAAACTACGTCAGCTCCAAGTAAAAGACAAAATTAAAGAAGTAGAACGTGGTAAATTTAAAATAGTTGCTTTAGACAACTCTTATTTTACTGGAAAAGTAGATATGGGAAGTCGAGGAAATGCTTATGTAATTTGTGAAGAACTAGACGATGATATTTTTATTCCTCAAAACAATGTAAATCAAGCTTTACATGGAGATGAGGTTGAAGTTTACGTATATAGAAGAAGAAGAAACAATAAATTAGAAGGTGAGATTATTAATATAATTGAACGTTCTAAAACAGAGTTTGTAGGTGTTTTACAAATGCAAAAAAACTTTGGATTTGTAGTCTGCGATAGCCCAAAAATGCATGTAGATATTTTCATTCCAAAAAACCAAACTCTAGATGCAGAAGACGGAGATAAAGTTTTAGTAGAGATTAAAGATTGGCCAGAAAAAGCCGATTCTCCTTTTGGAAAAATAATTCAAGTATTAGGAAAACCTGGAGAGCATAATACCGAAATACATTCTATTTTAGCAGAGTATGGATTGCCCCATGAGTTTCCTGAAGCTGTAGAACGTTATGCAAACACATTAGATACAAGCATTACTCCAGAAGAAATTAGTAAGCGTAGAGACATGCGTACTACACCTACCTTTACCATCGATCCTAAAGACGCTAAAGATTTTGATGATGCCTTATCTTTTCAAATTCTGGAAAACGGAAACTATGAAATCGGAATTCACATTGCAGATGTTTCTCATTATTTAAAAGAAGGAACCGTGTTAGATGATGAAGCTTACGAACGTGCCACTTCTGTATATTTAGTAGATAGAGTAGTGCCTATGTTGCCTGAAATATTAAGTAACGGCGCTTGTTCTTTACGTCCACACGAAGAAAAATACACTTTCTCTGCGGTTTTCGAAATGAACGATAAAACACAAATTATCAATCAGTGGTTTGGTAGAACTGTTACCTATAGCGATGCACGTTTTGCTTATGAAGAGGCTCAAGCTATTATTGAATCTAATGGATCTTTAAATGGAACAGATACTTCTTCAATAAATACTACAATACCTGCTAATGTTTCTCTTACTGGAAAAGAATACCAAGCAGATAAACACATTGCATTTGCTGTTTTAAAATTAGATGAGCTAGCTAAAAAAATGCGTAATCAGCGTATGAGAGATGGCGCAATTTCGTTTGATAAAGTAGAAGTGAAATTCCAATTAGACGAAGAAGCCAATCCTACTGGTGTGTATTTTAAAACGTCTAAAGATGCTAATAAACTAATTGAAGAGTTTATGTTGTTAGCTAACAGAAAAGTATCTGAATTTATCGGAAAGCAAAACAAAACCTTTGTTTATAGAATTCACGATGAACCAGACAGTGAAAAACTAGGAAACTTACAAAATGTAATAGCTAAATTTGGATATAAATTAGATTTTAGAACTCCAAAAACTATAACAGCATCTTTAAATAAATTATTACACGATGTACAAGGAAAAGGAGAGCAAAATATGGTAGATACTTTAGCCATACGCTCTATGAGTAAAGCCGAATATTCTACAGACAATATTGGTCATTACGGATTGGCTTTTCCTTACTATTCTCATTTTACATCACCTATTCGTAGGTATCCAGATGTAATGGTACACAGGTTATTACAACATTATATAGACCAAGGAAAATCTGTAGATGCAGAGACTTATGAAGAAAAAAGCAATCATTGCTCTCATATGGAAAACTTGGCCGCTAAAGCAGAAAGAGATTCTATAAAGTACATGCAAATTAAGTTTATGCAGGACCATAAAGATGAAGAATTTGTTGGAGTTATTTCTGGTGTTACTGAATGGGGAATTTATGTAGAAATTGTCTCTAATAAGTGTGAAGGTATGGTTCGCATTAGAGAAATAAAAGACGATTACTACACTTTTGATGAAAAACAATATGCTTTAGTGGGAGAAACTACTAAAAACCTATATCAATTAGGTGATGAGGTTATTGTAAAGGTTAAAAATGCCGACTTGATAAAGCGCCATTTAGATTTTAATTTGATTGGCAAAGTAGAAGAATAAGCCTTAAAGATATTACTTGTAAACCACAAAGAAATGAAAATTTCATACCTATTTCTTACTTTATTTTGTTTTCTTTTTTTAACAAATTGTAAAAATGAGAAAACAGCAATGACACCAGATATAGAAAACTCCAAATTCTATACAGATTCTATTTATAGCAAAAATTTATCTGAATACAGAAAACATAATATTTATTTACCTAAAGGATTTAATTGTAAAAATAAATATTCAATAATCTATGCTACTGATGGAAATTTAGATTCTAATGCAAATTATATGAAATCCTTATTAGATTCATTAATTAATGCTAAACTTATAAAACCTACTATTTATGTTGGAAGCTATAGCAATTCAAAATTAACCAATGAGTATCAAACTAAAGGCAATGGTGAAAAATCATATCATTCATATAGACATTTTGAATATATAGAAACTCAGTATGATTCAACTAATCACGACAAAAAATTAGCTTCTAGATTTAAAAATCATTTAGATTATTTTACCAGTGAATTTATTCCTCATATAGAAAGAAGTTTAAAAATTAAAGCTTCTAAAAAAGATAGGTTATTTTATGGTGTTTCTAACGGAGCAGGTTTTGGAGCTAATTTATTAAATAAACATCCAAATTTAATAGAAAATTATATTTGTTTTTCTACGTTGGGATCTAATGCCACAAGCAATATTTGGAATAAAAACATAAAATACCCTAACTTATATTTAAAATATGGTGATGAGGAAAGCTTTGTTCTTAAAATAATGACCGATCAAATTATAGAAAAATATAAATCTGTAAATTCATTTTACGATATTGAAAAGTATAAAGGTGGTCACAACGCAAAATCTTGGAATAAAAAATTAGAAGAAACATTAATCAAAATATTAAATGTAGAACAATGAAAAAACTAACTCAACTATTTACTCTAGCCTTACTATTAATTTTGGTTAGTTGCGGAAAAGAAAAAAACAATTCCGAAAACACTGAAATTAATAATTACCTAAATGATATTACCTCGTTAGAGAACATTGAAAAAACACCTATTAAAACCATTACATCTTTAGCCAAAGAGTCGGCTTCTAAAATTATTTCTTTAAAGAAAAGTAATATGAAGGAATCATTAGAAAAAGCTAGCAACTTTACCAAAGCTTTAGTAATCGTAGGAAATCATACAGTTGTTAAAATCACCAACCTAAAAGATTGTAAACAATCTGGTTCTTGGGCTACTTGTATGCCAATGGGAGAAGGGTATATTAAAAAAGGTAAATTAAATCATAAAAAAGATTATTTAAATAATATTATAGGTTTACCAGATAATCAAGAAAGAATATTATATCTTTTTAATTAGATTAATTATAAATAATTTGTTTTTAAATGTCTTTATAATATTTTCGGACACTAATTCTTAGTATTCGTTAAATGATAAATCGTAAATTAATTGTATTTATATTACTTTTAAGCAACCTAACCTTTGCTCAAAAAGAAAAAGAAAACAGTAATCCTATACTGTTTGTCGAAGGCTTTTTGGGAGGTGGTGGAGGTAAGATTTCTGGGGTTTTAATTGGTGGAAATTTAAATTATCAGCATGAAAATAGTCTTTTTACTTTTAGAGTTTCACAATTAGCCAATTTTAAATTAGCTTTTCTTTTACTACCCGATGTTACTTCATATAATGAAGAATATGGTTTATTATATGGTAAACGATATATTAAAAATGGACGATCTCTTAGTTTTTCTGGTGGAATTTCTCATAATACTTATGAAACAAAACATATAAATAATGAAGTAGAAATAGTAAATAAGACTAAACATATTGGTTTAGCCTTTGAAGCAAGTATCATGTGGTTTAAAGCCAATAAAAAAAGGTATAGGATTTATAGAATAATTCCTGTAGGAAAACCTACTGCTTTCGGACATAGTTTCGGTTTTAAATTATCTGGAAACATTTCCAAGCAATCTTATATTGGCGTAAGTATGATAATGGGCTTTGGTTGGCATAAAAAATATTAATCTATTGAAAAAGAATGCTAAATTAAAATTTATACTGTTCGGATTATTAGCTATATCCGCAATTGTTTTATGCTCCTTAAACCCTATTTTACAAGATCCTAATTACCATTTTTTTAGTGATCAGAATTCTTGCTTAACGATCCCTAATTGTTGGAATGTACTTTCTAATCTGCCTTTTTTTATCGTAGGCATTTATGGCTTAATATCGATCAAAAGCAAAGACAATATCATTGCTTATCGCTTATTCTTTATAGGTGTTAGTCTAGTTGCCTTCGGTTCGGGTTATTATCACTTGCACCCCAGTAATCAAACACTAGTTTGGGATAGATTGCCCATGACAATAGCTTTTATGGGGCTCTTCTCTGTTGTATTATCAGAGTTTATAAATAAAAACATTGGTAAAAAAGCATTGCTTCCTTTATTACTTTTTGGAATCGTATCTATTCTTTATTGGGTGTTTTATGAAGATCTAAGGCTTTATATTTTAGTTCAGTTTTATCCTATTATAGCTATTCCCATCATTCTTTTGTTCTATAAATCTAAAAACCATAGTATCTTTGGCTATTGGTTGCTTATTATTTGTTACGGACTCGCTAAAGTATTTGAGTATTTTGACACTGAAATTCATCAAACCTTAAATATTATTAGTGGTCATTCATTAAAACATATAGCAGCTGCCTTAGGTATTTATTTGTGGATTCGTTCTCTACAGAGAACAATTAGTTAAAGTATATGGTTCATCACCTTAACATAAGAACCACCTTGGTTCAGGAAAAAGAAGAAGGGTATTTACTTCGTAAAGCTGCTTACGATTTAAACGTAGATAGAAATGAAATATCGGGTGTTAAAATACTGCGTAAATCTATAGATGCCAGAAGAGCAACTATCTATTTTAATTACAAAGTTGCTGTATATATAAACGAATCGGTTCCTGAAAAATCTGATTATACTTTTGACTATAAAGATGTCTCTAACGCAAAACCTATTCATATAGTAGGTTTTGGTCCTGCCGGAATGTTTGCTGCTTTACGCTGCATAGAATTAGGTTTTAAACCAATTGTTTTAGAGCGTGGTAAAAACGTTCAAGAACGAAGAAGAGATTTAAAAGCTATTAACCAAGATCATTATGTAAACGAAGACTCTAATTATTGTTTTGGCGAAGGTGGTGCAGGAACCTATTCTGATGGTAAACTATATACCCGAAGCTTAAAAAGAGGTGATGTTAGACGCGTATTCGAAAACTTTGTTTTTCATGGTGCCACAGAACAAATATTAATAGATGCTCATCCTCATATAGGAACCAATAAGCTACCTAAGATAGTTCAGAATATAAGAGAAACCATTATTAAGTTTGGCGGAGAAGTGCATTTTAATAGCCGAGTAAGCGACTTTGTTATTAAAGAAAATAAAGTACAGACTATTCAATTATTAGACGGAAGAGAAATGACTGCTAACAGAGTCATTTTAGCTACAGGTCATTCTGCTAGAGATATTTATGAATTGCTACATAAAAAGAATATTGCTTTAAAAGCTAAGTCTTTTGCAATGGGAGTTCGTGCAGAGCACCCTCAACAAATTATAGATAATATACAATATCACTGTACTGGACAAAGAGATGATTTGCTACCTGCTGCAGCTTATAGTTTAGTAGAACAGGTTAAAGGAAGAGGTGTGTATTCTTTCTGTATGTGCCCTGGTGGTTTTATAGTTCCTGCGGCTACTGCTAATGGAGAGTTGGTAGTAAACGGTATGTCTCCATCTAAACGAAACAATGAATTTGCTAACTCTGGAATTGTTGTTGAAATAAATGTAGATAAAGACTTACCCAAATACGAACAGTTTGGTGTTTTAAAAGGTCTTGAATTTCAAAAAGACTTTGAAAAGCTAGCCTTTAATGCTGGTGGAAGAACTCAAACAGCTCCAGCACAAAGAATGACAGATTTTGTTGAAGGAAAATTATCTACCGACTTAAATAAAACTTCTTATCAACCCGGATTAAAAAGTGCTCCTCTACATTCGTTATTTCCTAAACATATTGGAAGTAGATTGCGTAAAGGGTTTGTTGCTTTTGATAAAAAAATGAATGGTTATTATACCAAAGAAGCTAATATTATCGGTGTAGAATCTAGAACTTCTTCTCCTGTTAACATCCCAAGAAATGAAACTTTAGAGCATCCAGAAGTTATCGGTTTATTCCCTTGTGGTGAAGGTGGTGGTTATGCTGGTGGAATTATATCTGCAGCTATGGATGGAGAAAGATGTGCCGAAGCAGCTATAGTTGGATTGTAATCTTGGTATTATTTTTGAAACAACTGTAACAATTCATTATTAGTATTGACGTTATATATATAAAATTAAAATTTATGAGATCTGTATTATTTATTCTAGCATTTGTTATTTCATCAACAGCTATTGCTCAAAAAATAGAAAAAAAATTAGGTAGCTTTAATCAGTTAAAAACCTATGATGGTTTAACCATTACTTTAATTCCTAGTAAAACAAACAAAGCTGTTATTACGGGTAAATATGCCGATAAAGTACAATTGGTAACTAAAAATGATTTGCTAAAAATCAAATTAAATATCGAAAAGTATCATAGTGGTAAAGGAACTCATGTAGATTTATACTACAACCATTTGTATTTAATCGATGCTAATGAAGGTTCATTTATTAAATCTAACGGAGTTGTTGAAGCTATAGACTTAGATATTAACGCTCAAGAAGGAGCAGAAATAGATGTTACTATTAAAGCTAAAAGGTTAACTGCTCGTTCAATTTCTGGAGCTACAATTGAAATTTCTGGCAATGCTACCAACCAAGATATTACAGTAAACTCTGGAGCTAATTATCATGCCAAACAATTAAAGTCTGAGCAAGCTAATATTAATTCTAGTACTGGAGCAATGGCTAAAGTTTATGTAACAGATGTAGCAAAAGCCACTGTAAAAACTGGCGGTAATATTAGAATTTACGGTAACCCTAAAGTGGTAGATCAGAAAAAAATACTTGGTGGCTCAATTACTATTGTAGATTAACTCCTTGTCTAGGCTTTTTACAATGTAACAATACAAAGTTTCATTAAGAGATGTTAGCTTAATAATTTCATAGGTTTTTATTTACACAGCCAATACTTATTTGTATTTTTGAACTATGTTTGAAGAGATTCTTAAAGCTGTTGCTTGTGGTATAATTCTGGCCTTAACTATTGGGCCTGTATTTTTCGTTCTTATAGAAACGAGTGTTACCAAAGGCTTTAGAGCTGCTTTAAGTTTTGATTTAGGGGTGATTTTTGCCGATATTTTATTTATTCTGGTAGCCTTTTTTAGTACTACAAAAATTTTAGAAAAAGTAAAAGACGATCCTAATCTACTTATTTTTGGTGGTGCTTTATTATTTATTTATGGACTGATTTCCTTTGTAAAAACATCTAAATCTTTTCGTAAAATAATACGTGAACATAGGAGTGTTACCATTAAAAAAAACTATTTCGAACTCTTTTTTAAAGGCTTTTTATTAAACTTCATCAATTTTGGAGTATTAGGTGTGTGGATTGCTACAATTGTTTTGGCAGAATCTGTTACCAGTTCACCTAATGGAGTGGTTATCTTTTTATCTACTGTACTTCTTACCTATTTAGCAACGGACTTATTAAAAATCTTCTTAGCTAAAAAATTAAAAAGTAAGTTAACACCTAGAAGGGTTTTTAACATGAAAAAAATAGTAAGTCTTATTATTCTTTTTATAGGCCTAGGCTTAGTAGTTCAAGGTTTTTTTCCTAGCGGAATGGCAAAAGTTCAGAAAAAAATAGAAAAAACCACACAATATAACTAATTAAAAACCAAGTAGTTATAATTTATTTTTTATTTTTTTTTAAATAAATTAAAAAACATGGGTAACAAAACCGTGTTTTAAGGTATATATAAGTGAGTAAACATTACTATAATGTCTTCATAGTAAATTTGGGATAAAAAACGGCGCTGGAGAGCGCCGTTTTTTTATAACATAACTTATCATTAAAATCCCTAACTTTAAAGAAGCTTTTAAAACATCATATTATGTTTCAAAAAATAACCTTCTCTGTTTTCTTTTTAATTACTTTCTCATCTAGTCTTGCTCAAACCAAGAATGACTTAAATGAAATTAATGCTGTATGGGAACAATTTTACCAAGCTTTTAATTCGTTAGACGCAAGCTTAATGGCCAATATTCATTCTAAAAAATTGATTAGAATTTCTGGAGGCAACAGAATTAAAGATTATAAAACTTATATAGACGGCTATAAAAAACAATTTAAAAAAGCGAGAGAGGATAAAACTACCAATAAAATATCATTACGCTTTTTTGAAAGAATTGCTAACGATTCTATAGCTAGTGAGCGCGGTATCTACAAACTAGAACGCAAAGAAGTTAATAAAGAACTTAAAATATTTTATGGCCAATTTCATGTTCTTTTAGCTAAAGAAAATGGTAATTGGAAAATCATTATGGACTACGACTCTAATGAAAATAATTCTATAGGAGAAGAAGAATATCGTAAAGCATATGGCATTAATAACTTAGATGCTTTTATAAAAAAATAAAGCTCCCTATAAAAAGAGAGCTTGTTTTGAGGTGTCGAGCGGATTCGAACCGCTGTAGATGGTGTTGCAGACCACTGCCTAGCCACTCGGCCACGACACCCTATTATAAGAGCAAATGTAATAAGTTTTTTTAAAACTATCGTGTTTTCTGTAAAAGAATTGTTACTTTTTCTACGTCGCCTCCTATAGGAGGATTTAATTTAGAAACAGCAACCTCAGCCTCAGTTACTAAGCCAGACTCAACAAAAATTCTATCTAAAATTCTTTGAGCCACAACTTCTAACAATTTAGCTCTAATATTCATTTCTTCCTTAACTATCTTATTCAATAAAACATAATCTACTGTATCATTCAAATCATCTGTTCTAGAAGATTGAGTTAAATCAGCTTTAACTATAACATCTATTCTATAATCGCTACCTATTCTAGCCTCTTCTTCTAAACATCCATGAAAAGCGTAACACTTAATATTTTCAACTTTTATTATTCCCATTAATACAGTATTTTGTGCTAAAATAAGTAAAAAACCAACATGGAAATAACTTTAGAAATATTTCAAATATTCGACTTAATGGCATTTACAACTGCTTTTATTTTAGGGTTGGTTTTTTTATTTAAACCTCCTAAAACGAATATTTACTTAGGTTTATTTTTAATTAGTTTAGGATTAGAAGTTTTTCAAGTTTTTATTACTGAAGTTTCTATTTATAATGATTTTGAAATTGTCGAAGTACTTAACTTCCCAACTCTTGTATTTTTACTTTTTTATGTGCAAAAAAACATATTAGGTTATATTCCTAAAAAAGCTTGGTTCGTTTTAGGTTTAGGCTTAGTTATATCATTTTTTATTCCGTTAATAATAAATAATAACGAAGAGTTTTTAGCAGCTAGGTTTTTAGATTATACTTATAACATATCTATTATAGCTTATCTTTTTAAGATATTGACTATACACCAAAAAAACGTTATTAATTACTATTCAGAAATAGAACAAAAAACACTATCCTGGATTCAAACTATTCTCTATATTATGTTAGGGTTTTATATCTTCTGGATTGCGGAAGATATAATTAGTTTGTTCAACCAAGAATTACCCGAAATTTTTGCTTTAATTTCTACTATTGCTACTTGTATTTTAATTTATTGGATAGGATATAAAGGTTTATCTCAACCCGAAATTTTTAATCAATCTCTTTACAAAGAAGATAAAATAGAACCCAATAACACTCTTGGTATTGAAAATAAAACAAATACAATCAATAATGAAGATTTAAGTTTATTTAATGAACTAAAAGAGCAAATAATTAACCAGAAGCTGTATACAAACCAACAATTAAATTTACGTGGTTTAGCCATAGAGTTAAATATAAAAGAGAAAGAATTATCTAGAATTATTAATACTCAAACTAACTTTTACCAGTTAATAAATACCTTAAGAGTTAACGAATTTAAAACGTTAATTCAATCACCAAAAGCCAATCAACTAAGTTTATTAGGTTTGGCCCAAGAAGCTGGTTTTTCTTCTAAGTCGACCTTTTACACTGCTTTTAAAAAGCTTGAAGGTATGACTCCAAAACAGTACGAAAACAGTATTAATTAGTCCATTTACTTCTATTCGGACTAATTTTGGAAGCCTCAATAACACAAATCATAAGTGTGTTCGTTTACTTTACAAGTATAAATTCAAACCCCATCATTTATGAAAAATTATTTCAAAATTATTGGCCTGCTATTTTTAAGTTTATTATTGAGTTGTGCATCTTGTTCTAAAGATGATTCGTCTAGCCAAGCTACTCCAGATAATGGAGATAACAATTCAAACTTTACAGTTGTATCTAGTTCTGACACTAATTTTCCTGGATTTACAAAAAAAGTTGTTGTTTTTGGTATTCCTATTTATGCGGTTACAGCAGTAGATAATAATAGATTATTGCATGCTGCAAATATTATGGCTCAGTATTTAGACAACAATGAAGATGGAACAATAGACAACCAATTAGTTCTAGATAAGATGATAGAAAATAATGCTTATATGGTAATGTGGAAAAATGAAAACGATTTAAATATCAATCCACCTAACAATGCATTAGGCCAAGATTTAGGAAATGATGAAACCATACCGGTTTGGCATACCAATGGTCATACTGGTCAATTTGATGCAGCTTTAGAAGAAGTATGGCATATAATTACACATGCGGGATACTCTAAAGCGTATCCGTCTATCTTTGGCGAACAACAAGGAAGCTCTTTAAGCAATGCTATGGATACAGCTAGAGGCGGACAGTTTAATAATATTCCTAATACTTATCCTGAAGGAGCTTGGTATACTTATGATGATACTACCTGCACATATGCTTGTCAAGCAACAGAATATTTTTATTGGGCCATGACTTCAATATTAGGAGCTCAAAACAATAGGTTAAATGAAATACAACAAGAGTGGAAATTAAATACTTCTGCATTAGTACAAAGTACAGATGCTACTATATATAACTTATTAACAGATACTCAATATAAATTTCCTACTGTTTTACCTGACGGTACTTATAGACAATAAGTTAGTATCCTTTATCAATAAAGTTTAACATTTAATTAAAAGGATATGGAAAGGAAAAAATTTTTAGAAAATTTAAGCTTGGGTATAATAGCCACTCCTCTATTATCTTCAACATTAATCTCATGTAATAATGATGATAGTGCTAACTCTTCTGTAGATTGTAATAACAACATAACTAAATCTGATATGCTTGGCCCTTATTATGTTTCTGGCTCTTCAGAAGTCACTAACCTTAACACCCAAAGCTTGCCAGGAGATAAAATAATAGTTAGCGGCACCATTTATGGAGGTGTAGGGAACAATACTCCTGTAGCTAATGCCATGATAGAAGTATGGCATGCAGATAATGGAGGTATATACCACCCTGTTGGAGATGGAAACGTATCAGATTATCAAGCAAATCAAATTACTTTAAGAGGTTTTATTACCACTAATGCACAAGGACAATATACATTTGAAAGTATAAGACCTGGCTTATATCCTGGAAGACCTAGACACTTTCATTATAAAGTAACAGCAAATGGATACCAAACCTTAATAACTCAAATCTATTTTTCTGGAGATTCTAGAACTGCAGACGAAAATATTGATAATTGTAGAATTATAGACTTTACACAAAACTCACAAGGTGTATATACTGGTACGGCCAACATTAATTTACAATCAAATTAAAATATTATGAAATTTATTTTAAAATCAATCCTACTTCTTTTTTTAACTATTAAAGTTGTTACTTCTTGTAGTAATGACAATGATAGTTTACCTAATAATCAAACAACAACAGAACAACAAAAAGTTTTTCAAGAATTCTGGGATATATACGATAGACATTATCCTTTATTTCATAGAAAAAATATTAATTGGCAAAATATTTACGATACGTACTACCCACAGATATCTAGTAATACGACAGATAGTCAATTGTTTTCTATATTCAATACTATAATGTCTGATGTAATTAAAGACGGTCATACAGATGTTATTTTAAATAACAATCAAGAAGCTATCTATGAACCTCCTTTTAATCAAGAGATAAAAAACATGGTTCAGAACAATACTCCTAATAAGGTAACGTTGGTAACTAGTAGCATTGATAATCCATACATTTCTTACGGAACACTAACTAATAATTCTAGTATAGGTTATATACAATCAAAACAGTTTGAACCTATAAATGATAATTTTGATTCTGAATTCGTGAATTTTAAAACAATTGTAGATGAAGCTTTAACCGCTTTACAAAATAAGTCTGGTATTATTGTAGATGTTCGTACTAATGGAGGTGGTCAAGGTATGTTTGCTTTTTATTTGGCTGGAAGGTTCTTTAACAACCCTACTTCTTTTCAAGTATCTAGAGAGCGTATAAAAACAACTACTGGTAGTACTATTTCTTCTTTAGGAAATTGGGCAACCCAAGTTTTTGAAGGTTATCCAGATTCAAGAGCAGAAGGAGGTTATATTGCTGGTGTATCTCCTCAAGATAATACTGTAACAAACTCAGGTAACTTTCAATTTACTAATAAAGTAGCATTATTAACAAGTAACGAAACTGGTAGTGCAGCTGAATATTTTACAGCTGCTATGAAAAGTCAATCTCATGTAAAAACTATTGGAGATCGAACTTTTGGTATTTTTGCTGGCAGTGATATACTTACATTAACTAACGGAGGAGGAAAATGGAAAACAAGAGTTTCTGTTCACGATGTAGAAGTTTTATATAATGGCTCCTTCCAATCTTTTGAGGGTATTGGTATTACTCCAGACGAACAAATTTTACCTACCTCAACTCAAGTTTCTAGCGGAGACGATGTTCACATAACTGCAGCAATAAATTATATTATAAACTAATTAATTCTTACTAGCCGAAAAGTAATAACATATTACATTTTCTTTGACGTCATTAGTCAAAATATTTTAAAGGTTAACTAGATTGTTATTCTTTTCGGTTAATTAAACTAATAGTAAAGTAGGGTAATTCCTCTTTAAACTGTTAGTTGTTTAATAATCAAACTATACTTTGTATAATTTTAATTTAATTTTAAATGAAAAAAATTACCCTATCTACTTTTTTGCTATTCTTTTCTGTTATAGCATTTTCACAGGTGAATTTGTGGAAAAAAACATCAGACAAATCAACAAATCGATTAGAAAAAACATTGCGTAAATCTACTCCTAAAGAGTACAATCTTTACCAATTAAATTTAAACGATTTAAAAGCAGAATTAGCTTCTGTTAGCACTGCTAAAAGCTCTTCAAAAACGTTAATAATTCCTGGACCATATAAAACTTTTCAAAAGTTTGAGGTTATCGAGGCTTCTAACTTAGCTCCTGAATTGGCTGCTCAATTTCCGAACATAAAATCTTACATAGGTAAAGGATTAGATGATCCCACAGCTATAGCTAGATTTAGTATTGCAAATGATGGTTTGCATATTATGATTAGTTCTGGTAAATACAGTACTTTTTATATAGATCCGTATACTAAAAATAACGAAAACTATATTGCTTATACTAAAAGTAGTTTGCCTGAACTTGTTAACGACTTTAATTGTTTAGTAGACAATACTGCTAGTGCATTAGATAAAATAAGTTCTGAAAATCAAGTGTTTGCATCTAACGATGGAAATTTAAGAACCTACCGATTGGCTTTAGCTTGTACTGGTGAATATGCTCAATTTCATTTGAATCAACAAGGTGTGCCTGGTTCAGCTACAGATGCAGTAAAAAAAGCAGCTGTTTTATCTGCTATGAATACTACCATGACACGTGTAAATGGAGTATATGAAAGAGATGTGGCTGTAAGAATGGTTATTGTAGCTAATAACACAAGTGTTATCTTTTTAAACGCTGCTACAGATAATTTAGATAATAACGATGCAGGTACTTTAATAGATCAAAGTCAAACAGTTTGTGATGCCAATATTGGAAGTGCAAATTATGATATTGGACATACTTTTAGTACTGGAGGTGGAGGACTAGCTGCATTAGGGGTTCCATGTATCAATGGTAGCAAAGCTCAAGGAATTACTGGTTCTAGTACTCCTATGGGTGACCCATATGATATTGACTATGTAGCACATGAGTTAGGCCATCAGTTTGGTGCTAATCATACACAAAATAATTCATGTAACAGAAATAATGCTACTGCTGTAGAACCAGGAAGTGGATCTACTATCATGGGATATGCAGGAATTTGCCCTCCAAATGTACAAAGTAATAGTGACGCTCATTTTCATGCAGCAAGTATTGCAGAAATGTTAGCAGTAATATCTGGTAATACATGCGATGTAGAAACTAGTGCTAACAATGCTGCTCCAACAATTAATCCTATACCAAACTATACAGTTCCTAAATCGACTCCTTTAGTTTTACAAGGTAATGCTACTGATGCAGATTCTGGAGATGCTTTAACCTATTGTTGGGAACAAACAGATACTACACCAGCCACTCAACCTCCTGTAAGTACTAATACAGCTGGTCCTGCATTTAGATCATTAAGTCCAAGTACTTCTCCAGACAGATATTTACCAGTATTATCTAGAGTTTTAGCTGGACATACAACTTCTGCCGATGGTTGGGAAGTAATTCCTTCTGTTGCTAGAACTATGAATTTTGCTTTAACAGTTAGAGATAATCATGTTGGTGGAGGTATAACAACAAGAGAAAATACTACTATTACTGTAAATGGTTCTGCAGGTCCTTTTACGGTAAGCTCTCAAAATAGTAATGTTACTTGGAATGGTGGAGAAACCAAAACAATTACTTGGAACAAAGCAAATACAGATGTGGCTCCTGTAAACTGCTCTAACGTAAAAATATTATTATCTATAGATGGAGGAGCAACTTTCCCAACTGTTTTAGCAGCTAGTACACCTAACGATGGATCTCACTCAATAACTGTTCCTGGAGTAGGAAATTCAACTCAAGCAAGAATAATGGTTATGGGAGTTGATAACATTTTTTATAATGTTAATTCTACAAACTTTACTATTAATAGTGTTTTAGGTGTTAATGACTTTTCTTTCGGAAACTTTAATTTATATCCTAATCCATCTACAGGACAGATTAATTTATCATTTACTAAAATAGATAATTCTGCAACTACTATTAACTTATTTGATGTAAGAGGACGTTTAATTAATACTCAATCGTATTCAAATAACAATATCAATTTTAATGAAACTTTAAATTTTCAATCAGTAGAAACAGGTATATATTTCTTAACAATAAGAAATGGAGCTAAAGAACAAACTAAAAAAATTATTATTAAATAACTCTTACTAATAAAAAGCACTTGATTAGTTATAATCAAGTGCTTTTTATATTACATCATACTTTTACCTACTTATTTTAAGTGTAGATTATTGAAGCAATTACTTTATTATCAAATAATTATAGGGTAAAATGCTTTTAACTTGTTTTAATTATGTAAACGCATTTTATAAGTGTTTATATAGTTAATCATAAAACCCCGCTATTTATCAACCACTGTTTTATTCCCCAAAATAATCCAAGTTGTTAGTTGGGGTTTTTCTATAAAATAAATTATATACTTCCTTTAGGATAACCTGTTACATATTTAGTCATTATACGCTGTACAAAAGCCATTTTATCTAAACCATTAGGCCTGCTTTTATCTAAACGTTGATTTCTTGTATTTGGTAATGATTTTCCTTCATATTCTTGCCTACCCCATTCATTCGGAGAGGTCATTTTTTTAAAGACCGTTCTAATTTTGTTTTTCATAACTTCAATATTTTAATGATTAGTTAGTCGTAATATTTAAGGCTTCCTATCAAAGTTAATAATTATTTAACTGAAAATCAATACATTACTTAAATTTAAACTTAAAAAAAAAGTAATTATTTTCTAAGGCTTTTTTGGTAATTTTGTGACTCAAATTTTTCAACATGTCAGAAGAAAACAAATCACTTAATTTTATTGAACAAATTGTAGAAGACGATTTAGCCAATGGCTTATCGACAGATAAATTACGTTTTCGTTTTCCGCCAGAACCTAACGGATATTTACATATTGGTCATGCTGCAGCTATTTGCTTAAATTTTGGTTTGGGTAAAAGCTATAACGCACCGGTAAACCTTCGTTTTGATGATACCAATCCGGCCAAAGAAGAACAAGAATATGTAGATGCTATTAAACGTGATGTAGCTTGGTTAGGATTTGAATGGGCTAACGAATGTTATTCTTCAGACTATTTTCAACAATTGTATGATTGGGCTATTCTATTAATTAAAAAAGGAAAAGCATATGTAGACGGACAATCTGCTGAGGTAATGGCAGAGCAAAAAGGTAATCATGAAGTTCCTGGAGTAGCAAGTCCGCATAGAAACCAAACAGTAGAAGAGAATTTAGACCTCTTTGAAAAAATGAAAAACGGAGAGTTTGAAGAAGGTACTTATGTGCTGCGTGCTAAAATAGATATGGCTTCTCCCAACATGCTAATGCGCGATCCTATTATTTATAGAATCCTAAAAAAAGATCATCATAGAACTGGTTCAGACTGGTGTATTTACCCAATGTACGATTGGGCACATGGGGAATCTGATTATGTAGAGCAAATTTCTCACTCTATTTGTACATTAGAGTTTAAACCACATAGAGAATTATACGATTGGTTTTTAGATCAATTATATAATGATGCTAAAGATAAGTTACCTACTGTTCCTGGTAGATCTGAGTTTACTAGTAAGCTTGAGTTACGTCCTAAACAACGAGAGTTTGCCAGACGTAATTTAAGTTATACCATTATGAGTAAACGTAAATTATTACAATTGGTAGAAAGTAACACCGTTTCTGGATGGGATGACCCACGTATGCCTACCATTTCTGGTTTACGTCGTAGAGGATATACTGCCGAAGCTATTAGAAAATTTAGTGAAGTATCTGGTATCTCTAAGCGTGATAGTGTTACTGATGTTTCTTTATTAGAATATTGCATTCGAGAAGATTTAAACAAAACTGCCACCAGAGTGATGGGTGTTTTAAATCCGGTCAAACTAGTTATCACTAATTATCCTGATGGAAAAGAAGAAATTTTAGTTGCTGATAACAATCCAGAAGATCCAAATTCTGGAACGCACGAAATTCCTTTTTCAAAAGAGTTATATATAGAGCGTGAAGATTTTAAAGAAGATGCCGGAAGTAAATATTTTAGATTGACGTTAGGTAAAGAGGTACGTTTAAAAAATGCATATATCATAAAAGGAGAATCCGTTGTAAAAGATACTGAAGGAAATATTACAGAAATTCATTGTACAGCAGATTTAGATTCTCGTTCTGGTTCTGGTACAGAAGCTAGTACACGTAGAGTTAAAGGAACACTTCATTGGGTATCTGTTAAACATGCAGTAAAAGCAGAAGTAAGAGCTTACGACAGGTTGTTTTTAGATGAAGCTCCAGATAGTCATAAAGACAAAAGTTTTATGGATTTTATAAATCCAAATTCTTTAAATATCATTAAAGAAGCTTATGTAGAGCCATTTTTACAAGAAGCAAAACAAGGAGATAAGTTTCAATTTCAACGTTTAGGATATTTTACTTTAGATACTGATGCTACTGAAAGTAATTTGATCTTTAATAAAACGGTTGGGTTAAAAGATTCTTGGGCTAAACAAAAGCCTAAAAATAATAATACCCCTAAACAAAATACCGGAGGAGGAAGACCTCAACCTCAACAAGATCAAAAAAACCCCATTAATGAGATTAAAAAATTAGGAAAAAAATATGCGAATCTTTCAGGTTCAAAATTAGATGCTGCTAAGGCAAAAATTTTAAAATATGCAGAAGATGTATCTTATGAAGATTTAGAACCTTTATTTGATACGCCTGTTAAAAAAGTAGGTACTAGAATTGCTGCTATGATTACTTTAGGTATTTTAATAAAAAATGGACAAGAACGTAACGAAGCCATCAATAATTTTATTGATGCTGGTTTATCTGATACCAACGAGTTACTAAAAGATGAGGCAAAAACCATTTAATTTTTTTCTCTAAATTATATATAAAGCTCCTAAATTTAGGAGCTTTTTTATTTTACAATATTTCAGATAATACCTACTTTTATATTCTGAAACACATAGTAAATCATCATGACAAAAACATTTAAAGATGCTAAACTCATTACTTTAGGTTTAGTATTAATGCAAAGTTTTATAGGCTTTTCTCAAACCAACGATGAGTCTAAAAAATGGCAAAAACCAGATGAAGACATTTTAAAAATTATTCATGCTCCTAAGTTGCCACAATCATCTATTTCCCCTACCGGAACACATATGCTATTGTCAGATCCTATTATCTATCCAGATTTAGCAGAATTAGGATCTACAATGCATAAATTAGCTGGTTTAAGGGTTAATCCTCAAAATAATTATACTCATGGAAGACATGGAGGAGTTAACCCAAGAATCCTTAGCATAAAGCAAAAAACTACTGAAAAGATTAACTTACCAGAGGGAGCTGAATTATTAAGTACTTCTTGGACCACTAATGGTAAAAAAGCTGCTTTATCTGTCGGTTTTGAAGATAGAATAGAGCTTTGGTTATATAATATAGATGGGGCTCTTAAAAAAGTTGAAAATGTAACCATTAATCCTTTACTAGGATCTGGTGTTTCTTGGTTACCAGATCAAGAAAATCTTTTAATTAGAAAAATACCTAATAGAGGTGCAGCTCCTACAGAATCTAAAATGCCTACTGGGCCTATAATTTTACAAGATAAAGGGGCCAAAGCAAGATCTACTTACGAATCTAGAAATTTACTAAAGACGAATTATGACGATGAATTATTCTCTTATTACACTATTTCAGAGTTAGTAGTTTATAGTCCTAAAACCAATCAACTAACCACTATTGGTCAACCAGATTATTATAATACCGTTAGTTATTCTCCTGATGGAAATTATATTTTAGTTAGTAAACTTAAAGGACCTTGGCCACATGATGTGGCGTATTGGCGATTTGCTAAAGATATTGAGGTTTGGGATAAAAACGGAAAGTTTATAACCAATATAGCTTCTCTACCTGTTGCTAATCAAGTACCTGTGCATGGCGTAGCTAAAGGACCAAGAACTGTAATGTGGTGCCCAATAAAAGACAATACATTATACTGGGTTGAAGCGCTAGACGAAGGTAATCCAGTAAAGGAAGCCTCTTTTAGGGATAAAATAGTAAGATTACAGGCTCCATTTTCTGATAAACCAGAAGAAGTATATAAGGCTAAAAATAGAATTTTATACAACCAAGTATTATGGGGAGAAGAAAACGGTGTAGCTATGATTTTTGAAAGAAAACGTAAAGAAAGAAAACGTTACATTTCTTTATTAGATGTTAATACCAAAAAAGCCAAATTATGGTTTGAATTTAATGAAAGTGACACCTATAACAATCCTGGTTTCCCAATATTTAAAAACAACGATAAAGGTAAATATGTATTTAAAACTAGAAACAATGCTATTTATTTTAGAGGAGAAGGTGGTTCTAAAAAAGGAAATAGACCTTTCTTAGATTTAAGAAATATTAAGACTGGTAAATCAGAACGTATTTTTAGATGTGATCCTGAAAAATATGAATTCTTTACTGGGTTTACAGATAACAATAATGAGTTTATATTTAGATCTGAATCTTCTAGTAGTGTACCTAATTATTACTTAGCAAAAATTGGTAAAAAGAAAAAAGCAATCAAAGGAGAACCTGAAAGAGCTTTAACTATTAAACCTATTACTAATTTTAAAGATCCTAGTCCGGAATTAAGAAAAATAACTAAACGCATTGTTACTTATAAACGCAAAGATGGTGTACCTCTTAGTTTTCAGTTATTATTACCTCCAGGTTATAAAGAAGGAACTAAATTACCTACTGTAGTATATGCTTATCCTAGAGAATATTCTGGAGCTAAAACTGCTGGACAAGTTAGAGGTTCTTCTAAACGTTTTATGAGAGTTTATGGAGCTTCTCATCTTTACTTTTTATTAAAAGGTTATGCCATATTAGACCAAACGGCAATGCCTATGATTGGTGACCCAGAAACTGTTTACGATACTTTTGTTGAACAATTAGTAGATGATGCTGAAGCTGCTGTTAATAAAGCTATAGAAATAGGAATAGCAGATCCAGACAGAATAGGTATTATTGGTCATAGCCATGGAGGATTAATGGTAGCAAACTTATTAGCTCATACCGATTTATTTGCTGCTGGTATAGCTAGAAGTGGCTCGTACAATAAAACCAACCAACCATTTGGTTTCCAAAGTGAGAGAAGATCTCTTTTTGAAGCTAGAGAAGCATACATAAACCTATCTCCTACATTTTTTGCAGACAAAGTAAATGAGCCTATTTTAATTATTCATGGTGATGATGATGCTAATCCAGGAACTTTAACAGCGCAATCAGAAGTATTTTATGAAGCTGTACGAGGCTCTGGAGGTAATGCAAGACTAGTTTTATTACCATTTGAAGATCATGGCTATAGGGCCAAAGAATCTATAGAACATGTTGTTTGGGAACAAATAAAATGGTTTGATAAATACCTTAAAAATAAATAAAAATTAAAGCCCGAAATAGTAAATTTCGGGCTTTAATTTTTTACTAAAATAATATCTTTGCCAAAAAAAATCATTTCATGAAAAAAATCACTTTAATTATTGTTTTAGGAGTTTTCTTTTTAGCTCCACAAACTACCAAAGCTCAGTTAGATGACAACAAGCTAGGAGCTTGGTATATGTATTTTTTCGATACTACTTTTAAAGAAGGACCATGGGGAGTTCAAGGAGATGTTCAATATCGTAATTGGAATGTTGGAGGTGACTTAGAGCAATTATTATTACGTGGAGGACTTACTTATAAACCTAAAAATTTTAATGGTAAATTTACTCTTGGATATGGTCATATAACAACTGGAGAATTTGGAGATGGTAATGACACTACTACAGAGAGTAGAATCTACCAAGAAGCCTTATTACCTCATAAATTTGGAGGTCGTTTTTTTGCCAAACATCGTTTTAGATACGAACAACGTTTTGTAGAAGATCAAGATTTTAGAACTCGATACCGATATAATTTATTTTTAAACATTCCTTTAAACAATAAAGAAATCATTGAAAAAACTATTTACTTAGCTTTATATAATGAGTTATTTATAAATGGTCAACGAGATATAGGAGATGGTAAACGTGTAGAAGTTTTTGATAGAAATAGATTTTATGTTGCTTTTGGTTATGCACTTAAAAAGAAATTAAAAGTACAATTAGGTATAATGAGACAGTCTACCAATAGTTGGGATAAAAATCAATTACAAGTTAGTTTACATCATACTTTTTAATCGCAGAACGATAGCCAAGGTTTAGTTATTAATAGCTATCCTAGATATTACTCAAATTAATTTGCTTTGATGCAATTACATTTAACCCTGAAACAAAATAGTTTCAGGGTTTTTCTTTAAATTGAACTATGAATATAACTTACTCTTATATTAAACGAGTTAATGATGTTTTTACTTATATAGATAATCATCTCGAAAATGATTTATCATTAAATGATCTATCAAGAATTGCTCATTTTTCTCCCTATCATTTTCATAGAATATTTAAGGTTATTGCTCATGAACCTTTACAAGTATATATTAATAGGAAACGTATAGAAAAAGCTGCAGGTTTATTATTTAGAAATCAAAATTTATCTATTTCAGAAATTTATTTACAATGTGGTTTTGCTAGTGCAGCTGCTTTTAATAAAGTATTTAAAAAATTCTATGCAGTAAGTCCTTCAGAATTCAGAAAAAAAAATCCGAATAAGTATAGCAAGATTGGACAAGTAAATAATAATAAGGAACAATATCTTCGTAACCTAGAACAATTAATACGCTGGAGAGATATGAATTCTACTATAGAAATAAAACAAGTTTCTGAACTACATTTTGCAACCTTAACTGTTATTGGTTCGCAAAATTTACAAACAGCTTTTCCTAAACTTATGGGGTGGGCTGGACCTAAAGGTTTATTAGCTAATCCTAATTTTAAAATGGGAACTATTTTCTACGATAGTTTTAAAGTAACACCTGCTGATAAAGTACGAATGAAGGCTTGTTTATTAGTAGACAATCCTATTGAGTCTGAAAACGATATTGAAGTTATTAGTTTAGCTCCTCAAAAATGTATTGTAGGTAGTTTTGAAATTGGTATAGAAGAATTTGAAAAAACTTGGACCAGCTTATTTATGTGGATGAATGTAAACGAACATAAAATAGCTGATAAACAACCCTTTGAAATCTATCACAATAACTTTAACGATCACCCAGAAAAAAAATGCAGAGTAGATATGTATATTCCTATTCAATAAAAAAATCCCAATGCTATTCATACATTAGGATTTTATTTGATAGTTACTTTATTAAATAACTTACTCCTTTTTCATATCAAAACTATTACCCATCTGAGTAAAGCTTAACATCTTTTCATTAGGATTAAATATAAATTTAATTCCTGCTGCATCGAATTTGAATTTATGCAATTCTACTGGTGTTAAAGGAAAAGCCCCTTGACCTGTTGCTTGCGCCATTAAAACATCTCCTTTTACAAATATTTTTATCTTTAATGGAAACGATTCTGTACTATACAATCCTTCGTATTGAGTTATATTTTCTGGTAAATAATTTGTTTCTGGTTCTAAACTAGATATAATGTAATTATCATTAAAATAATTAGCTAAAATAGCTATTGCTAAATCTTTATTATCAACACCTACAGCATTGCTACATATAGTAAAACTTAAATTTTCTTCTGGTAAATATCCAGTCATAGAAGTAAAAGCTTCTATACCTCCTGTATGACCATATAACCATTTATTACCATAAGGATAGCTAAATAAACCTAGACCAAAATCATTGGTCATAGTTTTCATTTCTTCTAAACTAGCCTGATTAATTATATTGTTGGTAAATAATCCATCCATAAAAATATTAACATCAGTTGCCGTAGCAACTAACGATCCTGCACCTATAGCATTCTCCATTTTCCAACCCGGAGCTTTTATCCACTTTTTACCCTCTTTAGTAAATGAGAAAGCTTCATTATCTTCTGGTTTAGTTTCTACTTCATGATAGGTATTTTTTAACTTTAACTTAGCTAATACTTTACTATAAAGTACTTCTTTAAAAGGTTTATCATAAATCTTTTCTAGTATATAAGCTAATAAAACATAATTGGTATTAGAGTATTCGTTTTTTTCTCCTGGTTCAAAAACAGTTCCGTTTTCTTTAAACTTTGTAAGTAATTCCTTCTTAGTTACTCCATCTAAAATCCAACTCATAAAATCATCTTTACTAGTATAATTAAACAATCCGCTAGAGTGATTTAGCAGTTGTTTAATTGTAATTTTATCGGCATTAGGAAGTTCAGGATAATACTTTTCTAATTTTGTATTTAAAGATAATTTACCTTCTTCTACAGCCTTTAGTATTAAGACTGAAGTATAGGTTTTAGAAATAGAACCTATTTTGTATTTAGTAGTAGCATTAGATTTTATTTGATTATTTACATCTACAAATCCATATGATTTTTGGTAAACTTCTTTTCCGTCTTTAAAAACAGAAACACTAGCCATTCCTTTATCTAGTTCGGCTACTCTATCAAAAATTGAATCTAATTTCTTTGTATTAATTTCTTGAGCTGTTAATAAGCAGAAACTACTTATTAAAAATATAAATATGATTTTTTTCATGATGATTAGTTATTTAAAAAATCCCGATGCTATTCACATCGGGATCTAAATATTATTCAATAGTTTTTAAGCTAGATCTGCTCCTTTATTACCTTTGGTTTTGTTATTCTTTTTCATTGCCTCTCCAATTTGATTACTAGCTGTAAAACTAGCTACCATATCATTTAACATCTGGCTTCCTGCTTGAGGTGAATTTGGTAATAAAATTAAGTTACTATTAGTTTCTCCTCCTATAGATTGTAAAGTATCATAATGCTGTGTAACAACTATTAAAGCAGATGCTTCTTGAGAATTAATACCCACATTATTTAATACATCTACAGACTCCTCTAATCCGCGAGCAATTTCTCTACGCTGATCTGCAATACCCTGACCTTGTAAACGCTTGCTTTCTGCTTCTGCTTTTGCTTTCTCTACAATTAAAATACGTTGCGCATCTCCTTCGTATTGAGCGGCAACTTTTTCACGTTCAGCAGCATTAATGCGGTTCATTGCTTCTTTTACCTGAGCATCTGGATCAATATCGGTAACTAATGTTTTAATAATATCGTAACCATATTCCATCATGGCATCATTTAATTCTGACTTAACTGCAATGGCAATATCATCTTTACGTAAGAAAACATCATCTAATTTCATTTTAGGTACCTCTGCACGTACAACATCAAATACATAAGAAGTAATCTGATCGTGTGGATAATCTAACTTATAAAAAGCTTCATATACCTTATCTTTTATTACTTTATACTGTACAGATACTTTTAAACGTACAAATACATCATCTTTTGTCTTTGTTTCTACAATTACGTCTAATTGCTGAATTTTTAAACTTAAACGTCCTGCAATTCTATCTACTAAAGGAATCTTTAAATGTAAACCTGATTGACGAATACTATGAAACTTACCAAAACGTTCTATAACAGCTGCCGTTTGTTGTTTAACAATGAAAAAGGATGCAATCAGTAAGATTAATCCGAAAAAAAGAATTGGAATCAATAAAATACCCATAATTACGTTAGTATAAATGTTAATAATAGTTTAGTTATGCATAATATGTATACATTTGCGCCCTAAAGTTACAACTTATGAAGAATATTTTAATCTACACACTACTTTGTTTTCTATTATTAAGTTCATTTAATACTCATGCTCAGAGAAGAGGAGGACAAGGAAAACACAATATGTTTGGACTTAAATTAGGTGCTACTTTATTTGATATTAAAACAGATAATTTTATTACCACCCCAAGTTATGGATTTATTGGTGGATTAGCCACAAGAGGAGATTTTTATAACAATTGGGATATACAATTAGGTATGAATATTTCTAACAATAAAATAAAAATTCAAGGTAGAGAAAATGCTACAGCTAATGCAGAAGATATTGATTTTGGTTTGTTAAATGCTCAAATACAAGTGCTTTTTGGTTATAAGCTAATTGGTAATAACCGTAATTATAAATCTAACTTTAAGTTAACTGCAGAAATAGGTCCTGTTTTAATGGTTAACAGTAAAATGAAGTTAGAAAAAGATAGTTATGAAAGCTATTTAATAGATAAAGCTAATTTAACTGCAGAAGATATAGTAGATATTAACGGAATTAATGCCAATGGCTTAGTTGGACTTTCTATTGGAGCAGAAAAAGTAAGAGCCTTTGTTCATTATCAATATGGTTTTAATAATATTCTTAATAAACTAAACGATGTAGAAGGTAATACCGAAGATTTTAAAGGAAATGTGAGTATGTTCCAGTTTGGAGCTTTATTCTATTTCTAAAGAATATATACATAAATAAAAAGCCTCTTATAGATTATAAGAGGCTTTTTATTTATTATCAATTAATACTATTTATTTAAAATAGCTTGTAATCTATTTACACTTTCTTCTTTACCTAATAGACTCATTATTTCAAAAACATCAGGTCCTTTCATGGCTCCTACCAAACTTAAACGCAATGGTTGCATAACCTTACCAAAACCTATCTCTTTACTAGTAATCCATCCTTTAATAGTGTCTTGTAAATTGTCAGCTGAAAAATCCTCTATTCCATTTACAATTTCTATCAACTCATTTAATAAAACTGGTGTGTCCTCTTTAATAGCCTTTTTTAATGCTTTAGCATCATACTCTGTTGGAGCTTCAAAAAAGAACGAAGATAAATCCCATAAATCTGTAGTAAAAACAGCTCTTTCTTTTATTAAAGAAACTACTTTGGTAATGTATTCTTTATTAGCAGTAAGCTCTGGATGACGAGCTATAAAATCTTTAGCAATAGTTTCATCGTCTTGTTTTACAAAATATTGCTGATTGAACCATTTTGCTTTTTCTGGATCGAATTTTGCTCCGGCTTTATTAACTCTTTGCAAATCGAAAGCTTCTACTAATTCTTCTAAAGAAAATAACTCTTGCTCTGTACCAGGATTCCATCCTAAGAAAGCTAAAAAGTTAGTCACCGCTTCTGGTAAATACCCATCTTCTCTAAATCCACTAGCTATACCATCTTCTGTTTTCCATTCTAACGGGAAAACAGGAAAACCTCCTTTATCACCATCACGCTTACTTAATTTTCCTTTACCTGTTGGTTTTAATATCAATGGTAAATGAGCAAATTTTGGTGCTTTCCATTCAAAAGCTCTGTATAATAATTCGTGTAATGCTAAAGATGGTAACCATTCTTCTCCTCTAATTACATGTGTAATTTCCATTAAATGATCGTCTAGAATATTAGCTAAATGATAGGTTGGCATTCCATCACTTTTAAATAAAATTTTATCATCTAATACATTGGTATCAATCTTAATCTCACCACGTATTTCATCATTCAATACTAAGATTTCATCCTGTGGAGATTTAAAACGAACTACATACTTATCTCCTCTTGCTATTCTTTGCTCTACTTCTGTAGCATCTAATACTAAAGAATTATCAAGTTTTAATCGGTTGTGCCAATTGTAGATAAATGTTTTTCCTTTTGCTTCATGATCTTTACGGTGAGTATCTAAACTTTCAGCCGAATCAAAAGCATAGTAGGCTTTTCCTTCTTCAATTAGTCTATCAGCATATTCTTTATATAAATGTTTGCGTTCACTTTGGCGGTAAGGACCAAAATTTCCTTCTTTACCAGGACCTTCCTCATAAGGAAAACCACACCACTCTAAAGCATCTTTTATATATTGTTCTGCTCCTTTTACATATCTATTTTGGTCGGTATCTTCTATACGTAATACAAAAGTACCTCCATGTTTTTTAGCAAATAAATAATTAAATAATGCAGTACGAACACCACCTATATGTAATGGTCCGGTCGGACTCGGCGCAAAACGAACTCTAACTGTAGACATATTCTAAATTTTAAAGCTGCAAAGATAGTGTAAGATTTATGATTTTATATTTAGGTTTTTAGATTTTTGGTGTTCAACTAAAAAATACTATATTTAAGTAATGCTGAATTCTAACTATTTTTCTAAACGTGCATTTTCTTTAACCATAAAAGTTTTTCATTTATGGTTAGAACAACAATATAATATTAGTTGTAGTAACGATGTAGTTTTCACTCAACAAGTACATTTTTATAACTCCTATATAAAGTATATCAATTACAGAGAAAAATACATTCAGGATAGAAAGAAAAAAGCAAAAGAAAAACTTAACAATCAATCTATTATTCTTCATAAAATTGAAAATGAATTATTGAATGATATTAATGTTATTTCCTATACTTCATTTACTAGTAAATAAAATCCTAAGCTTATTTTTTAATTGAATTCTTAATCTTATTAATTATAAAGTAACCTGTTTTTATTTTTTTAATAAAAACTTACTTCTTCATTATTCTCTTATAAATTATTTTTAATCTTTAATTATTATATATAACTATTACCGGTTCTTAATTTTAGAAATTCACTATTAAATTCTTCTAAGTTTAATAAATTGTTAACTAAAAGCTAAGTAACTGATAACTAAGGGTTAATTTTATTTCCTTAATGTTAATAAGTTTACAATTATTTCTAAGAAGTATTTTTTGTTTATTCAATAAAAATTACAATCCAATTCGTAATCTAAATAAACATCATTTTTAACTAATAGTTTTTCACTTTTTTTAAGCGGGTTTTAAACAGTTATTAACAGCTATTTCTATAAAAAGTTTTCTACAATTTTATGTGTATTACAGTTATTAACAATATGTTTAATAAAATCTATTTTCTATTGTTTTTTAATGGTTTAACTTGTTTATAACCCTGTAAATAATGTTGAATATTTTTAATAAAACAGAATTACAAATCTTTTTAAGTAAAGTTATGTTAACTATTAACAAGCCATTATAATCATCATTATTTATTTAAATTTTTAAAAAGAAAAAAAGAATATATATATATGTTGAAAAGTGTTAAGAGTATTGAAAAGTAAATTAGTAATAGATAATTTATTGTAATTTAGTAGTAAATAGATAAGTTAGGTGAATTCTTATAGTTTAATAGAACAAAAAATACAAGATTTTATAAAAAAGTATTATACCAGTAGGTTGGTAAAAGGAGTAATTCTTTTTCTAGCAATAGGTTTGTTATATTTTATTGCCACTCTCTTATTCGAATATTTTTTATGGTTATCACCTATTTATCGCTCTATTTTATTAGGCTTATTTATAGCTGTTGAGTTAGGATTGGTTTATTATTTTATTGGTATTCCATTATTCAAACTTACGGGTTTACAAAAAAGAATTTCTAAAGATGAAGCTTCTAAAATTATAGGAAATCATTTTCCTGAAGTATCCGATAAATTAACCAACTTATTACAATTAAAAAAAGATAGCCAAGCTTCAGAATTATTAGAAGCTAGTATTAATCAGAAAGCTAAAATTTTACAAACTATACCTTTTAAATTAGCAGTTAATTTAAGTTCTAATAAAAAGTATATTAAGTACTTAGCATTACCATTACTTATCTTTTTGTTATTTCAAATAACAGGAAATCTGAATATTATAGGCGATAGTTATACAAGGGTAATGAATCCAACAGTTGCTTATACTCCTCCTGCTCCTTTTCATTTCATTATTAAGAATGATGATTTGAGAGCAATAGAAAATATACCTTTTATTTTACAAGTAAGTACAAAAGGAAAAGTTGCTCCATCAGATGTAAAAATTCATTTTAAAAATGAAAGTTATTATTTAAAACCTGTTGGAATTAACAATTTTGAGTACGAATTTTCTAATTTAAATGAACCTCTACAATTTACATTAGAAGCCAATGATTTATCTTCACCAGAATATACTATTCATACAATATCGGTACCTAGTATAACTAATTTTTCTATGGAATTAAATTACCCTGCTTATGTAGGTAAGAAAAACCAAGTGATTAGTAATACTGGAAATGCAATAGTACCAGAAGGAACAATTATAAATTGGATATTAAATACTAAAACAACAGATGCTATACAGTTTAAAACAAAAGACACTGTTTTTAATTTAATAAAAGTTAATTCTAAATTTAGTTTTAATCATAAAGTTTTTAGTGATTTAGATTATGAATTATCTACCCATAATAATGAAATCCCTAATTACGAACAGTTAGCATATTCAATAGATGTTGTTAAAGATGAATACCCTGAAATTCAAGTTCAATCTAAAGCAGATAGCTTAGACAACCAAACAATTTATTTTCTAGGTAAAATATCTGATGATTATGGATTAAAAAAACTACAACTTATTTATAATCAAGTAGATAGTAATTTAAAACAAAGCGTAAACTTACCTATTAACAAAGGTAATTTTGATCAGTTTTCATATGTTTTTCCTAATAATTTAAACTTAGAACAAGGAAAAGCTTATGAATATTATTTTGAAGTAACAGATAATGATGTTTTACATGGTTATAAGAAATCAAAAAGTCAGTTATTTACCTATCAAAAATTAACAGATTCTGAATTAGAAAGTCAACAACTAGAAAATCAACAAGAAACAATAGATAATTTAAATAAGTCTTTAGATAAGCTAGAGAAACAAGAAAAGTCCTTAGAAGAACTGAATCAATTAAATAAAGAAAAAAATAAGTTGAATTGGAATGATAAAAACAAAATGAAACAGTTTTTAAAGCGTCAAGAACAACAAGAACAATTGATGAAGAAATTTAACAAGGATTTACAAAATAACTTAGACAATTTTCAAAAAGAAAACCAACAATCAGATCCTTTTAAAGAAGAACTTCAAAAAAGGTTAGAGCAAAATGAAAAGGAACTAGAAAAGAAAGAAAAACTGTTAGACGAGTTAAAAAAGCTTCAGGATAAAATTCAGCAAGAAGAATTATCTAAAAAATTAGATAAGTTATCGAAACAAAATAAAAACGATCAAAAGTCTTTAGAACAAATAGTAGAGCTAACTAAGCGTTATTACATATCTAAGAAGTTTGAAAAAGTAGCTAAAGACTTAGAAAAATTAGCTAAAGAACAAAATAGTTTATCTGAAAAGAATGCTGAAGAAAATTCTAAAGAAAAGCAAGAAGAGCTAAATAAACAATTTTCAGAGCTTCAAAAAGATTTAGAAGATTTAAAAAAAGAAAATGAAGAGCTTAAACAGCCAATGAAATTAGAAGATAACAAAGAGCTTCAAAAAGAAATTAACAATGAGCAGCAAAGCGCTTCTGATAATTTAGAAAAGAAAAAAACAGAAAAAGCTAAAAAGAATCAAAAGAATTCAGCTCAAAAAATGCAAGAAATGAGCATGAACATGCAACAACAAATGCAATCTTCATCAGATCAACAGCAAGAAGAAGATATACATATGTTGCGTCAGATTTTAGACAATTTAATTCATTATTCTTTTGATCAAGAAAACCTTTTAGAAGTATTTAAAGACATTAATACAAGTAGTTTAGACTTTCCTAATAAATTAAAAAAGCAGTATATTTTAAAAGAAAATTTCCAACATATTGATGATAGTTTATTTGCTTTATCCTTAAGACAACCTAAAATAGCTGAGGTTATTACAAAAGAAATTACAGACGTACATTTTAATATTGATAAATCTTTAGAAAGATTTGCAGATTTAAAAATTTATTTAGGTAGATCGAATCAACAATATGCTTTAACTGCTGCTAATAATTTAGCCAATTTGCTAAGTGATATATTAAATCAGATGCAAGAGCAAATGAATATGCCCGGTTTGGGTCAGTGTGATAAACCAGGAGGCAAAGGCTTTCAATTATCAGATATCATTCAAGAACAAGAATCTCTTATGCAACAAATGAAGAAAGAAAAGAATGGTGAAAAAGAAGGTGATAATAAAGGAGAAGGAAAACCTGGAGAAAAAGGTAATCCTAAAAACGAACAAGGACAAAAACCTGGAGATAAGCCAGGAGGCCAACAAGGAACAGGAAATGACGGAGAAGAAAATTCCGAATTATTATTCGAAATTTACAAGAAACAACAAGATCTAAAAAATCAGTTATCAGATATTTTAAAGCAAAATGGTTTGGAAGGAAAAATGAATAATCTTCTAGACAAAATGGATAAAATTCAAGATGACTTATTAGAAAAAGGATTTAGTGATGATGTGGTAAAACAAATGCAGCAGTTAAAGCATGAACTTTTAAATTTAGACAAAGCTGCATTAGAACAGGGAGAAGAAAATAAAAGAGAAGCCAATACCAATAAGCAACAATTTTATAACAATACACAACTATCTATACCACAAATAGAACAATATTTTAAAGAAGTTGAAATATTAAACAGACAAGTCTTACCTTTGCAACCGGTTTATAAAAAGAAGGTTAAAGAATATTTCAATAATGCAACAGATTAATTTTCATTATGAGAATGATTTTTCTTTAGAAAATGAATCTCAATTTACAGAATGGATTAAAGAAGTTATAACTTCCGAAGATAAGAAATTATCTGAAATTAATTATATATTTTGTGATGATGAATACCTGCATAAAATAAACCTTGAATTTTTGAATCACGATACCTATACAGATATTATTACATTTGATAACTGCGTAGGAAATAATATACAATCTGATATTTTTATTTCTACAGAAAGAGTTGCTGATAATGCTTTAGAATTCAATGTTTCTTTTATGGAAGAATTAAAAAGAGTTATGGCTCACGGTATACTGCACTTATGTGGTTATAAAGATAAGACAGATCAAGAAGCACAACTAATGCGTGCTAAGGAAAATGAAAAAATTAATATGTTCCACGTGGAACAGTAATTCTTATACGTTCCACGTGGAACATTTTATGTTATAATAGATACTATGTTTGCAAGTGAATATGATGTTATAGTAGTAGGTGGTGGTCACGCCGGTTCTGAAGCTGCGGCTGCAGCGGCAAATATGGGTGCTTCTACCCTATTAGTAACTATGAACCTACAAAACATTGCACAAATGTCTTGTAATCCAGCTATGGGAGGTATAGCTAAAGGACAAATTATAAGAGAAATTGATGCACTAGGTGGTTATTCGGGTATCGTTACCGATAAAACTGCTATACAATTTAAAATGCTTAATAAGAGTAAAGGGCCTGCTATGTGGAGCCCAAGAGCTCAATCAGATAGAATGCGCTTTGCAGAGGAATGGAGATTAATGTTAGAAGCAACTCCTAATCTTGATTTTTACCAAGAGATGATTTCTGGTTTGTTAATTGAGAATAATTCTATTGCTGGAGTTAAAACTTCATTAGGAATTGAAATTAAAGGTAAAACAGTAGTCCTAACTAATGGTACTTTCCTTAATGGTTTGATACATATAGGTGACAAGCAATTTGGTGGTGGTAGAGCTGGGGAATCTGCTTCAAAAGGAATTACAGAAGAATTAGTAGAATTAGGTTTTGAATCTGGTAGAATGAAAACCGGTACTCCTCCACGTGTTGATGGTAGAAGTCTAGATTTTTCTAAAATGATTATTCAACCAGGTGATGAACATCCTGAAAAGTTTTCGTATTCTGATGAAACACAAGTTTTGAAAGAACAGAGACCTTGTCATATGTCTTATACAAGTCCTCTTGTTCATGATTTACTAAAAGAAGGTTTTGACAGATCTCCAATGTTTAATGGTAGAATTAAAAGTTTAGGACCGCGTTATTGTCCTTCTATAGAAGATAAAATAAATCGTTTTGCAGATAAAGATAGACATCAACTATTTGTAGAACCAGAAGGATGGAATACTTGTGAATATTATATCAATGGTTTTTCTACTTCTCTACCAGAAGATGTTCAGTTTAAAGCGTTGCGATCTGTAGTTGGTTTCGAAAATGTTAAGTTCTTTAGACCGGGTTATGCAATTGAGTATGATTACTTCCCTCCTACTCAGTTAACCCATACTTTAGAAACTAAGTTAGTATCAGGTTTATTTTTTGCTGGTCAAATTAATGGAACAACTGGTTATGAAGAAGCTGCTTCTCAAGGAATGATGGCTGGTATAAATGCAGCTTTAAAAGTTCAAGAAAAGGAGGCTTTTATATTAAATAGAGATGAAGCTTATATAGGTGTTTTAATAGACGATTTAATAACGAAAGGTACAGAAGAGCCCTATAGAATGTTTACTTCTCGTGCAGAATATAGAACCTTATTAAGACAAGATAATGCAGATTTTAGGTTAACACCTAAAGGTTATGATTTAGGAATTGCTTCTGAAAAGAGAATGAAACGAATGGAAGAAAAGCAAACTAAATCTCAAAATTTTGTAAACTTCTTTAAGGAAACTAGTGTTAAACCAGATGAAATTAATGATGTATTAGAAGCTAAAGGATCTACTAAAGTTAAACAACAAGATAAAATGTTTAAGTTATTTGCCAGACCTCAAATAGATTTGAATGATATGCGTAAAGTTGCTTCTGTAGAAAAGTATATTCAAGACCATAATTTAGATAATGAAATATTAGAGCAAACAGAAATTCAAGTAAAGTATGCAGGCTATATTGCTAAAGAAAAAGTAAATGCAGATAAATTACATCGATTAGAGCATGTAAAAATACCTGCTAATTTTGATTATACTAAATTAAAATCTCTATCAACCGAAGCAAAAATTAAATTAGCTGAAATACAACCAAGAACCATTAGTCAGGCTTCAAGAATATCTGGAGTTTCACCTAGTGATATTTCTGTTTTATTGGTATTTTTAGGACGTTAAAAATAAATTGTTCCACGTGGAACGTTTTATATGAATAGTATAAAATTTAAACAATTTAAAAATCCAAAATCTAATTATTTAGGTATTGGATTTATTTTATTTGGTATAGTAGCTTCTATAGAAAATTTAATAATTGGACTTACTGTTTTCTTATTGGGTATTATTTTTTTAGGACTAAATTTTGAAATAGAAATTTTTAAGAATTTCAAAAATAGATTAAATGTAAATCTATTTAATATTAAAATATTTTCTTTTAAAAAGGAAATACTATACCCCGATTATATATCTTTATTCGGTCAATCTTATAGTCATTCAAACGATTTTAGTACAGTTTCATCTTTAGGATCATCATCATCATTTGATTTTTATGTTATCCGTTTTTTTGATGAAAATAATAGAAATGAAATTGTTTTTAAATCTAAGAATAGTGATGAAGTTTTAATTAAAGGATCTGAATTATCTATTTTACTAGATGTAGAATTAGTTAATAAAATAGAAGAATAAAAATTGAAAAATTTAACTGTTAAAGATCATTCTGTTTCTAAAGAATTATTTGAATTAGTTTATAATTCAGAATTAGATATGTTGGTTACTACTCCACAACCAAAATCAGATCAATTAGCTTCTTATTATGAAACAGAAGATTATATTTCTCATACAGATACGAAACGTAATTTTTTTGAAAAAGTTTATCATTGGGTTCGCTCCTACTCTCTTAATAAAAAATTGAGTTTAGTAAATTCACAATTAGAAAAAGAAACAATTAATAGTACTAAAAAAGCTAGCTTGTTAGATGTTGGTTGTGGTACAGGAGATTTTCTTTCTACTTGTTTAAAAGATGGGTGGAATGTTACAGGTATAGAACCAAACCAATCTGCTAGAACTATTGCAAACTCAAAAACAAAAAATAAAGTTTTTGATATAGATAAATTAAAAGATTTTGAAAAGCATAGTTTTGATGTAATTACTCTTTGGCATGTTTTAGAACACTTACCAAATTTAGAAGAACATATTTCATTATTTAAATCTCTATTAAAAGAAAATGGTGTTTTAATAATTGCTGTTCCTAATTTTAAAAGTTTCGATGCTAATTACTATCAAGAGTTTTGGGCAGCATATGATGTACCTAGACACTTATGGCATTTTTCTAAAAAATCTATTCAGTTGCTTTTTTCTAAAATTGATATGAATTTAAAAAAATCGCTTCCAATGAAATTCGATTCGTATTATGTTTCCATGTTAAGTGAAAAATATAAAACAGGGAAAATGAATTATCTTAAAGCTTTTTATATTGGTTTGTCATCAAATTTTAAAGCACTAAGCTCAAAAGAGTACTCTTCTTTAATTTATGTAATTAAAAATAGTTAAAATCGATTTTAAAGCTGTTTTAAGAGAGTTTTATATAAAAGATATCTATTTGTATTACTATTTTATTTTAATCTTTTAAAAAATACTAATTTATTGTATATAATTATTTATTTTATTTATAATTACATTTTGTAATAATAAATTATATTTATAATGGTAAAATTATAATATTTTCACTCATAATAGAGTATTTATAAATTTTAGATTTTAGTACTTTCGCCAACAATACAAACAGATAAATTTTCAATTTTAAAATATACTACAATGAAAAAATTAGTTTTAGTTGCCTTAGGTTCTATTTTGTTTTTTTCTTGCCAACAAGAAAAAACTGCTTTCGTAGATAACGAAAAATTAATAGAAGAATCTCAGGAGAAAAAAGATTTAGAAGCTCAATACAATACTAAGATTGAATCTTTTGGTAAAAAGAAAGATAGTGTAGGTAAAGCATTTCAAATAGAGGTTCAAGAATTTCAAGCTAAAGCTGATAAATTAGCCAAGGCTAAAGCACAAGAAATGTATCAATCTTTAGGACAGAAACAACAATTTTTGCAACAACAGCTTCAAATGGAAGAACAAGGTATTTCTAAAAATTTTCAAACAAAAATAGATTCTTTGTTATCTAAAGTAGATTCTTCAATAGAAGATTATGGAAAGGCAAATGGCTATAGCTATATATTTGGAAAAAATAAAGCAGGAAGTGTTTTATATGGTTCTGATAAAAATGATATAACAGAAGCTGTAATAGAAAAATTAAATAAAGAATACTCTGATAATAAATAATAAGATTTTTTATATTATTATTTATAAAAAGCTCGCTAATTATTTTAGCGAGCTTTTTAGTTGTACAGTTTACTATATTATTATTTAATTGAGCTAACTATTTTTTCAGTTATTAATTTTAAGTTTTTTAATTCTTTATGATTTGCATGATAAGTTTTATTAGCAGACTCATATTTAATAGTTATAGAAGGAATATCTCTTCCTTTAATTAATGGTATATCTTTAGATAATTCATTCAATGTATTTTTAATTTCCGATAATTCTTTAAGACTTATTTTTCCTTTATAATTACCATTTAAATGGGTATTTAAAACCCCATTATATATAAAAGTTCCATCAGAATAAAAATGTAAATCTGAAACTTCACAGTTTTTAAGACAAGGATTTTTAGATATGCTTATTAAAGAATTTTTTGGAGATAATTGTTGGTTGCTTTTGCATGAGAAAATCAATAAGCTAAATGCTATAATTATATATATTTTCATAATAAGAATTTATATTATAATCATTCAGAACATATACTATTCTGAATGATTATTTTAGGTTAATTAATGGCCACACTTTTTATGAGGATTACCAATTCTGTTGGCTTGTTTCCAGCTTCCTGGAGCAGGTAATGTAAATCCTCCTCTACTCGATTTAGAATTTAAATTGCCTCTAATAAAATTGCGTATTGAAACCAATTCTGAATGGTTATAAAATAACTGAATTTTTTGTTCTGCTTTACTAGATCCGTTAGCACCACTATTTCTGGTAACAAATACTGCAAATATTTCGGCTATATCTTCACCAGGGTTTGTAGAAGCATATTGTGTTAAAAATCGATCTTGATAAGTGTTATAAAAATTCTGCATAGCATTCTGACCACCATTTTTTGCTTCTTGATATTGACTCCAAATATCTGCCCAAAAATTTTGATAAGTTTTATTGATGTATGCATCGCTATTTGCACAACCTTCACCTGGATAATAATTGCTACAATTTTCTCTAGAAATACTAGCGTTTAATTGGTCATTATTTAAGGTTAAAATATGTCCAAATTCATGAATGATAGTATAAGCCAATTCTCCATTAGTATTAAAACCTCCTTGGTAAGCATAATCTATAGCTATTCCCATTTTCCATTTAGAAAGATCAGAATTAGTTTCTATAACAAAACCAGCAGTACCATTAGCCTGACCAGAATAAATTAAAAATTCATTCATTTTAGATAAATAGTTGGTAGGAACAATTTTTTTTATCAATTCCCATATTTCATTGTGTTTAGAAGTATCTTGTTGGTAAGATAAATTTTGTCCGCTTACTTGATAGTCTTTAATTTTAGTTATAGAACTACCAGAAACTTTATATAAAGTTATTTCTCCATCATTTCCTATTTCTTGGCTTCCTCCAGTTTCATTTCCTCCGTTATTAGAAGAACTATCATTTCCGTTCTGACCTCCATTATTATTTTCTACTAATCCACTTTGGTTGTTAGTGTTAAAATCATCAGAGTCATCATTGCTACAAGCTGCTAGTATAATAAGTAATGCTAACAGCAATATTCTTTTAAGGGGCTTCATAAATATCTATTTTAATGTTAATATGTTATAAAACAGTTGTTTATTAAAATACCCTACTTGTTTTATAGATTTATAGAATAATAGCTTTTATGGTGTTTGTATAATTTATTATTGATTTAGCTAGAAATTCCTTAGATTTAACACATCTAAATTAGGTAGCCCAATTTTAATTTTAATGGAGAAGAATAATTCAGTTTGTGAACAACATATTTTTGAGCAAGTATTTAATACTTACTCTAAAGGTATTCGTAACTTCATTTATTACAAATGTGGTGATCCAGACCAAGCAGATGATTTAGCTCAAGATGCTTTTGTTAAGCTGTGGAATAATTGTACAAAAGTACCTTTTGAAAAAGCAAAATCTTTTTTATTTACAGTAGCCAACAATGCTTTTTTAAATGATGTGGCACATCAAAAGGTAAAATTAAAACATCAGAAAGCATTAGTAAATGATACAGATTATGAAAACCCTGAGTTTAAATATAGAGAAAAAGAGTTTCAGGAAGAATTAAATAATGCCATTGCTAATTTATCAGAAAAACAAAGAGAAGTTTTTCTATTAAATAGAATAGAAAAAAAGAAGTATAGAGAAATAGCAGAAATGTTAGATATATCTGTAAAGGCAGTTGAAAAAAGAATGCATGGTGCATTGAAAAGTTTACGAGAAGAGATTACTTTTTTTAAGTAAAAAGGTAGGGTATTTTAATAAACAACTGTTTTAGCTATACAATTTTAAGACAAAAAAACATGAAACAGCAATACGACGATACTTTTTTAGCTAGATGGGCTTCGGGTGAACTGACGACCAATGAATTGGCTGAATTTAAAGCATCTTCTGCTTATTCTGAATATAAAATGATTTTAGATGGAGTTGCCCATTTAGAAGCACCATCATATAATCAAGAAGCTAATTTTAAAGCTACTTTAGCTAAAATAGAAAGACAAAAAGAAAAGCAAGAAGTAAAGGTTAGACGTTTAATACCTAACTGGGCATATGCAGCAGCAGCTTGTTTAGTTTTGTTTTTAGGAGCTATGTTTATGTTTCAGGAAACAAGTTATAGTACTGATTTAGCACAACAAAATACAATAGAGTTACCAGATGGATCTATTGCACAATTAAATGCCGATTCAAAAATTACGCATAAAAAATACAATTGGGGAAGAAGTTTAGAGTTAGAAGGAGAAGCTTTTTTTAAAGTAAAAAAAGGATCTACCTTTTCTGTTACTACTAAAGAAGGTACAGTTACTGTTTTAGGAACAGAATTTACCGTAAACTCAAGAAATAAATTTTACCAAGTTATTTGTTATGAAGGAAAAGTACAAGTAATTGCAGGTAATGAGAAACAAGTTTTAACTCCTGGAAAGGCTTTTAATATCCAACAAAATAAAACAAATTTATTGAATATATCTGAGCAAAATCCTAGTTGGATTGCTCAGGAAAGTAGCTTTACTTCTATTGCTATTTTACAAGTAGTAGAAGAGCTAGAACGCCAATATGGTATTAGCATTAAAGGAAAAGAAAATCTTAAAAATGCTAAATTTACAGGTCGCTTTTCTCACTCTAATTTAAAACTTGCTTTAACAACAGTTTTTGATACTATGGAAATTCCTTATACCTTTGATGCTGACCAAAAGGTTAGTATTCAGAAGTATTAATGAAGAAAGTATTCATAATCTTTATATTATTTTTAAATTTTCCTCTTTTTGCACAAAATCAAAATTTAGTGTATCAAGAGGAATCTTTGGTTACAGTTATTAAAGATTTAGAAGAAAAATTTTCAGTTCGTTTTTCTTTTAATAGTGAAATATTAGAAGGAAAAACTTTTAATTTTTCTGGAGAAGCATCTTTAGATGATATATTAAACTTGCTTGAAAAACAGGTATTAATTAGTTCACAAAAAATAGATGAATCTAATATTATATTAAAGAAAGATGAATCTGCAATACTACTAACTCAAGCATTTAATCTGGATGAAGTTTTATTAAATGCAGAATATTTAACTGTTGGTTTTGATAAGAATGAAGACGACGGATCAATAAAAGTAAGCCCTAGTAAATTGGGGATTTTACCCGGATTAACAGAACCAGATGTACTACAGAGTTTGCAAATGCTACCTGGAATTTCGAGTCCTACAGAAACTGCTTCAGATATACATATACGAGGCGGGACACCAGATCAAAATTTAGTGCTGTGGGATGGTATAAAAATGTATCATCAAGGTCATTTCTTTGGTCAAATATCAGCTTTTAACCCATATATAACAGAAACAATCAATGTATTTAGATCTGGAACCAGTGCAAAATATGGAGATAGAATTTCTGGAGTTGTAGATATTCGTTCTTCTGAAGAACTACCTGATAGCCTCGAAGCTGGTATAGGAATTAATTTAGTTCATGCAGATGTATTCATAAAAGCTCCTTTAGTTAAAAATAAATTGAGTTTAACTACTTCTGCTAGACGTTCTTACTCAGATATACTTAATAGCATTACTTTTCAAAAAATGAGCAATAAAGTGTTTCAAAACACCAAAATAGATGGTGGCGGAACATTAACAGCAGATACAGAATTTGAAGAACTAAAAAATCGTTTTTATTTTACAGACTATAATTTAAAATTACTTTGGAAACCGAATGAGAAACACACACTTAGTTTTAGTAGTTTATGGGTAACTAATAAATTAGATTATAAATCTAAAACTACTTATACTTTTGAAGGGTCTGAACCTAGTGATTTAAACTCAGCAGATGATTTAGATCTTACTAATAATGGATTTAATTTTAAATGGGATGCAACATTATCAGATCATGTTAAGTTAAATACTACGGGTTATATTTCTAATTATACATCGGCTTATTTTTATGAAGATACTTTCGGACCAGATGATTTATATAAGTCTAATACCGCTAATGAAATTAAAGATAAAGGATTTACCATAGGTTTACAATATGCTCAAAATAAACATCATGTATTTCGTTTAGGATACGATATGAGTTCAAATGATATTATTTATCAGATAGATACAGACTATAATAATTCAAACCCATTTTTAGACAAAGATGACGATAAACTCAATTTACATTCTTTATTTACTGAGTATGTTTATTTACAAAATAAATGGACCTTTCAAGCTGGCTTAAGAGCAAGTAAAATCTCATCATTGAACAAAAGCTTAATAGAACCAAGACTTTATATTAATAGAAAATTAAATAATTTTTGGGATATAAAAGCATCTTATGAAACCAAAAATCAAACAATTAGCAAGGTTTTATCGACTAACCAAAACTATTTAGGACTTGGAAACAGTCTATGGGTATTAGCAGATAATGATAGACCAATAATGAATAGCAAACAATTTTCGATAGGGTTTTTATTTGAAGAGCAAGGTTGGAAATTAGATGTAGATGCATATTATAAAAAAACCAAAGGATTAACTGCTCTTAAAGAAATATTTAATACTGCAGGTGTTCAGCCAGATGATGATGCAGATAGTTTTAATAAAGGTAAAAGTGAATCTTTTGGAATAGATTTTTTAGTAAAAAAACAAGTGAAAGACTTTAGAACTTGGTTAAGTTATTCATTAAGTAAAACAAATTATTTTTTTGATGAAGTAAATAACGGAAAAGCTTATCTAGGTAATTTTGATCAGACACACGTATTATCATTATCTAATACTTATAAGTATAATAAGTTTCAGTTTTCATTAGGTTGGAGCATTTCAACAGGAAAGCCCTATACTAACCCAAAAGGAGTGAATCAAGACGCAAACCTAATAGACTACGATGAACAGAATGCGTTGAGATTAAAAACATATCATAAATTAGATGCAAGTGTTGTTTATGACTTTCTCTTCTCTAAAAAAAACAATGTTAAGGGTAGAATAGGTTTTTCTGTAATTAATATTTACGACAGAAAAAACGAGCTTGAAAAGACATTTAGATTAGATTCAAGTTCTAATAACAACTCAGTAAGAATTGTAGAACAAACTAATTTTGGTTTAGGCATTACCCCTAACCTAGTTTTTAGATTGAATTTTTAGGTAGTAGATGTATCTTTTTTATGAAGTAGCCTTGTTAATTGTATAGATAAATCGGTTAAAATAATTTTAGCATTACCATTTCGCTCAATATGATAAATAGCATTGTTTAAGGCTTCATTTATAGCTAGTATATTATTGCCATGAACAAAAGGAGCAAACTTTTGTAGAGAGAAGTTATTAGTCTGCGGTTCTAAATAAACTAAATTAGTAGCAGTATAGTTTTGTAGCAGTGCCTGTCTAAAAAAATTAATGCAGTAGTGTAGAAATTGCTTTTGTGTTTCTCTTCCTGTTTTAGCAATGGTTTCGCTCCATCCTATTAAATCGTTAATAACAGTTTTATTTCCTTTAGCTCTAAAAGCTGCCCTAACCCAAGTAATAAACCATTCTTCAAAAATTAAATCTTCAGAATCTTGGTTTATAAAATCAATTGCTTTGTTATAATTACCATTAGCTTGTTGAGCTATTTTAATAGCTTCTGTTTCGGTTAATTGATGTTGTTCTTGCAACGCTTTTTGAATAGCACTTTCTTGTAGAGCAGGAAAATGTAAAACTTGACAACGAGAACGAATGGTATTTATAATTAATTCTTCATTTTCTGTAATTAGTAAGAAAACAGTTTTTTCGGGCGGTTCTTCAATTAACTTAAGCAATTTATTAGCAGATGAATTGTTTAGCTTGTCTGCCATCCAAATTAGCATAATTTTATAACCACCTTCATACGATTTTAAAGAGAGTTTTTTAACAATATCTTGAGCTTCATCTACTCCTATTTGACCTTGCTTATTTTCTACACCTAATAATTTGTACCAGTCAAATAAATTACCGTAAGGTTGTTCTTTAATAAAAGTTCTCCAGTCATCTAAAAATAGATTACTTACAGGATGTTTTTTAACTTTATCATTAGTTGCAACTGGAAAGGCAAAATGTAAATCGGGATGAGATAAATGATCAAACTTTAAATGGCAAGCTTCATTATCTAGTCCGCAAAGTAAGTACCTTGCATAAGCAATTGCAGTAGCAAGAGTACCAGAACCTTCTGGACCAACAAATAATTGTGCATGAGGAATACGACCATTATCTGCACTTGTTTTTAAGTGCGATATTAGATGTTGTTGACCAATAATTTCTTCAAACCTCATAGAAGCAAATGTAGTGTTTTTTTAAGTTTTAAATAGTAGAATTATTAAGCCAAAACCTTTTATTTTAAAACCTTGATTTTTTCCTACCTTTGCCAAAAAATAAACAACATGACAACAATTCAAGATATCAACTTTTCGAATAAAAAGGCTTTAATAAGAGTAGATTTTAATGTGCCGTTAAATGACGAATTTAAGGTAACAGATGCTACTAGAATTGAAGCAGCGAAGCCTACAATTATTAAGATTTTAGAAGATGGAGGTAGTTGCGTATTGATGTCACACTTAGGAAGACCAAAAGGTGTTCAAGATGAGTTTTCTTTGCGTCACATTATCAGTAAAGTATCTGAAGTAATAGGTGTTGAATGTAAGTTTGTAAATAACTGCATAGGAGCAGATGCAGAAGAAGCTATAGCTAATTTACAAGATGGAGAAATTTTGTTATTAGAAAATTTACGTTTTCATGAAGAAGAGAAAAAGGGAGATAAAGCTTTTGCTGAGCAATTAGCTAAATTGGGAGATATTTATGTAAATGATGCTTTTGGTACTGCTCATAGAGCGCATGCTTCTACAGCAGTTATAGCTGAGTTTTTTGAAGGAAATAAATGTTTTGGTAATTTATTAGCCAAAGAAATTGAAAGTATAGATAAGGTAATGAAAACAGGTGAAAAGCCTGTTACAGCCATTTTAGGTGGCGCAAAAGTATCTTCTAAGATAACGATCATAGAAAATATTTTAGACAAAGTAGACCACATTATAGTTGGCGGTGGAATGACTTTTACTTTTATTAAAGCTTTAGGTGGAGAAATAGGAAACTCTTTAGTAGAAGATGATTATTTAGATTTAGCAAAAAGTATTTTAAAACAAGCTGAAGAAAAAGGAGTACAGATTCATTTACCAGAAGATGCATTAATTGCAGATGCTTTTTCTAACGATGCTAATACTCAGGTAGTTGATACAACTAAAATACCTGATGGTTGGATGGGCTTAGATGTAGGAGAAGCAACTAATAAAAAGTTTGCTGATGTATTAGCTAATTCTAAAACTATATTATGGAACGGGCCATTAGGAGTTTTTGAATTAGAAAACTTTTCTAAAGGCACGATAGCTTTAGGTAATGCTATTGCAAGTGCTACAAATAATGGTGCTTTCTCTTTAGTAGGAGGAGGTGATTCTGTTGCTGCTGCTAAGCAATTTGGATTTACAGATAAAGTAAGTTATGTAAGTACAGGTGGTGGTGCAATGTTAGAAAGTTTAGAAGGAAAAACATTACCAGGCATTGCAGCTATATTAGCTTAAAAATTATTGAATAAATTATATAAAAGCTCTCTTTTTGAGGGCTTTTTTTATGACGTTTATTCGTTTACTATTTTAATATAAGCAGACCAAGGACCTACTTCATTTTTATATTTTTTAGCCATTACCTTAGCTATTTGAGCAATATGCCCTAAGTCATGAGTTACCCATGTAGCTAGTAATTGTTGTAAAGTAACAGTGCCAAATTCGGGATGTATGCCTTCTTTAAGAAGGTCTTGTTCAGTTATTTTTAATGTTTTTAAAAAAATAAGATTTTCTTTCCTTAGTTTTTTGAACTCCATTAACAATTCATGAAGTGTTTTTCCCTTACTATTTTCAAACTGAGCAAAGCGATCAAAAGGGGCAAATTTTTTGTCGGAATGGTTTTCTAAAATAATCCGAGTTCTAGGTATCCAGTCAGTCTTTTCACCATGAATTAAATGTCCTATAATATCAAACGGACTCCAAGTATTTTCTCCTTCATTTTGATGAATCCAATTTTCAGGTAAATCTTTTAAGAACGAAATCAAAGTAGTTGGAGTTGAACTTAGTAAGCTAACAGCTTCATCAAGATTAAAACTTGAAATAGAGTTACAATTACTTTTTATTCTTTCTAGTGCTTTTGGAAAAGTCTCTTTCATAAAGTCTAAATGTTCGTCAAGAACATCTATTTCTACAGTAAGAATATTATAATCTTTTTCTTCCGTTAAGGTATAACTTTCTGAAGCTCCAGTCCATTTTTTAGTTTCATCATCAATAGCTATTTCCTTCCCCTCTTTTACCAATCCAATATGTTTAAAAAGGATGGTTTTATTGGGTATGTGTTTTTCTATATTACTGTAAATACCGTTTTTGTCTGGAGCAAGAAAATGTACAATACTCCCTTCTTCCCAATTATTAGTAACAGCATGAGAGCCTTCAAAAAAAACACCAGTCCAATTACGATAATAATGATCATTCCATAGTGCCTTCCAGATAAGCTTAGTATCTGCTTTAATGTCAATTGAAAAATGAAGTTTGTGTATCATAAATTCTAAGATACAAATAATCTTATTTGGTAAGAAAATATGAGTTTGCAAACAGTATAGATTAAGTAGAATCATCTGTTTTTACCCCATTGGTATTTGGATAATTCAGCCCAGGATTAATAAAATAGTAAAATGATAATCCTAATTAAGGAGTATTAAAAAAGAAACAGCTCGCTTTTTAATTAGCGAGCTGTTTTTAGTATTATATAGGTTTCAAATAACTAGAATTGATATCTAATACCTAAGGCAATATCTAAGTCTAAATCGTCACTGTATTTATCATCAAAACCTAATTCTGGTCGTATATCTAATGATAACAATAAAGGAATATCAAAATTATATTCTATACCTACATCCCCAGCAGCAAAAATGGCTGTACCACTTGAATCAGATTTATCATGACTCCAGCTTACAATACCTCCACCGGCACCAGCGTACCAGTTAAAATTTCCATCAATATTCCATACCCATTGGTAAAGTCCGGTTAATTTAAAAGCATCTACATCTTTAGAGTTTCTCCATCCTAAGTCAGCTTCTATTCTGTTATTACTGCCAATTGCTCTTTGATAAGATATTTCGGCACCTAACCCGTCGCTGTCACCTAAACGTAATCCGATAGCATTTTCTGAAATTTCTTGTGCGTTAACAAATAAACCAAAGCATAAAAATGTTAGTAATACTGTTATTTTTCTCATAATTATATATAGTTAAATGAATAATTCTAAATTAAAAAAGACAAATCTCAAAACAAAATTTATTTAAAGATTTGATATTAAAAAGTAAAGTTAAAAAAGGAGTGTTTACTAATATAAATTAATTTTTCACTAATTTATAAAGCATTAATAGTTCATTATCATCTGGTATTAAAATGTCTTTAATATAAACCAAACCTAATTTTTCTAATAATTTTTGTGAATTTAAGTTTTCTTTCATAGTAATAGCACTTAATTGTTTTATATTGAAATTAGTAATAGCAGCTTCTTTAATTATGTTAGCACTTTCATAAGCATAGCCTTGGTTATGATAATCTGGTAAGAAAGCAAAACCAATATCGATGCCTTCTACCCCATCTCTGTTAAATAAACCACATGTACCTATTTTTGCATTATCTTTTTTTCTAATTACAGTATAATTACCATAACCAAACTTATGCAATTGTGGTAACATTTTAGTTTTTATGTAGTTTTTAGCATCTTCAATAGTATGTGTTTTTCTATCGCCAATAAATTGCAACCATAAAGGTGTATTGTGTAATGCTAAAATAAATTCTGCATCATCTAAAGAAGTTGGCTTTAAAATTAATCTTTCAGTAGTAAAAGATAAGTATTTATTGTTCATTATCTAACTAGGTTGAATTTGGTTTCTAAATATTTTTGATTCCATTTACCATTAACATAATTACCAACAATAAAATTATAAGTATTATCATTTACATATTCCCACATATCTGTAACAATAGATTTTCCGTATAGATATTGGTATACAATATTCTTATTTTCTAAAAACACATTCCCTTTTGTAAGTCCGCCAAAAACATCGAACTCCCAAAACTCTATGGTATTGGTTTCTGAATTAAACTTTCTTATACCATGAGTTCTATTACCGTACTTAGTTTGTTCTTTATTAGTATACCCTTTAGCATTAGCAAGAATAATTGTTTTGTCTAGCGAGTAAGAAAATGTAACTTGTTGTTTAAATTTACTTCCGTCTCCCCAATTACCTTCTGCAAACCAAGTTTTATTAATCAAATTAGAAAAGGTTTTTTCTAATACATTTTCTTGAGCATTGGCAAAAAATGATAGGAAGCAGAGAATGTAAAATAGATTTTTCATTATTGAATATTTATGAACTAAGATACGAAGGTTTTATAAAATTAATAATAAAGGTAGGGTTTTTAAAAAGGTACTTGTTTCATTATTGTATTAAAGAATCTCGTGTAAGATTTTAATATTGGGTTCAAAGCTCTCTTCGGAGGGCTTTGTTTTTTATTTATCAAAATTTTTAAGAGTTAATATAACTGTTTAAGCAGCTTCTTCGCTGTTGTATAACAAATTACTAATATATTGGTAATTATTTTCTAAAGCAGTTCTACTTACAGTATTATCGTGAATAATAAACTCATCTATAGCCTCTCTTAAGGCTAACATGGCATTTAGTTTTACAGCAACTGGAATTTCAACAGAACTACTAGCCTCTTTAAAAAGTTCTAATATTTCTGCACCCAAACCTCTTTTTTCATCAATTGAATTTGATGAAGAAAGAATATGAATTTGTTTGTCTAATAAAGCTTGATGATTCATAGTAACTAACTATTGGTGTGCTTATAATTATTCAATTATTATGCCAACAGAATACTAAATGTATGAAAATAGTTTGTAAAAAACACGTTTTTCGTCGGATAATTTCAACACTTCATCTTTAAATAACTGTAAATTAACAATTTGTAAATATTGTGCAAGCATAAAAAATATTACTTTTGCGCCCGAATTTTTATAAATTGATTAGCCATTAATGATGTAAAAATTGAAAATAAAAAGCAAACTAAATGAACTTAAGGGAGTTGTATATTCAGCTAACTTTTTCATAACTCAAGCACAACTTTTAATTAATGATAACCGTGTTTTATTGAGTTAGATTTGTACTTGTTAAGTAGTAACGTTCTTTCATTGTGTTTATAATTTTGGGTTAATAAAATAAACTTATTTAGATTACTTAACAGAATTATTTTTGGTTGTACTTATAAAGCAGGACATTAGTCTTGCTTTATTTGTTTATGTTACGATTTAAAATTTTACACTATTTTAGCAAGAATTCCGTTGTAACCAATAAAAACTATGAAAATTCACTATATATTTTTCTTCTTATTAATTTCTATTTCTTACGGACAAGAAATTACATTAGACTCTGTTCCAGCACCTGAAAAAATAAAAGATACACTGATTGAGCAAGCTACTCAAATAGTACATAAGGATTCTGTAAAGAGAATAAATATATCAGAGAAAATAAAAGACAGCCTTTCTGTAGTAACAAAAGATACTCTTATAAAGAAGAATTTAGATTTAGTTAATAAAGAAATAATTGTTAAGCCAATTATAGATACCATACAAAAAGATGATGTTTCATTCATTAGAAGAAGAGAGAATGACTCTACTTATGTAGTTATAGATACTTTAGACGCTAAAGAGTTACTGAAAATAAAATTCGATAAGTTAAAAGCTAAAATTCAGAATGTACCAGATCACGATTATGCTAAAAATATAGATAGTCTTTGGCTTAAAGATTTGTATAGTAACGATTTATATGCAACAGTAAATAATATTCGATTAGCAGAGGTAACAGATACACTATATTACCCAGATTTACCTAAAGACACCTTAATAAATCGTTTGGCGAGGTTAAACGATAAAACACCTTTTCATATAGAATACAATCCTATTTTACATAGTGTTATTAAACGATTCTTAAAGAATAGAAAAAAATCTTTAGAACGCTTAATGGCTTTAAGTGAGTTTTACTTTCCTCATTTCGAAAAGATTTTAGACGCACATAACATGCCTCTAGAAATTAAGTATTTGGCAATTGTTGAATCTGCTTTAAACCCTAGAGCTAAATCTAGAGTAGGGGCAACAGGTTTATGGCAGTTTATGTATCCAACAGGTAAAGAACATGGCTTAGATGTAAATTCGTATGTAGATGAACGTAGCGATTTAGAAAAATCTACTATTGCAGCTTGTGAATATCTAACAAGAGTTTACAAACGATTTGGCGATTGGGATTTGGCATTAGCATCGTATAATTCTGGTCCTGGAAATGTATCTAAAGCCATTCGACGCTCTGGAGGACATGAAAATTATTGGAATATACGTCCGTTTTTACCAAGAGAAACTGCAGGATATGTACCAATATTTCAGGCCACTATGTATGTATTTGAATATGCAAAGGAACATAATTTTAAACCTGAAGTACCCGAAGTACGTTATTTTGAAACAGATACTATACGTGTAAGAAAGAAATTAGGTTTAGAGCATGTTTCTCAACTATTCGATATTAAGATGGAAGATCTTCAGTTTTTAAACCCATCTTATAAATTAGATATTATACCGGTAGTAAAAGGAGAGAATTATTTGTTGAGACTGCCAAAGCAATACATTGGTAAGTTTGTTTCTCATGAAAATGAAATTTACGATTATGCTCATCAAGCATTTAATACCAGAGAAAAACCATTAGATGATTTAGTAAATACTCCTAATAGAATTAGATATAGAGTTAGAAAAGGAGATTTTTTAGGAAAAATTGCAAGAAGATATGGAGTTGGAGTTAGTAAAATTAAACGTTGGAATGGTTTAAAATCTAATAACCTAAGAATAGGTCAGCGATTAATTATTTACCCAAATCATCCGATAAAAGTTCCTAAAAAGAAAAAATCTACTAATACAAGTTCGTCTAGTAGTAAAACTAGTTACAAAACAGCTGGAAGCTATAAAGTGCGCTCTGGCGATACACTTTATGGAATTGCTAAAAAATATCCAGGTGTATCTGCAGATAATATCAAACAACATAATAAACTCAGAAGCAATAGTTTAAAACCCGGAATGATTTTAAAAATACCAAAAGGGTAAAACGGTATTGTTTTTGATTAAATCTTTAACACTAAAGAACCATCTTATATACTTAAAAAATGAAGAAATTATTTTCTATTCTATTTGTAGTGATAGCCATTGCTGCTTGTAATGATAAAAAAAATGAAAAAAAAGGTAAGTCTCTTCCAGCCTCTGGCGGAACATTAAACAAATTAACTATTGTAACTACTAATAATTTATGGAATGGCTCTGTTGGTGATACAACGAGAGATATTTTTGCTGGAGTAGTTTATGGTTTACCACAGGAAGAACCTAGATTTGATTTAACGCAGATGTTACCTAAAGCTTTTCATGAGTTTGTTAAGAAAACAAGAACTTTTGTCGAAATTAAAGAAGGAGAAGAAAAAGGAGTTAAATATGTTACAGATGTATATGCCTCTCCACAGACAGGAATCATAATTACCGGAAAAAATAAAGAAGAAATTGTAGCAGTTTTAAAAGAGAATGCCACAGAAATGTTAGCTAAGTTAAAGCAGACAGAATTAGATTATAAGGTTGCTCAAATGAATAAGAATCCTTTTGATAAAGGAAATGTTATTAACGATGCTTTTGGTATAGATTTATCGGTGTTATTTAGTTATCGTGTAGCTAAAAATAAAGATAATTTTATGTGGTTGCGTAAAGACATTAAAAATGGTGATATGAATTTAATGATTTATGAGTTGCCTAAAAATTATATAAAAAATGACAGCTTAGCAATTACTAATATTGTAAAAATGAGAGATTCAATTGGTAAAGCTCATATTCCTGGTCCAATAGATGGTAGTTATATGATTACAGAAAAAGCTTTTACACCTATTATGCAACCTACAACCGTTGCAGGAATGAGTGCTTTAGAGACAAGAGGAACTTGGGATGTGAAAAATGATTTTATGGCAGGACCTTATGTGAATTATATCATTAACGACGATAAGAATAATAGGCAATTGGTAATAGAAGGGTTTACGTATGCTCCTCAGATTAATAAAAGAGATTTTATGTTTGAGCTAGAAGCTATGGTAAGGTCTTTGAAATTGAATTAAGAGATTTAAAATAATTAATAAAGGGCACCTTTTTTAAGGTGCTTTTTTATTTTTACAAAAATTGAATATAATATGACTAAACTTCAATATATATTAAAAGCTACACAGTTAAACGAAAATAGTATTAAAAACACACTTTCTTTATTAGATGAAGATGCAACAATACCCTTTATTTCTAGATATAGAAAAGAACAAACTGGAGGTTTAGATGAGGTAAAAATAGGTTTAATAGTAAAACATAAATTAGCTTTTGAAGAATTAGAAAAACGCAAACAAACCATTTTAAAAGCTATTGAAGAACAAGGTCAGTTAACAGATGTGTTAAGAGATAAAATAGAAAAGACTTCAGATCTAGCTATTTTAGAAGATATATACTTACCATACAAGAAAAAACGTAAAACAAAAGCCTCTGTAGCGAGAGAATTAGGTTTAGAACCCTTGGCCAAAATTATTATGGCTCAGCAAGATAATTCAGTTGAGTCTTCAGCAGATAGATTTGTAAAAGGAGATGTTAGTAGTATAGATAAAGCTTTAGAAGGTGCAAGATTTATTATTGCAGAATGGATAAATGAAAATGAGTATGTACGTAAAAAAATTCGTCGATTATATAGTCGAAAAGCAAGTATTAAGTCAACTATAATAAAATCAAAAAAAGAGGAAGAAAGTGCACAGAAATACCAACAATATTTTGACTGGGAAGAACCATTATACAAAACACCATCGCATAGATTATTAGCTATATTAAGAGCAGAGAAAGAAGGTTTTGTTCGTGTTAAAATAGAAGCAGATAAAGAGGAGGCTTTAGACATGATAGATGATACTATTATAAAAAATAATGCAAGCTCTTCTTGTTCAGATCAAATTTTTAAGGCGGGTGAAGATGCTTATAAGCGTTTACTCCAGCCAGCTATTGCTAATGAAATATTAAAAGAGGCAAAGTTAAAAGCAGATGAAAAAGCAATAGAAGTTTTTTCTAATAATTTGCGTCAGTTGTTGTTGGCCTCACCTTTGGGAGAGAAGAGAGTTTTAGCTATCGATCCTGGATTTAAAAGCGGATGTAAAGTAGTTTGCTTAGATGAGAAAGGAGATTTAAAACACAACGAAAATATTTATCCACATCCTCCACAACGAGAAGTAACACCAGCTATAAAAAAGATAAAATCGTTGGTGAATGCATATAAAATAGAAGCAATTGCAATTGGTAATGGTACGGCTTCTAGAGAAACAGAAGCTTTTATCAAAAAAATTGCTTTTACATCAGATATACAAGTGTTTGTTGTTAATGAAGCTGGGGCCTCGGTGTATTCAGCATCAAAAGTAGCAAGAGAAGAATTTCCTAATTATGATGTAACGGTTCGTGGTGCTGTTTCTATAGGGAGAAGGTTGTCAGATCCGTTAGCAGAGTTGGTTAAGATTGATCCTAAATCTATTGGAGTAGGTCAGTATCAACACGATGTAGATCAGACTTTACTTAAAAATGAGTTAGATACTGTTGTAATGAGTTGTGTAAACACTATAGGTGTTAACGTAAATACAGCTAGTGCTCCGCTATTGAGTTATGTGTCAGGAATAGGAAAAACGATTGCTGAGAATATTGTTGCCTACAGGACTAAAGAGGGAAGTATTCAGTCTAGAGCAGAGTTAAAAAAAGTGCCAAGATTAGGTAATAAAGCTTTTGAGCAATCTGCTGGTTTTTTTAGAATAAGAGATGGAAAGAATCCACTAGATAATTCGGCTGTTCATCCTGAACGTTATCAATTAGTAGAACAAATCACCAAGGATTTAGGTATTACCTTATCTAACTTAATAGCTAATAAAGATGCTATTTCTAAAATTAACAAGCAAAAGTATATTACTGATGAGGTTGGGTTGCCAACTTTAGAAGATATTATTAAAGAATTAGAGAAACCTGGAGTTGACCCAAGAGAAAAAGCACGTGTTTTTGAGTTTGCCAAAGACATTACAAAAATTGAAGATTTAAAAGCAGGAATGAAGTTACCAGGTTTGGTAAACAATATTACCAATTTTGGTTGTTTTGTTGATATAGGAATTAAACAAAGCGGATTGGTTCATATCTCTAAATTGGCTAATAAATTTGTTTCAGATCCTAATGAGGTAGTTAAACTCAATCAACAAGTTATGGTAACGGTTGTAGAAGTAGATTTGCAAAGAAAAAGGATACAATTAAGTATGATAGATTAATGATATAACAAAAAGAGAGCTAAAATAGCTCTCTTTTTTGTTTTGTAATTTTTTAGGGTATTATAGTTTTGGTGGGGTAATATATTTTTTTGGTTAGCCTAAATATAGGAATGTTTTTAGGTATCTTGCTTAAAAATGTTGTGAAACACCCATATTATGTTGTGAAACAAATAATAAAGATTTTTTAGCAATTCAGAACTTCATTTAAGCAATTCAAAAAGAGTTTTTAAAATTCATAATTGTAGTTTTGATATTTAAAACATTGATTTGTTAAAAAAGGGATTCTTTATAATACTATTTCTGTTTGTAGCAAAATTATTTGCTCAGCACCCTCTATACGTTCATCTTACAGAGAAAGATGGTTTGCCAGATATTGAGTTTTATGGTGTATTGGAAGATAAAGATGGGTTTATATGGCTAGCAGCAGATAAAGGTTTGTATAGGTATGACGGTAAAACGTTTAAGAATTATTCCCATCCACAAAAAAGAGGTCTATCTGTTTTCGGGTTAAAATTTGATAATAATGGGAGGTTATGGTGTAATAATATATCTGGACAATATTTTTATGTAGAGGATGACAAATTAAAGCTGTTTGCAGATTTAAAACATAATACTGGAGGGCAATTGGCTAGCTTTTTTTTCAGAGAAAAATCATTAGTAGTAAGTTGTTATCCTAAAATGTTCCAGGTTGATTTTCTTACAAAAGAAGAAACAGATCTATCAAAGTCTAATGAGTTAGTTGGTTATGGCTTTAAAGAACAAGATACTATTTTTAAGATTATAGGAGATACCTTAAAATCTAGTACCAATAAAACATTATTTAAAGTAAAACAAAACCTTACTAATGATAATGGTAAATATAGTTGGAATCATAAATACATACATAACAAATTGTTGTTATTTGGTTATGACTACTATGTAGAAGAACAAAAAATATTATTTAGTAAAGATGGAAAATTACGAGACTTAAAATTACATTCCTACGACAAAAAAATAAAAATAGTTGATGTCTTTGTTGATGATGATTTAGTTTGGTTTATTACCAATTCAGGTATTTATATTTATAAATATTTGGGTTCAGATTTTAAATTTGAAACTATTTTTTTTAAAGGAGAAGAAATAACAAGTGTAATAAAAGATAAAAAGGATAATTACTGGATTTCTACACTTAGAAGTGGTATTTATATAATACCTAACAAACATATTCAAAATCATAAATTACCCAAAGGTTTTGGTAACATTACAGCTTTAGAAAGGGTTGATCGTGATCAAATAATAATTGGTTCTACAAAAGGAAAACTAGCAATAGTAAATACAGACACTAACAAAGTTGTTACTTTAGATAGTTTATCTCATAAAAAGGTTTTCACCATAGCAAATAATGGTAAAAAAGAGGTATATGTATGCTTTGCTAATAAATCATTCATTTTAGATAAAACGAATCACTATAAAATAAAACCGACTAAAGTTGGTGAATTTCATAAGTTTAGCAATGCAAAAGACATTTCAGTTATAGATAGTACAAGATTTGTCATGTCTTCATATAGTTCTGCGTATATATGGAATAGATTTGACTTAAGTCATACCAATTTAAATGTTAAAAGGTCGTATACATCTCATTACAGTCCTTCTAAAAAAGAGATTTATGTAGGTTATGTAGATGGAGTAGAAATGTATAATGAAGACCTTATCTCAACTGAAATAAAATTAAATGGACAATCTATTTTTGCAATCGATATTGAAGAAACAGAAGATGGGGTTATTTGGATTTCTACTTTTAAAGACGGAATAATTGGAGTTAAGAATGGTAAAGTTGTAGCTAACTATACTATTAAAAATGGTCTTTTATCTAACCAAACCAATACAATAAAAGCTGATGGAATTTACCTTTGGGTTGTAACCGATAAGGCTATTCAAAAGTTTAATACAAGATCTAAAACTTTTGAAAACTTAACCAAAAAAGATGGTATTACTTCTTTTAATATATCAGATATTGTTGTTTTAGACGATAAGGTTTATTTTGGGTCTAATAAAGGTTTGTTTCAAATAGATAAAAAAGGAGCTTTTAAAAAGCATATATTATTAGATTTTTATTTTACAAATGTATTAGTTGAAGACGAATCGGTTGAAATTAAATCGAAGTATAATTTGCCGTCAGACGTTAATAAAATTCAGTTTCAATTTCATACAAATGGTTTTTTTTCTGAAGATGATGTTCATTACCAATATCGTTTAAAAGGAGCTTCAGATAATTGGACTTATGTTACAGATAATTCTCAGCAAATAACATTTAATAGCCTTTCTGCTGGCAAATACGATTTTCAGTTAAAAGGACTTGTAACTAGTAATGAATTAGAAACACCAGTTAAAACCATTCATATAAAAATAAATCAGCCGTTTTATAAAGACTGGTGGTTTATTGTTTTATGTATATTAACGGGGGGAGTAATAATAGTTACTTATTATAAAAATAAACTAAGGTTAAAGGAAAATGAAAAACAACTTCAATTAGAAAAAGCTGCTAAAGATAAAGAGTTGGTATTTTTAAAATTAGAGAATTTAAGTTCACAAATGAATCCTCATTTTATATTTAATGCACTAAACTCTATTCAAGATTATATATTATTGAATCAAAGAAATTTAGCAAGTGATTACTTAGGTAAATTTGCTGATTTAATAAGAATGTATTTACACCATAGTACCAAAGGAAACATCTCTTTATCTGAAGAGATAGAAGCTTTAAGTCAATATTTAGAGTTAGAGAAACTACGTTTTGAAGATAGTTTAGATTATCAAATAAATTTATCTAATGAAATAGACTCAGAAATAATAGAAATACCAACTATGCTAATACAACCATATGTAGAGAATGCTTTAAAACATGGCTTGTTGCACAAAAAAGATAATAGAAACTTAAGTATTTCATTTTCGTTAGAGGAAAAGCAGCAAAATTTATTATGTAATATTACAGATAATGGTGTAGGCAGAAAAAAAGCATCAGAATTAAAAGCTAAGCGCATACAATCACATCAATCTTTTGCAAGTAAAGCTACTAACGATAGGTTAGATTTGTTGAACTATGGAAAAGAGTACAAAACAAGTATTAAAATAATAGATTTATATACTAAAGAAGGAGAAGCCGCAGGAACTCAAGTATTAATTAGCATTCCTTATACCAAATTATGAAAGCAATATTAATTGACGACGAAAGAAGAGCTAGAAGTGTTTTAAAAATATTATTAGAAGAGAATTGTTCTAATATAAGTCAAATTTTAGAAGCCGAAGATTTGATTTCTGGTATAGAACTTATTAAAAAAGAACAACCTCAATTGGTATTTTTAGACATTGAAATGCCCCAACACTCTGGTTTAGAAATAATTGATTTTTTAGATAAGGAAATATATAATTTTGAAATCATTTTTGTTACAGCTTACAGCGAATATGCTGTTAGGGCTTTTCAGTTATCTGCTGTAGATTATTTGTTAAAACCTGCCAGACCTACACAAGTAAAAGAAGCTGTAGATAAAGCCATAAGTCAGATAGGAAAAACACAACTAAACAATAAACTAGAAGAGTTAAAAAAGAGTTTTATAGGTAAAGGTTTTAAAAAAATAGCTCTTCCGTTTTCTGATGGAATTAAGTTTGTAAATTTTGAAGATATAATTGTATTAGAAGCAGATGGAATGTATACCAAAATAACCATTTCCAAATCTCCTGAATTATTAGTTAGTAAACCTTTAAAGCATTTTGTTGAGTTATTAGAAAAGCAACCTATGTTTTATAAACCCCATCGTTCTTTTTTAATAAACCTTTCGTATATAAAAGAATATATAAAAAAAGAAGGTGGCTATATTGTTATGGATAACGATAAAACAGTTTCCATCTCTAAAGATAAAAAAGAGGAATTTATTAAAATAGTTAGTTGTTTGTAAATTTTCAGCAATTCAAAACAACATTTCAGCAATTCATAATAAAATTAACATAAGTTAAAAGCGATTTTTGTTTTCGTTAAAACTAATTGATTAATTATACTATGAAAACAAAATTATTTTTTTTATTTCTTTTCATAAATGGTATTCTATTTGCCCAAATACCTACAACAGGTCTAGAAGCTAATTATGAATTTACTAACGGAAGTCTAATAGATGGGGCTAACGGCAATCATTTTACTAAAACAGGAACTAGTTCAGTAAATGTTAATGACCGTTTTGAAACCGCTCATAATGCTATTGAGTTAAATGGTGACCATTTAACTAGACCAGATATCAACTTCCCGCATGATACTTTTGGTTATGGAAATCAAGCAAGTATTAGTTTTTGGATTAAAACATCAACTAATGATAGCGAAGTAAGAGCTATTTTTGATGATACCAACGGAAGAAGTAACCAAACAGATACCACATGGGCTGGTTATTATATTTATTTAAAAGATGGACAAATAGGTTTTTCGCTAAGAGTTCAATTTTCAGGCTTTTATAGTTATAGAGGAGGAGGACTTTTAGCCAATAAAGTTGTTAGTGATGGAAATTGGCACCATGTTGTATTTACAATAGCTAATAGTAAAAATTGGTCATCTTCAGGAATGACAAATTGGATTACAACTTCAGGTAGATTATATATCGATGGGGTAGATATGGGGTCTGCAGGAAATACACAAAGTAGTACAAGTTCATTAAGCTTAACACAATCGCATGATACAGCAGGAAATATAACTGTGGCGAATAACAGAACAAACAACTTACCAGACTTAAACAGGTATCATGATGTAATAGATGATATTAATATTTATACCAGAATAATTACAGCTGCAGAAGTAGCTCAATTAAATGTGAATAATTTTTGTTTTGCTCCAGATTCATCAATTGTATCTACCAGCTCTATTACGCATACAACAGCAACGGTAAATATAGCTAATTCAGGAAATTATGATATTGCTTATCATAAAAGTACAGATTCATTTTCATCTGCTGTCCAGCTAAATAATATAACTACTGGGTCATCCAATTTAACAGGTTTAGAGACTTTTACAGAATACAATGTCTATATAAGAGAACATTGTGCAAATAACACTACAGGTTGGTCTAGTCCTATAACATTCAAAACTACAAGAGATATTGGTAGAATTTATGTAAACCATTCTGCTACAGGAAATAACAATGGTATTTCTTGGACAAATGCTTATACTAATTTAGAAGATGCTTTAGCCAATACAGTTAATAATGAAGAGATATGGGTGGCTCAAGGAACTTATATACCAGATTCTGTAGATAGAGATATGTCGTTTGATATTGTAAATAGCGATATCAAGTTATACGGGGGATTTAACGGAACAGAAACTATGTTAGATCAACGTAACGCATTAACCAATATTACAATCTTATCTGGAGACTTACAGGCTAATGATGATTCTACAATCGAGTTTTCAAATTCAACTAGAAACGATAATTCATATAATGTTATCACTGTAAATAGTAATAACAGTTTAATTGATGGTTTTACTATAACAGGGGGGCATGCAAATGGTTCAAATTCAGAACACCAATCAGGAGCAGCTATTAATAAAACAACTTCAATTGCTAACTTAACAATTAAAGATTGTGTGCTAAAAAATAATGTTGCTGTAGGGTCTGCTGCTGCAATTCAGTCAATATTTGGAGCTAATGGAACGCTAACGATAACAAATTCAACTTTTCAAGACAACTTAGCTAGACACGGAACAGCGATATATAGTTATACGGGTAATAATAGAGTAGTTACATCTAATATTACAAATAGCTTATTTTATAACAATGTGGCTAAAGATAATGGCAGTACAAAAGGGTATGCTGGTAGTGCAGGTTGGTTTAGAGCCTATGGATCTAATTCAACTTACAATTGTAATTTAGTTAACAATACATATTATAATAATACGCAATTAGGTACAAGTTCAGGTTTAAATAATTTTAATAGATCAGTTGTAGGAATGGGATATACTTCTGGTACATTAAATGCAGATGTTTCTAACTGTATCTTTTGGGGAAATACAACAAGCGGAGGAGTTACTGCAAAATCAATTGCTCAAATTCATACTAATTTAGGCCAAAATATAACAGTAAGCAATAGTATAGGTCAAGATGCATTCTCTACAATTTCATCAAGTAATTTAACGAATGTTAGTAGTGCAGATCCATTATTTACAAATACCTCTAATGCAGATTTTACACTTCAAACTAGCTCACCAGCAATCGATTCAGGTAATGGTGCTAAAGTGCCAGCAGGAATTACAACCGATTTAGCTGGAAATCCAAGATTTTACAATGGAGCTGTAGATATGGGGGTTTATGAAAAAACATGTACATCTACATGTTATACTTTAACTATAAATGTTATAGGAAACGGACATGTAGAAAATGGTGGAAGTATAATGAGTGCTCAATCATTATTTGATCAAAATACGGTATTATCTTTAGTACCTGTAGGAAGTGCTGGTTATGGATTTTATGAATGGAGTGGTGATGCCACAGGCAATAACAATCCGTTAGCATTGACAATTGATTCAGATAAAACGATAACAGTTACATTTACAAGTATTCCAGTATTTGTAGATATAAATGCTACAGGAGCTAACGATGGAAGCTCTTGGGCAAATGCTTTTACAGATTTACAGTCTGGTATACAAGCAGCAGCATCTACTACTCTAAAACAGGTTTGGGTAGCTAAAGGAACATATAAACCTCATGCTTCAGATAGAAATGTTTCATTTAATTTTAATGTTGGCAATTTAACAGTTTACGGAGGTTTTGCAGGAACAGAAGTTGTATTATCGGAAAGAGATTTATCTCTAGTTCATACTACTAACGAAACCATTTTAAGTGGTGATTTATTAGGAGATGATGATACCAATATTACATATAATAATACAACACGCGATGATAATAGTTTAAGGGTTTGTTATGTGTCCGGTGATAACACAATAATAGATGGTATTTCTATATCTAGTGGTTATGCAGATTCTGCAAGCGGTGAAGGACGTTATGGTTCGGGATTATCTATTTCACCTACAGTATCTTCTTTTCATATTAAATATTCTTTTATTAAAAACAATATAGCTTGGTGGGGAGCAGGTTTGAATTTAAATTCTGACGCTGGAATTTCAAACATGACTATTGAGTCGTGTATTTTTGAAAATAACCTTAGTTCTTCTTCAACTTGTTTTTATGCAATACCTAGAACAAACAGAACTATGTATTTTTATTTGTATAACAGTTTATTCAAAAACAATAAAACTCAAGATAACGGATCAACAAGAAAAGCAGGAGGTTCTAGTGCTGGTTGGATAAGAGCTTATTACAGTGGGTCTAGTGTTATTGCATCTGTTTCTAATAATACGTTTGTAAATAATGTTAACGAAGGAACTAATACTTCAGATTTCGGAACTTTAGGTTTAAGCAGGCAAAGTGGTACATTCTCTACATTCCATATGTATAATAATATTTTCTGGGGAAATACAACTAATGGAGGTGCTTCAGCTTTAGCTTTAGGGAAGATTACTGATACTAACCTACCGTCTAATGCAACAGTAAATAATAGTATAGACAATACTAATTTTAGTAACATTACTAATAAAAATAATACATCAAATGCAGACCCATTATTTACAAATACTGTTAATAATGATTTTACACTACAATCAGGATCTCCAGCAATAGATTCAGGGAATAATAATTCTATCCCTAATTCGATTACAACAGACTTAGCGGGAAATACTAGAATTATTAACGGTACAATAGACATGGGTTGTTATGAAAGATTAAACTTATCTATAAAAATATCACCCACGGCCTTATTACAAGGAGCAATGTTGAATAATGGCGGAGGAAATTTAATGCGAGATGATTTACGAGTTGGAGGGTTTATACCAACTACCAGTCCTTATGCAGATGCTTTAGCATGTAATGCCTCTGTATTTACTGCAACAGGTAATGATGCTATTGTTGATTGGGTATTTGTAGAATTAAGAGATAAGAATGATAATACATCAGTATTGCATAGCCAATCTGCTTTATTACAAAGAGATGGAGATGTAGTAGATGTAGATGGAACCTCTTCATTGAGTTTTAATACTTCTGCAGATGATTATTATGTAGCCATTAAACACAGAAACCATTTAGGAATAATGAGTTCAACGGCAATTACTTTATCAAGTACACCAACTACAGTAGATTTTACAGATGCCAATAACCAGATTACTCATGGTAGTGATGCACAGACTTCTTTTGGTATGCCAGCTGGATTATTAGGTATGTGGGCAGGTAATGTAAGTGGAGGAACAACAGTACGATATCAGGGTTCTGGTAACGATACCAATACTATTAAAGATAATGTATTAGCAGAAGCAGGAAATACAACAAATAGTAATTTATATTCATATACTGGATATGATGCGGCCGATGTTAATTTAGATGGAACAATTAAGTATCAGGGTTCAGGAAATGATGCCAACACTTTAAAAGATGTTGTTTTAGCACACCCAAATAACCAGAGTTCGCCATCTAATCTGTTCATAATCACAGAGCAATTACCTTAATTTAAAATCTAAAGAAATAAAAGAGATGAAAAAGATATATATAGCTTGTACTTTATTAGCAATGACTTTTGGAGTTAAAGCCCAAAACATGAATTACAGTTTAAGTCACATTGGTACAAATGCCAATGGTAACTTAGAAATGGCATTAGTAGCGACGCCCGATTTTACAGAAACCAACGGAAACTCATCAGATATGGGGGCAGTTGTATCGATAGCAGGAGGAGCATATTTATTACCAGGAAACACTGGTTTTGTTAATAATTGTGTATTTACTCCACCTGCAAGTAATGTGTGCGATTATGCCATACCTGCAACCGAGTGGGATGCTACTTATTTGGCAGGTCCATCTGCATCTAGCGGAAATTTTGTATACCAGTTATTAAGAACACCTGGGGCAACCAATGTATTTTTTGACGCAGAAAGTGGTACACCAATTATCATGGCTGTATTTCAGGTAACAACCGGATCTGGAGCACCAACAACCGGAAGTATATCTATAATCGATAATAGTGATGCTTTAATTAGCTCAGAACCAAATGAGAACTTTTTAAATATCAATTATCCAACGGCTACTTCAGGAAGTACACAAGATATATTAGGAACTGTAAATACTACTCCTTTTTCTTTTGCAGCATTAAGTACAAGCGATGTTTCATTAAACTTAAATGAGGCAGTATTATCTCCTAATCCAACAAAAGGATCTTTTGTGGTAGAGGGATTAAAGACTGTAGCATCAGTGTCAATGTACAGTGTAAACGGAAAGAAGATTTTATCTGTAGATAATTACCAAGGAGAATCTATAAATACATCAAATGTATCTTCAGGGTTGTATTTGGTATCAATAGAATCAGAAGGTTCTAAAGAAGTAAGAAGATTAATGATTCAGTAATTTTAAATAATTAGTAAGTTGTATAATAAAAAAAAGGCGCTCTCCAGCGCCTTTTTTTATCCCAAATTTACTATGAAGACATTATAGTAATGTTTACTCACTTATATATACCCTAAAATAGGGTTTTGTTACCCACATTTTTAATTTTTTTTAAAAAAAATACACAAAGAGGTGATTTTCAGTAATTTATAAAAACAAAAAGCCTTTTTAACGTATGATTAAAAAGGCTTAACTTTTATTGAAAAGTATTTTTACTCTTTTGAGTCTTCTATTTTTTTGTCTTCTTCATCTTTGGTTGCTTTTTTAAATTCTTTAATTCCGCCACCTAGTCCTTTCATTAATTCAGGAATTTTTTTACCACCAAAAAGTAATAAAATACCCAAACCTATTATTACCCATTGCCATGGTCCTACAAATCCTAAAAATATTCCTAATGAAATCATAATCTTTTATTTTGAGTTACAAAATTAATAATAAAAGTTTAAATCCGTTGTTTTAAGTAGAAATTTAGTGTATCAAAAGCTATATTTGTATTGTTATGACAAACAAAAAGCGAAAATTAAAACAAAAATTACTTGATAAGTACCGTTTAGTTATTTTAAATGATAATACTTTTGAAGAAAAGATATCTTTTAACTTAACTCGTTTAAATGTTTTTGTTTTTTTTGGTTTTTCTGCTATAGTATTAATAGGTTTGACAGCATTATTAATTGCATTTACTCCTTTGAGAGAGTATATACCAGGTTATTCTTCAACACAATTAAAAAAAGATGCTAAGAGTTTAGCAGAAAAGGCAGACTCTTTAGAAATGGCTTTAAAAATTCAAAAAAGGCAATTAAATTCAATAAGAAAAGTATTAGTAGGAGATGTTTTTCCAACTAAAGAAGAAGAGCAAGTAGATTCTACTTCAGGAAAAAAGTTTGAATCTTTACCAACTTCTGTATCCGATTCATTATTAAGAGAAGAGGTAGCAAGAGAAGATAAATATAACTTGTTTGAAAAAGATGAAGCAAATAACTTTGTTCTATTCCCTCCAGTAAAAGGGAGTATTACAGAACCGTATAACGCAAAAGAAAAGCATTATGCAGTAGATATTGTTGTTGCAGAAGGAACTCCAATTAAATCTGTAGCTGATGGAACAATTATTTTTTCTGAGTGGACAGCAGAAACAGGTTATGTAATAATAGTAGAGCATGCCAATAACTTGCTATCGGTATACAAACACAATCAATCATTAAATAAATCTCAAGGAGATTTAGTAAAATCTGGAGAAGTTATTGCTTTTTCAGGCTCAGGAGGGAGTTTAAGCACAGGGCCGCACTTGCATTTTGAATTATGGAGCAATGGGTATGCATTAAATCCCACTCAATTTATAGCCTTTTAATATGAAATGAGCTCGATAATTTTTTAGAAGTTAAGTAAGATGATTAATGGCGAATTGCATCTGACTATTAAAAAAATAAGATTTCACACATGAGTTTAAAATCAATATTAGCAATTCCTTTTGCTTTAAGTGTAAAAAGGAAAATGAACAAGTGGATTCATAACCCACATAAAGCACAGGAACGAGTATTTAAAGAACTAGTTAGTAAAGCTAGTGGAACAGTATTTGGGAAAGATCATGACTTTACTAGTATTAATAATTACCAAGATTTTGTAAAAAGAGTTCCAGTAAGAGATTATGAAGCTTTAAGGGCTTATGTTGATAGAGTAGTTGCCGGTGAAGAAAATATACTATGGCCTAATAAGCCATTGTATTTTGCTAAAACATCGGGAACTACTTCTGGGGCAAAATATATCCCTATTACAAAAGAATCTATGCCAACGCATATTACCAATGCTAGAAACGCTATTATGTGTTATATAGCAGAAACAAAAAATAGTAAGTTTGTAAATGGTAAAATGATATTCTTACAAGGTAGCCCAGTTTTAAACGAAAAAAATGGTGTTCAGTTAGGAAGATTATCAGGTATAGTTGCTCATTATGTTCCTGCATATTTACAGAAAAACAGATTGCCTAGTTGGGAAACCAATTGTATAGAAGACTGGGAAACCAAAGTAAATAAAATTGTAGAGGAAACGATTAATGAGGATATGAGTATTATTTCTGGTATTCCGTCTTGGGTACAAATGTATTTTGAAAAATTGATTGAAAAATCTGGAAAACCAGTAGGAGAATTGTTTAAAAATTTCAATTTATTTATATACGGAGGAGTTAATTACGAACCGTATAAAAAGAAGTTTGAAAATTTAATAGGAAGAAAAGTAGACGCTATAGAGTTGTATCCAGCATCTGAAGGTTTTTTTGCATTTCAAGACTCTCAATCTGCTAATGGAATGTTATTACAGTTAGATTCAGGTATTTTTTATGAATTTATTAAAACTGATGATTTTTTCTCTGAAAATCCAAAACGTATTACCTTGAAGGATGTAGAAATAGGTGTAAATTATGTAATGATTATTTCTACTACTGCCGGACTTTGGGGATATAACATAGGAGATACTGTAAAATTCACATCTACTAAACCTTATCGAGTAATAGTTTCAGGAAGGGTAAAACATTTTATTTCTGCTTTTGGAGAACATGTTATTGGTAAAGAGGTAGAAGAAGCTTTAAAAGAAGCTGTGGTAAATACAGATATTAGTATTAATGAATTCACAGTAGCTCCTCAAATTAATCCGCAGTCTGGATTGCCATTTCATGAGTGGTTTATAGAATTTGAAAATGAACCTAATGATATTTCTACTTTAGCTTTAAGTATAGACGCGGCATTACAAAAGCAGAATTCATATTATTTTGATTTAATAGATGGTAAAGTGTTAAAACCATTGGTAATTACTAAAGTTAAGAAAAACGGATTTCAGAATTATATGAAGTCAATAGGAAAATTAGGAGGACAAAATAAACTGCCAAGATTAGCAAATGATAGAAAAATAGCAGATAAATTAATAGATTTCTGTTTGTAATTAAACAATTTAAGTATAATCAATTAAGGGGTAAATCTAATAAATTACCAAGGCAGAATAAAGGTTGTATATGAAATGTTATATTTGTTATGAGTTTAGAAAAGATATATGAGTAAGATAAAACCATTAATTAGAACCAGAGCACAAGAAAGTTCTAATGCTATAGAACGTTTATACGTTACCATGAGACACTTGTTTAATAGGGGTTTTTACAAACCAATGGGTGTTTCTGGAGATACGTTAAGAGAAGCTTTGTTACAATTAAGACCAGAGATTTACGGGTCTATTGCAGAAGAAAAAGTTGAGTTAAACGGATTAAAATACGTTATAGATAGACTTCCAATAGGAATTGAAGAGTGTAGATATATTAATTTAACTTCAGATGAAGGGTATTCTAAATCACATTTTGAAGTAATTATTCCATCAAAAAGAAGAAGAAACTGTTATCGTATAGATGATGAGCAGATGAATATTGAGATCACTCGTGGTCGATCAGAAATTTACGATATATTAACTCATTTAACTTTTTTATTTATAGAGTCTCATAAAATAATGGACCAAGTACTTATAGATGAAAAAGGGCAAGTTACTAGAGATTGGATTAAGCTAGAAAAGGCGGTTAATACAACAAAGAAATTAACCCTAAAAGAGCGAGAAATAGCGTTAACACATACAGCTAATATATTAGGTAGAACTTTTGCTGAGGTATCGGATATTTATGATGATTATGCCGATTCTAAAAATCCAGATAGATTCTTAAGTATTATTTATTGGTTAGGAAAATTGGCTTTAGAAGAAGAAACTGGAAAAGAAAAAAGAATTGTTACTTTTAGTCCAGTTTTAAGAGAGCGTTTAGGACACCATATTCATGGAGAAATATGGGCAAATAATATAAAAGAAACGTTGTTTAATAACGGATTATTAGATAAAAAAATACATATTATTAGTGCAAATATGCATAGTGTAATGAACACGTTGTATGTACCTAACGCTTTGAAAACTGAGTTAAAGAAAAAATCGCTTTTTGAAGTTTATGAAGCTTTGAGCGAATCAAAAAACAATACCTTACGCAATAAAGTTACAAAAGAAGCGTTGGGTAACGGAATGATTTATTTGCAAGATGAATCTGGAGCAAATATTAATGTACAGATTTTTGATTTGTCTAAATTAGAAAAGAAAAATGAAGACATTATTATTGTAATGGATTATGCTTTTGGAGAGCAAGCCTATGAGACTATAGATGAATTATTAAAACCGTTTAAGAAAGACGAAAATAATATTCATTTAAATGTAGATTCTGTTTCAATTATGGGGAAAGCAGGTATATTAGAAGGGGGAAAAGGAGATGTTATGATACCTTCTGCACATATATTTGAGGGAACTGCAGATAATTATCCTTTTGAAAATGAATTAAAAGTATCTGATTTTGAAAAGGATGATATAAAAGTTGTTTCTGGGTCGATGATATCGGTATTAGGAACCTCATTACAGAATAAGGATATTTTAAAATTCTTTTACAATTCTACTTGGAATGTAATTGGATTAGAAATGGAAGGAGCGCATTATCAAAAAGCAATTCAATCTGCTTCTAGAGTAAGGGGTAGTATTGGCAAAGATGTAAAAGTACGTTATGCTTATTACGCATCAGATAATCCGTTAGAAACAGGAAGTACTTTAGCTTCTGGAGGTTTGGGGACCACTGGAGTAAAGCCAACATATATCATTACAGAAAAAATATTAAACCAAATTTTAAACTAATAATAATCCATGGGGGATAATAGCAACTTACCGCGAAAGAATTCAGAAGAAATAGATTTAATACAGTTATTTGGTTTTTTTGAACAGAAAATTAAAGGTTTTTTTAAGGGGATATTTTCAATTTTTAATTGGGTGTTCTCTTCAATTATATATGGACTAAAATCTCTTCAAAAAAATATCAATATATTGGGTCCATCACTAATTCTACTATTAGTATTAGGTGTTTTTTTAGATAAAAAAGAAGATCCGAAATATTCTTCAGAAATGTTAGTTCAACCCTATTTTGAAGCTAAATATCAATTATATGCTAACATAGAATATTATAATTCTTTATTAGCAGAGAAAGATTATGAGACTTTATCAAGCATATTTGGAATAAATATAGACCAAGCTAAAAAAATTAAAGAGTTTGAAATGTTTCCAGGGCCTGAAACAGAAAATCAATTAAGAAAAGAATACTATGATTTTGTAGAAGATATAACTTTAAAAAATACTCATTCAATTGATGGAAATGGTATTGAAGAAAATTCAAAAGTAGTTTTAGATATTTCTTTTGAAGAATTTGTTGAAGGTAGAAGCATCTATTCTAGCAATAAATATATGATTAAAGCGGTTTCTAGTAAAAAAGATATTTTTAAGTATTTAGAAAAGGGTTTAAATAATTCCTTTGATAATCAATATTCTACAAAGAATATGAAGAAAAGAGATTCTATAATATCTTTAAGAAAAACAACCATTGAGAAAACAATAGCAGAAATAGATTCTCTACAAAAAGTATATGTTGAGGCTTTTAAAGAAAATGTAAAAGCAACATCTTCTCAAATAAAAGTAGGGGAAGAAGGCTTTGCTTTAGCAGACTCTAAAGTAGAAACTAGAGAGTTTGAATTGTTAGAAAAGAAAAACAAACTGTATGAAGAATTAAGAACCTTACAAGAAAGTAAGGTTGTAGAAGATACATTTTTTGATGTTATATCTAGTTTTCCTGAAATAGGAAAGCTTGAAGCTGTTCCTTTCTATAAAAGAAAAATGATAATTTTACCCATTTTAGGTTTTATATTATTTGTTTTAGGGCTTTTTTCTATCAAAGCTTATAGATTTATAGAAAAATATGAGTAAAAAGAGTATATTAATTACTGGTGGAGCAGGTTTTATAGGTTCGCATGTAGTGCGATTATTTGTTGAAAAATATAGTAATTACCATATATATAATTTAGACTCGTTAACCTATGCAGGTAACCTTGAGAATTTATCTGATATAGAATCAGCAGCTAATTATACCTTTTTAAAAGGTGACATAATAGATGAGGAATATATTAACAACATATTTAATCAATATAAATTTGAAGGAGTTATTCATTTAGCAGCTGAATCACATGTAGATCGTTCGATAAAAGATCCTTTGGCGTTTGTAAGAACCAATGTGCTAGGAACTATAAACCTTTTAAATGCGTTTAAGAATACGTGGAAAGGTAATTTTAACGAAAAATTATTTTATCATATTAGTACAGATGAGGTTTATGGAACATTAGGAGAAACAGGCTTGTTTACTGAAACCACTTCTTACAACCCTAACTCGCCTTATTCTGCTTCTAAAGCTAGCTCAGATCATTTTGTGAGAGCGTACGGAGAAACTTACGGAATACCCTTTATAATTAGTAATTGTTCAAATAACTATGGAGCGAATCAGTTTCCTGAAAAACTAATTCCTTTATTTATCAATAATATTATTAATAATAAACCATTGCCTGTTTATGGTGATGGAAATTATACAAGAGATTGGTTATACGTAGTAGACCATGCGGTAGCTATAGATTTAATTTTTCATAGAGGGAAAAACCATGAGACGTATAATATAGGAGGTTTTAATGAATGGAAAAACATAGACTTGGTAAGAGTTTTATGTACTCAGATGGATGATAAACTAGGAAGAGAAAAAGGAAATTCAGAAAAACTAATTACGTTTGTTAAAGATAGACCTGGACACGATTTAAGATATGCTATAGACGCTTCTAAAATTAATAAAGAATTAGGATGGAAACCATCTGTTACTTTTGAAGAAGGATTGAAAAAAACTATTGATTGGTATTTGAATAATGAGAATTGGTTAAAAAATGTAACATCTGGTAAATACCAAGAATATTATAGTAAGCAATATAGTTAAAAGTTTTCTATTCTTGAAGAAATAAAAAAGTAGTTAATTATGAAAGGAATTATATTAGCGGGAGGTTCTGGTACAAGACTACACCCTTTAACATTATCAGTAAGTAAGCAGTTAATGCCTATTTATGATAAACCAATGATTTATTATCCTTTGTCTACTTTAATAAGTTCTGGTATAAATGAAATTTTAATTATTTCTACACCAAAAGATTTGCCATTATTTGAAAACCTTTTGGGAGATGGAACTAAGTTAGGTTGTAAATTTGAATATGAGGTACAAGAACAACCTAATGGGTTAGCAGAAGCTTTTATTATTGGAGAAGAGTTCATAGGAAAAGATAAAGTAGCCTTAATTTTAGGCGATAATATATTTTATGGAACAGGATTAGGTAATTTATTAAAATCTAATAATAATCCAAACGGAGGAATAGTATATGCTTATCATGTTCACGATCCTGAACGTTATGGTGTGGTTGAATTTAACGATATTGGTAAAGTTGTTTCAATTGAAGAAAAACCGTTAGAACCTAAATCTAATTATGCAGTACCGGGAATTTATTTTTATGACAATGATGTGGTGGAGATTGCTAAAAATATTAAACCGAGTAAACGAGGAGAATTAGAAATAACAGATGTAAATAAGGAGTATTTAAAAAGAGGAAAGCTTCAAGTAAGTATTCTAGATAAAGGAACAGCTTGGCTAGATACTGGGACATTTTCTTCTTTAATGCAGGCATCACAGTTTGTGCAGGTTATAGAAGAGCGACAAGGATTAAAAATAGGAGCTATAGAAGAGGCTGCTTATAAAAGCGGATTTATAACTAAAGAACAATTAAAAGTATTAGCAAGTCCTTTATTAAAAAGTGGTTACGGAAAACACTTAATGAGTTTAGTAGTGTAATGAGTATAAAAGAAACGATATTAAAAGATTGTTTTATAATAGATCCCAAAGTTTTTAAAGACAAAAGGGGGTATTTTTTAGAAAGTTTTAATCAGGAAAGCTTTCAGAAAGCTACAGGTCTGCAGATTGATTTTGTTCAAGATAATGAGTCTTTTTCTACAAAAGGAGTTTTAAGAGGTCTGCATTTTCAAAAAGGAAAATATTCTCAAGCTAAACTAATTCGTGTTATTTCAGGGGAAATATTAGATGTAGTTGTAGACATTAGGCCTGACTCTCCCACGTTTTTACAACATTTTAGTATTAAATTATCCTCAAACAATAAGAAGCAATTATTTGTTCCAAAGCATTTTGCTCATGGTTTCTTGGTGTTAAGTGAAACAGCGATTATTAATTATAAATGCGATGAATATTATCATAAAGAATCTGAAAGTGGCATTATTTACAATGATCGTCATTTAAATATTGATTGGTTGTTAGAGTCGAAAGATTTTATCTTATCTGAGAAAGACCAAAAATTGCCCAGCTGTAGAGAACTATTTTCAATTAAAGGTTAATATGAAAAAAGTGTTAGTAACTGGTGCCAATGGTCAATTAGGTAAGTCGATTCAAGCTATAGCTAACACTTTAGCTGGATTAAGCTTTCTTTATAAAAGTTCTTCTGAATTGGATATTTCAAAAGAGGAAGATGTAAAGGAAGACTTTTTAAAAGAAAACTATGATTGGTGTATTAACTGTGCTGCATATACTTCAGTAGATAAAGCAGAGATAGAAAAAGATAAAGCATATAGTGTTAATGTATTAGGTGTTAAAAATATAGCTAATAGTTGTAAAAACTATTCAGTTAAATTAATTCATATTTCTACAGATTTTGTTTTTGATGGAGAGAAACAATTTCCATATTTAGAGGTAGATACGCCAAATCCTAAAACAGTATATGGGTTAACTAAACTGCAAGGGGAATTAGAGATAAAACAAATATTAAAGGAGTATTTTATTATAAGAACTTCATGGTTATATTCTGAGTTTGGAAATAATTTTATGAAAACAATGTTAGTGTTGGCAGAAGATAGAGATGAAATTTCAGTTGTTTCTGATCAGATAGGAACTCCAACTCATGCAATTGATTTGTCAAAATTAATATTAAAAATTATATCTGATAATAATAATAAATATGGGCTTTATCACTTTAGTAATGAAGGAGAAGCTTCTTGGGCTACTTTTGCAGAAGAAATATTTAAACTTAAAGGAATAAAGTGTAGAGTTAAACCAATATTAACTAAAGAGTATATTTCACTAGCATTAAGACCAAAATATAGTGTTTTTAAGAAAGAAAAAGTTAAAGAAGCTTTTGATGTTATAATACCTAATTGGAAATATAGCCTAAAGAAATATTAACTTCTTTTAAAGAAAAGTAGGCCTAGAAAACCTTTAAATCCTAATAGTAAGTATTAATGAGAAAAAAAAATCTACTAATATTTGGTACGAGACCAGAAGCGATTAAAATGGCACCTTTAGTAAAGGAATTTCAAAATGATATTTCTTTTGAAACAAAAGTTTGTATAACTGCTCAACATAGAGAGATGTTAGATCAAGTATTAGATTTTTTTGAAATAGTGCCAGACTATGATTTAGATTTAATGAAGCCAAATCAAAATTTATATTCATTAACTTCAGATATTATTACAAATTTGAAGCCGATTTTAGAAGATTTTCAACCAGATTACGTATATGTTCATGGTGATACAACTACAACCATGGCATCAAGTATTGCTGCTTTTTATTCAGGAGCTGAGGTTTGTCATGTAGAAGCTGGATTAAGAACGTTTAATAAGCGTTCTCCTTTTCCAGAAGAAATGAATAGAAGTATTGCAGGTAGAATTTCAAACTACCATTTCGCTCCAACCAAAACATCACAACAAAATTTATTAAATGAGAATATTCCTTTAAATAGTATCCAGATAACAGGTAACACGGTTATAGATGCTTTACATTTTAGTGAAAAAAAAGTAACATCAAGTAGTTATTCAGATGAAGAGGTAATAAAATTAAAAACACTTGTAGATTCTAATAAAAAATTAATTTTAGTAACAGGACATAGAAGGGAAAACCACGGGCAAGGTTTTATAAATATTTGTAATGCATTAAAAACGATAGCACTAAACAATCCTAATAGCCAGATAGTGTATCCTGTGCACTTAAATCCTAATGTACAAAAACCTGTTTATGAATTATTAGAAGGAATAGATAATGTAACATTAATTGCTCCGTTGTCATATCCAGCATTTGTTTGGCTGATGAGTCAGTCATACTTAATTATAACCGATAGTGGTGGAGTTCAAGAGGAAGCCCCAAGCTTAGGAAAGCCTGTGTTAGTGATGCGTGATACAACAGAAAGACCTGAAGCAGTAAAAGCAGGAACAGTTTTATTAGTGGGAACTAATACTAGTAAAATTATTAGCGAGGCTCAGAGTTTACTAGATGATAGTGAGCGCTATCAAAGAATGAGTGCATTACACAATCCGTATGGTGATGGTACAGCATGTAAACAAATAGTTGAATTTATTTCAAAATTAAATTAAAAGATGAACAATAAACCAAGTGTTGTAATGGTAGGTTTAGGTTATATAGGGTTGCCTACAGCAGCTTTAATAGCTCAAAATAAAACATATGTGCATGGTGTAGACATTAATCCAAAAGTAGTTGAAACTATAAATAAGGGGCAAATACATATAATTGAACCAGAATTAGATAATGCTGTTGCAGAAGCTGTAAAAGAAGGGTATTTAAAGGCTGATATAAAACCTGTTGAAGCCGATACGTATTTAATAGTTGTTCCAACACCTTTTAAAGGGAAAAATGAACCAGATATTTCTTTTGTTGAAGCAGCAACAAAATCTGTTTTACCTTTATTGAAAGAGGGCGATTTATATATTATAGAGTCAACATCTCCTATCGGGACTACCGAAAAGATGATGAATTTCATTTATACTGAAAGACCAGAGCTAAAAGATAAGCTGTTTATGGCTTATTGCCCAGAAAGAGTATTACCAGGTAATGTAATGTATGAATTAGTATATAACGATAGGGTAATTGGAGGTATAGATGAAAAATCAACCGAAAAAGCAATGGCATTTTATAAAGAGTTTATACAAGGAGATTTACACAAAACTAATGCTCGTACCGCAGAAATGTGTAAATTGGTAGAAAACTCTTCTAGAGACGTGCAGATAGCCTTCGCAAATGAATTATCTCTAATATGCGATAAAGCAGATGTTAATGTTTGGGAACTTATTAATTTGGCAAATAAACATCCTAGAGTAAATATTTTACAGCCGGGATGTGGAGTGGGCGGACATTGCATAGCAGTAGATCCTTATTTTATTGTGTCAGATTATCCAATGGAATCTCAAATCATAGGTAAAGCAAGAGAAATTAATAATTATAAATCATTTTGGTGTGCGGAAAAAATACAAACTGCTAAATTAGAATTTGAACTGAAACATGGTAGAAAGCCTAGTATAGCATTAATGGGGCTAGCTTTTAAGCCAGATATTGATGATTTACGTGAATCACCTGCAAAATACATAGTTCAAAAAGTATTACAAAACGTTAACAATGAAGAATATTATATAGTAGAGCCCAACATAGAATATCACAATGTCTTTAAGCTTACTAATTATCAAACTGCAGTAGAAAAAGCAGATATAATAGTTATTCTGGTTGGACATAAAGAATTTAAAAAATTAAATTTACCTGTAAACAAAGTTGTATTAGACTTTTGTGGTATAAACAAATATTAGATAAGTAGTATTAAAATTGTAGAGAACATATTATTCTCTATTTTTGTACTTGTTTGTTAATAACAAAATATAAAATGGATTTACAAAATAAAAAAATAGCTATAATAGGGTTAGGATATGTAGGTTTACCTCTTGCGGTAGAATTTGCTAAGAAATATCCTGTTATTGGTTTTGATATAAATAATGAAAGAGTAAATGAGTTAAATAAGGGCCATGACAGTACTCTTGAAGTGTCAGATAATAACTTGCAATCCGTTTTAAATACTTCTACAAGTACTGGATTGCATTTAAGTTGTTCTACAGATGATTTAAAAGAATGTAATGTTTTTATAGTTACTGTTCCGACTCCAGTAGATAAAAATAACCGACCAATCTTAACCCCTTTAATAAAAGCTTCTGAAACAATAGGAAAAGTATTAAAAAAAGGTGATGTTGTTATTTATGAATCTACAGTTTATCCGGGTGTTACTGAAGACGATTGTGTGCCTGTTTTAGAATATATTAGCGGCTTAGGTTTTAATAAAGATTTTTATTGTGGTTATTCTCCTGAGAGAATTAATCCTGGTGATAAAAAACATACCGTTACTAAAATTAAAAAGGTTACCTCAGGCTCAAATCCTGAAATAGGAAAATTGGTAGATGATTTATACGCATCTATTATAACTGCTGGTACTCACTTAGCTCCAACAATAAAAGTAGCAGAAGCGGCTAAAGTTATAGAAAACGCTCAAAGAGATATTAATATAGCTTTTGTTAATGAATTGGCTAAGATTTTTAATAAGCTAGATATAGATACTCATGCAGTTTTAGAAGCAGCTTCAACTAAGTGGAACTTTTTACCTTTTAAACCAGGTTTAGTTGGTGGACATTGTATTGGGGTAGATCCGTATTATTTAGCACAAAAAGCACAAGAAGTTGGTTATCATCCAGAAATAATCTTGGCAGGTAGGAGATTAAATGATAGTATGGGAGAGTATGTAGCAACTGAGGTGTTAAAATTAATGGTACAAAATGAGATTCCTGTAAAAGGAGCTAAAGTTTTAATGTTAGGAATAACTTTTAAAGAAAATTGCCCAGACATTAGAAATACTAAGGCGATAGATGTATATAGAGTTTTAGATTCTTTCCATATGGATGTAGATATTTATGATCCTTGGGCATCTTCTGAAGAGGTAATGCATGAATATGGAATAAGCACATTATCAACCTTAGAAAATAAAAAGTATGATACTATTGTTCACACTGTTTCTCATAAGGAATTTTCAGAATTAAATTTAGAAACTTTAAAGAATAACAAAACAGTTATATACGATGTTAAAGGGAGTTTGAATAGTAAGGATGTTAACAAGAGGTTATAATGTTTCAAAAAGCCTATCATAGTAGGGATTTATCTAATTTAACTTTTTTAATAACTGGAGGAGCCGGATTTATTGGATCTAATTTGGTTGAATATCTTTTAAATTTTCAAGCGAAAAAAGTAATTATTCTAGACAATTTTTCAACTGGGAAAAGAAAAAATATTGAACCTTTTTTAAGGAATAAGAGTTGTAATCTTATTGAGGGAGATATTAGAAATATAGATACTTGTAGAAGAGCCTTAGTTGGAGTTGACTATGTGTTTCATCAAGCAGCTTTAGGGTCGGTACCCAGATCGATAAATGATCCCATAACTTCTAATGAAGTTAACGTTTCTGGTTTTTTAAATGTGTTAGTGGCATTAAAAGAATCTAAATCGATTAAAAGAATGGTTTATGCAGCTAGTTCATCAACTTATGGCGATCATCCTGGTTTACCTAAAGTAGAAAATGAAATTGGTAAACCACTATCTCCATATGCGGTTACCAAATATGTAAATGAATTGTATGCAGATGTTTTTTATAAAACGTATGGAGTAGAAACTATTGGGCTACGATATTTTAATGTTTTTGGGCCAAAGCAAGATCCTAAAGGTTCTTATGCTGCTGTTATTCCTAAATTTATTGGTCAATTATTAAATAATGAGGATTTAATAATTAATGGAAATGGTGAGCATTCTAGAGATTTTACATTTGTTGAGAATGTTGTACAAGCAAATATAAAAGCTGCCTTTTCAGATAATAAAAATTCTATTAATCAAGTGTACAATATAGCTTACGGAGAAAACACAAATTTAAATAAGTTAATAGAATCTTTACAAAAAGGTTTAAATTCATTAGGTGTTAAGACTAATAACTCAAAAATTATTAACGGCCCTGAGAGAGAAGGAGATGTAAAACATTCTTTGGCAGATATTTCTAAGGCAAAAGAACTGATTGATTATAATCCGTTATTTTCTTTCAATGATGGTATTAAAAAATCTTTAAAATGGTATTATGAAAATTAAAAATGATTTTTTTGCTCATGAAACAGCAGTGATTGATGATGATTGTATTATAGGAGATGGTACAAAAATTTGGCATTTTTCTCATATAATGTCTAATTGTATTATAGGTAATAAATGTAATATAGGTCAGAATGTTGTGGTTTCTCCTCAGGTTAAATTAGGTAATAATGTTAAAGTTCAAAATAACGTTTCAATCTATACAGGAGTAGAGTGTCAAGATGATGTTTTTTTAGGTCCATCCATGGTCTTTACTAATGTAATTAATCCAAGAAGTGCTGTTATAAGAAGGGATCAATATTTAAAAACTATTGTTAAAAAAGGAGCTTCTATAGGCGCTAATGCAACTATAGTCTGTGGCAATAATATAGGTGAATATGCTCTTGTAGGAGCTGGAGCTGTTGTAACTAAAGAAGTTAAACCTTATGCGCTAGTTGTTGGTAACCCTTCAAAACAAATAGGTTGGATAAGCGAGTTTGGACATAGGTTAGATTTTAAAGAGAATAATATTGCTATTTGTCCAGAAAGTGGAGAAGAATATAAGTTAAAGGATAATCAAGTAAAAAAGATAAAGTAATGAATATTGATTTTGCGAATTTAAAAATAGCTTATCAAGAACACAAAGAAGAGTTTGATGAAGCTATTTCGAATGTTGTATCTTCGGCTGGGTATATAATGGGGCCAAATGTATTAGATTTAGAGAGTAAACTCCAAGAATATATAGGTTCCAAATATGCAATTTCATGTTCTTCAGGAACAGACGCATTATTACTAGCTATGATGGCATTAAATATTCAGCCTGGAGATGAAATTATAACAACACCTTTTACATTTATAGCTACTGCAGAAACAATAGCTTTTTTGGGTGCTAAACCAGTTTTTGTAGATATAGATGAAGCATCATTCAATATTGATGTTACTAAAATTGAAGAAAAAATAACTAATAAAACAAAAGCAATTGTACCTGTATCATTGTATGGGCAAGTTGCTGATATGGATGAAATAAATGGTATAGCTAGTAAGTATAAACTACCAGTTATAGAAGATGCTGCGCAAAGTTTTGGTGCTAAGTATAAAAAGAAAAAAAGTTGTAACCTAACAACAATTGGATGTACAAGCTTTTTTCCTGCTAAACCATTAGGTTGTTTTGGAGATGGAGGAGCTGTATTTACTAATAATAAAGTATTGGCAGATAAAATGGCAAGTTTAAGGCTGCATGGTCAAACCAAACGTTATCATCATCAATACATTGGTATGGGGGGGAGATTAGATGCTTTACAAGCAGCTGTTTTAAATGTTAAAATGAAATACTATGATAACGATGTTTTGCGTAGGCAAAATGTAGCAGAAATGTATACAGATTTATTAAAAGGGTCAGACATAAAAACTCCTGAAATATCTGACTACAAAACGTCTGTTTGGGCTCAGTATTCAATTAGAGTAAAAAATAGAGATGAGGTACAAACTAAACTAAAGGAGAATGGTATACCTACTGCAGTACATTATCCTGTACCGTTGCATTTACAAGAATGTTTTAAATATTTAGGGTATAAAAAAGGTGATTTTCCTATAGCTGAAACAATATCTACTGAAATTATGAGTTTACCTATGAATCCTTATTTAACTAAAAAAGAGGTTACATATGTATGCAATCAATTAAAAAATTAGTAGAAATCTATACAACTTAATTAATCCCCCAACAATCTAAAATAGAATCATGAAAAATTTCGCTCTTATTGGCGCATCAGGATATATTGCACCGAGACATTTAAAAGCTATAAAAGATACTAATAATAATTTAGTAGCAGCACTAGATAAGTTTGATAGTGTAGGGATAATGGATAGTTATTTTCCTCATGCTGATTTTTTTGTAGAACCAGAACGTTTTGACAGACACTTAGAAAAATTAAAGTATGATAAAGACGTAAATTTAGATTACGTTAGTATATGTACACCCAATTATTTACATGATTCACACATAAGAATGGCTTTAAGAAGAGGAGCTGATGCTATTTGTGAAAAACCTTTAGTATTAAATCCTTGGAATATAGAAGCATTACAAAAAATAGAGAAGGAATCAGGCCAACGAGTTTGGAATATTTTACAATTGCGTTTGCATCAAAGTATTGTAGATTTAAAAGCAAAAGTTGAGGCTGCACCTAAAAATAAAATATTTGATGTAGATTTAACCTATTTAACATCAAGAGGAAACTGGTACTATACATCTTGGAAAGGAGATAAATCTAAATCTGGAGGAATTGCTACAAATATAGGTGTACACTTTTATGATATGTTATCATGGATTTTTGGTGATGTTAAACAAAATATTGTACATGTTCATACGCATGATAGAGCTGCTGGTTATTTAGAGTTTGATAGAGCTAGGGTAAGATGGTTTTTATCTATAAATGAAGATGTTTTACCAGATGAAGTAAAAGCAAAAGGACAACGTACTTATAGGTCAATAACAATAGAAGGAGAAGAATTAGAATTTAGTGGAGGATTCACAGATTTGCATACTCGAGTTTACGAAGATATTTTAGAAGGGAAAGGTTATGGGTTAGAAGATGCAAGACAAGCAATAGAGATAGTACATAACATTCGTCATGCTAAACCGATAGGTTTAAAAGGAGAGTATCACCCTTTTGCTAAAAAGAAATTAGTTAAACATCCATTTTTATTAAAATAATATATTATGAAAAAAGTTATTGCAATATGTTTATTAGCAACTTTTATTTCATGTAAAAATGAAACAAAAGAAAAGCAGACACAGGAAGTAATTAAAGAAGTAACAGAATCTGTATCTGTAGAGAAGAAACCAGTAAAAAAAGCTAGTACTTTATTTGAGTATATTGAATTTGGTGATAAGAGTAGTGCAGCGGAAGTAAATGATACTATTGGAGATTTAATTCATGTTAAAGAGGTTTCCTTGTTTAAGGAAAAAGTTTCTGAAAAAGTTTTTGTAGCAATTAACTTGAGTAAAGAATTAGAAAAAGGTCTTTATGGGAAATATAGAATAATAGCGTTAGTTTTTCCACATTCAAAGGAAGATTTAAGACCTGAAAGTATTGAAAGAGGGTTAGATTTTGATTCTTGGTATTTTGATCTAAAAACTCACTCAGACGGAAAGAATACTTATGTTTGGGGACAAGTAGCAGAAGGAGTAAGCAGTTTTAAAAAGGTTATACTTAGAATTATAAATTTAGAAACGGGTAAAAAATCAGAAAAAGAAATTGTTATAGAGGATTTAGGTGTAGAATAAAGAAATCACATAATTAATTAATTTTTAATGTTTTCACTTAAATCTAGTTTTACTAAAAATGTATTTACGTTAGTTACAGGAACAACAATAGCTCAGGTTATACCACTTGCCTTATCACCTATTTTAACTAGATTGTATACGCCAAATGATTTTGGTTTATTGGCTACTTACATGTCTATAGCGGCTATTTTTTCAGTTGTTATTACACTTAAGTATGATATCTCAATAATAATAGCAGAAAGGAAAGAAGAAGCAATTTCTCTTTTAATCGGTTCTTTAATAATAGCTTGTATAATTAGCCTTTTAACTCTAATAATTGTACATTTTTTTAATGGAGAAATAATTAATTTACTAACCGAAGAGGATGCCAATGGAAAAGAAACACTAGGGAATTGGTTGTACTTTATACCTTTTTCTATTTTTTTTATTGGGGCTTTTAATACCGTTAGTTTTTGGTTCAATAGAAAGTTAATGTACAAAAGAATGGCTACGAGTAAAGTAGTTAATACAACATCAATGTCTGGAATCCAATTAGGAGGAGGGCTTTTAGGCTTTACTCCAATAGGTCTTTTAATTGGTTTTGTAGCAGGTAGATTCTTTGCTGCACTTTATCTCTTTAATAGGTTATTAGGAGATAAGGAGATATTTTTTAAAAATATTAGAAAGGATCAGATTCTTTTTCTTCTTAAACGATATAAAAGATTCCCATTATTTACTTTGCCGGCAGAGTTCATTAACATAGTTGCTAATAGATTACCGATTTTTGTAATCGGAAAGTTTTTTGGATCTAGTGTATTAGGAAATTATGCTCTTATGGAAAGAGTACTAAGCGCACCTATAAGTCTAATAGGAGCATCTGTATTAGATGTATTTAAACAAAAAGCTAGTGAAGACTATAATAAATTTGGAAATTGTAAAAATATTTTCATTAAAACATTTAAGTCATTAGTACTATTATCAATTGTTCCTACATTGCTTTTGTTTTTTTTATCTCCAATTGTATTTGGTTTTATTTTTGGAAAAGAATGGACAATGGCAGGTGAGTTCGCTCAAATAATTTCTATACTCTTTTTTATAAGATTTACAGCTAGTCCTCTTAGTTATATGTTTAATATAGCAGAAAAGCAACATTATGATATGTTTTGGCAAATTGCATTACTTGTATTTACTATAATATCATTTGTTATAGGGGTTAAATTAAATGATGTAAAGATTGCATTGATCTGTTTTACAGTGTCTTATTCATTGTTGTATATAATAAATATATATTTGTCATACCAATTTTCCAAGGGTGTAGAATAGAAAAAGACATGAAAAAGTTTTTAATAAGTGTGATAATTCTTATTGTTATTAGTTCTTGTTCGGGAGAAGAGAATGTTCTTTTAACAGATAATGATGGCGATGGTGTTTTAACTCAAGATGAGGATATTAATGGTGATGGAGATTTTACAAATGATGATACTGATGGCGATGGTGTAGCCAATTATTTAGATGATGATGATGATGGTGATGGTATTTTAACTCAAGATGAGGATATTAATGATGATGGAGACTTTACAAATGATGATACTGATGGCGATGGTATAGTCAATTATTTAGATGATGATGATGATAATGATTATATTTTAACAATAGATGAGGGGCCAGATAGTGATGTAGACTGTAATAATGTTCCAGATTATATAGATATGAATTTTAACCAACAAATCAATGGAAGTTGGAGGTTGGTAAAGGCTGGTTCTGGATTTTCAGGTGGAGGTAGCTATCCAAGTTCAAAGGGAATTAGGTTAAATAATGATACCCTTACATATCTAAGCCGTACAGGTTTTCCAGGAAGTTATGATACTATTAGATATAATAGGTACATTTATAAGGCCAATATGGATATAGATGGTGTAAATTATGTATATAATAATACAGAATTTATAGGTATAGACAATAACCTTAATAAAGATACTATTTATTCAAAACAGTTTGGAGGACTATGTCAAAGTCCAATTGGTGGATATCTTACAAGTAATACTTTTGGCTTTTTTTATATTGATGATGACTTTGTTGATAATGAGATATATTATTGTTCTTCAGGAGATTTTTGTATAAATCAGTCACAAGATACACTTAAGTTTTATTCGTATACACATTCAACTAATTTTTCAGGTTATAGAAGAAGTTTTGAGTTTGTACGGGATTAATTTGATAAAAAGAATAGTAATAGAAAGACAAAAATGTTAATACAATTGTGAAAGAGAGATATATTTGTTCACGATTAAGCATAGAGAATGATAACAATAATAGATTATAAAGTAGGTAACCTAGGTTCTATAGTTAATATGTTAAAGAAGTTAGGAGTAAAGTCCAAACTGGCTACTACTATGGAAGACATAAATAATGCAGAAAAGTTAATATTACCAGGAGTAGGTGCTTTTGACTCTGGTATTGTTAATTTAAGAAACACAGGGTTACTAGATACTTTAAATAAAAGAGTTTTGGAGGATAAAGTACCAGTATTGGGTATTTGTTTAGGGGCACAATTAATGTGTAAAAAAAGTGAAGAAGGGAAAGAAATAGGTTTAGGCTGGTTTGATGCTGAGGTAAGAAAGTTTAATTTCCCTAAAGAAAGTACGTTTAAAGTACCTCATATAGGATGGAATTATACAGATATTGCTAAAGACAGTAAGTTATTTACAGATATGTACGAAGATCCAAGATTTTATTTTGTTCATTCATATTATATGAAAGCTAGTGAAAAGAAGGATATTTTAACAGAAACTGCATACGATTTTACGTTCACTTCGTCTTTAGAAAGAGAAAATATAGTGGGAGTCCAATTTCATCCAGAAAAAAGTCATAAGTTTGGAATGAAGTTATTAGAAAACTTTGTAAAACACTATTAATTATGCCTAGGCCCATTTTACGTAGAACAATCCCTTGTTTATTACTTAGGGATAATGGATTGGTAAAAACGGAAAAGTTCAAAAAGGATACCTACATAGGAGACCCTTTAAACGCTGTTAAGATTTTTAATGAAAAAGAAGTAGATGAGTTAGTATTCTTAGACATAGATGCTACTAAAAAAGGAAAAGAGCCTCATTATAGTTTTATTCAAGATATTGCTAATGAGTGTTTTATGCCTTTTTGTTATGGGGGTGGTATAAAAAGTATAGAACAGATAAAGAAAATAATAGCGTCTGGAGCGGAAAAAGTTTCTATTAATACAGCCGCATTTACTAATCCAGAGCTTATAACAGAGGCTGCAAATATTTTTGGAAGTTCTACTATTGTAGTTTCTATAGATGTTAAAAAAGATTTATTCGGAAAGAAAAGAGTTTATGTTTCTTCTGGAAAAAAGAACACCAAGATGGATCCAGTTGTTTATTCTAAAAAAATGGAAGCATTAGGAGCGGGTGAAATTTTACTTAACTCAGTTGATAAAGATGGCACAATGACAGGCTACGATTTAGATTTAATAAAATCAGTTAGTGAAGCAGTTTCTATTCCTGTTATAGCGTGCGGAGGAGTTGGTACTATAAATCACTTTAGTTTAGCTATAAAGCAAGCAAAAGCATCAGCTGTAGCTGCAGGAAGCTTTTTTGTATATCAAGGTCCTAGAAAAGCGGTATTAATTTCTTACCCATCACAACAAGAATTAAAAGAAATATATCAATAATTATTGTAGTAATATATATAAATGAAAAGAGAGTATCAGATTTGTAATCGTTGTATTATGGATACAACAGATCCAGAAATAGTTTTTGATGATAATGGAAATTGTAATCATTGTAATGATGCTATTGAAAGGGCTAAACAAGTTTGGTTTCCAAATGAAGAAGGAGAGCAACGTTTGTTAGATATAGCTAATAGAATAAAAAAGGAAGAAAAAAATAAAAAGTATGATTGCATTATTGGTTTAAGTGGAGGTGTAGATAGTTCTTTTTTAGCATATAAAACAGTTAAATTAGGATTAAGACCTTTAGTAGTTCATGTAGATTGTGGATGGAACTCGGAATTGGCTGTTAAGAATGTTGAAAATATAGTAAAGAAATTAAACTTAGAGTTACATACACATGTAGTAAATTGGCAAGAAATGAAGGATTTACAGTTAGCATATTTTAAAGCTAATGTAGCAAATCAGGATATTCCTCAAGATCATGCAATTTTTGCAGCTCTTTATAGTTTTGCTGTAAAGAACAATATTAAATACGTGTTTAATGGTAGCAATTTTGCAACAGAATGTATTTTACCAAAAGCATGGGGATATAATAATATGGATACCATTAACTTGAGAGCTATTCATAAAAAATTTGGAAAGCGAAAACTTAAGAAGTACCCAATAATGTCTTTCTTTAAACAGTATTTTTATTTTAGATATATTAGAAAGATGACGATAGTCAAGCCTTTAAATTTGATGAACTATGTTAAAGATAATGCAATAGAAATTATGAAGGCTGAACTAGATTGGAAGTATTATGGAGGAAAGCATCATGAGTCTAGATTTACTAAATTCTTTCAAGCATATTATTTACCAACTAAATTTAAATATGATAAAAGAAGGGCACATTTGTCTAGCCTAATTGTATCAAGTCAACTTACAAGGGAAGAAGCTCTAAAAGAGATGAAAAAAGAGATTTATCCAAATAATTCACATTTAGAAGATTTAGAGTATGTGGCTAAGAAACTAGAAGTTTCTGTAAATGAGTTTGAAAGAATAATAAATATGCCAAATAAATCTTTTGAAAGTTATAAAAATGGAGCAAAATTATTTAAAATGGGTTATAGGTTACGTGAACGTTTTAAATTTTTGAATAAACTTTAATGAGATTATTAGGAGAAATAAAGGAAAATCATCAGACTTATATATTAGCCTTATTAATTATTTCTGGCCCAATAAAACCTATGTTTAATGCTTTTATTGGAACATTAGATGTTACTCTATTTGCATTTTCTTTAGCCGCTATTGATATTATTTTTCAATTAGGACAAAAGGAAAACCGAATAAGAATTAATAAACAAGTAGTACTGTATTTATCAGTTCTTTTTTTTATTTTTCTCTTAATGTTTTTATCTTTTTTTTATTCTAGTTCAGAGATCTATGCTAGGGAAAAGTTTTTAAAGTTTAGTTTGACAATATTTTGTTTTGTTTACCCTATTTTTGTTAAAGAGATAAATTGGAAATCTTTTGTAAGAGGTGTTTTGTGGATTGTTATTCCCCTATCATTTTTATTTATATACTACAGACAGTTTTTTTGGTCAGATGCTAATGCAGCAAATAGATCTTTTTCAGATAAATTTTATGATATAGCAGGCTCTTATATGGGATTAGGGTATGTTATTTCTTTAGTAGGATTTGTTTTTGTGGAAAAGAAAAAATGGTTTTCTTTAGGAGGTTTATATCTTGTTTTATTAGCAATGGGCTCTAGAGGACCTTTACTTTTTAGTTTGTTAACTATTTTTATTGTAAAATATAAGATATTTTTAAATGTTAAATTTAAAACAAAAAGGGTATTAATTTTTTTGAGTTTTTTAATTGCTGGCTGTGGTATTATTATAGCAAAATTTGATTTTTTTAAGGAAAAAATTTATAAGTATGGTTTGGATAGATTTATAAGTTTGTTTTCTTCAGACAGGAAGGATGCTTCTGCAAATGATAGAATTGAGCTAATGTCTTATGCTATCGATCAAATATTTTCTAACCCTAAGACTTTTATTTTTGGCAATGGTATAGGAAGTTTTGGTTATGATTATTTAGGAAAAGATGTAAAGGAGAATCCTCATAATATATTTTTAGAAGCCTGGTATGAATTAGGAGTTTTAGGTTTGTTTTTAATAGCATTCTTTTTAATAACTCCCTTTTTTATTAATAAAAAGTTGGCATTATATAAAGCATTTATATTTTTTGCTTTTTTTAATTGTTTGAAATCTAATAATTTATCTGGGTTGTGGATATTAGTAGTGTTATATTCTATTTATTTAAATAATATAAAAATGAATCCTAAATTAAATGAAGTTAGAGTTTCATAAAAGATACATTGGGCTATATATTTTTGCCTTAGTTTTACCTTTACCTATTCCATTAATATATTCGGCAATTGCTTTAGGGTTAATGTTATTAAATCTTATCTTTTTAGGAGATTTTAAGAAGATTAATATAAAGAATTGGACTGTTTTATGCATTTTATTTGTACTTATAGATGGAATAAGAAGTCTTTTTTTTGAACAAAGTTTTAAAGGTATAGATAGTGTAAAATTAGCCTTTTTGATTGTTCCTTTAGCTTTTCAAATTACTAAAATAGAATCACCTAAAGTATATAGAAAGTTGCTACAGCTTTTTACCATAGGAGTTGGAGTTTACATTTTTTATGCTATTGGATATCTGTTTTATTTTTATATTAAATATGCCAAATGGTATACATTTAGTTTTACAGACCATTATGTTATTTATGTACTATATAATTATCTACCGGGTGCTTATCACCATACTTATATAGGTTTGTATATTGCTTTTGCTTTAGTCATTTTAATGGATGAAGTTAAAAGAAGTTTCAAGAGGTCGGTTAAAGTAATATTAACTATATTACTTTTTTTGTTTTTCTTAATGCAATTCTATGTTGGTTCAAAAATGACTATGATTTTATCTTTTTTTGGCTTACTTTTTTATCTTCTAATTTCTGGGTTGAATAGGAAAAGCTTTTATCAATTATTAGGTGGTTCAATAGTTTTGTTTTTAGGTTTTGTTTTTTTAATAAAAGATTGGTTAATATTAAGTATAACAAATAGTGTAGCGCACCGTTTAATATATACAAAAAAATCTCTAGAACTTATAAAAGAGAATTTTTGGTTTGGTATTGGAGGAAATCATATTAAGGATTATCAGTTACTTATAGATGATAATATAAAACCTTTAATTCCACATAATTTATATATACATGAATTGTTGGCAAACGGAATATTAGGATTAATACTTATATTAATAATGTTGGGTTTTTTGTTACGAAAATCATTTACGACGAATAATTTCATTTTAGCAACATTAACAGTAATATGTATATTACTTAGTCTAACTGAAGATTTTTTGTATTTGCAGAGAGGGGTTTTCTTTTTTGTTTTTTTTACATCTTTGCTACTATCTAATAAACTTAACTATAAAGAAAAATAAGTCATTATTACATGAAAAAGAAAATATGTCATTTAACATCTGTGCATCCAAGATATGATATTAGAGTATTCATTAAGGAATGTCAGAGTCTTGCTCAAAATGGATTCGATGTTTCATTAGTGGTTGCTGATGGCTTAGGTGATGAAGTAAAAGAAGGAGTTAAAATTTATGATGTAGGTGCTGTAAATTCTAGAAAAGAAAGGATACTAAAGGCAAGAAAAAAAGTATTTTTAAAAGCAAAGGAGTTGAAATGTGATATATACCAGTTTCATGATCCAGAGCTAATGTTTTTGGGGCTTAAATTACGAAAGAATGGAGTAAAAGTCATTTACGATATTCATGAAGATTTAACCAAGCAAATTAAGATTAAGCCTTGGATTCATAAATCCTTACGTGGAATAATATCTTTTTTCTTTGAGAAAGTAGAAAACTTTGTTGTTAAAAAAGTTGATGCAGTAGTTGTACCTCAACCTTATATGTATTCAGTTTATTCTAAAAAAAATAAGAATACTACTTTGGTAGAAAATTTTGTTATCCTTCAATCTAAAAATGCTACTTTAGAAAATATAAATTACGCAAATAAAACATGTTTTCATGCAGGAGCTCTAAGTTTAGAAAGAGGAGTTTTGAATATGGTAAGAGCTTTTTCAAAAATTAATGATGGCAGTGATTTAGTTTTGGCAGGAAATATAAATGATGTTACCCTAAATCAATGCAAGGAAGAGTTAGGTTGGAATCAAACTAAGTATTTAGGGATAATACCATATGAGTCTGTATTAGAACAATATAATAATTCATCTATTGGGTTGATTCTTTATAATAATGTAGGGCAGTATTATTTGTCTTATGCTATTAAGTTATTTGAGTATATGTTAAAAGGTATGCCGGTAATTATGCCTAATTTTGGTGAATGGGTTAGCTTTAATGAAGAGAATAATTGTGGTATTAATGTTGATCCAACAAATACAGATCAAGTTGCTAATGCAATTATGTATTTAAACAAAAACCCTGAATTAAAAAAGAAATTAGGGGAAAATGGAAAGAAAGCTGTTATTGAAAAGTATAATTGGAGTATAGCAGAAAAAAGATTAATGGAACTTTACAAAAGTATATAACATGATATTTAATTCTATAAAAAGAGCACTAGTTTTAGCGCCACATACAGATGATGGAGAATTTGGTTGTGGTGCTACAATAGATAAGTTGATAAAAAGCGGAGTAGAAGTATATTATATAGCTTTTAGTTATTGCGAAGAGTCCGTTCCGGAAGGTTTTGCACCAGACGTATTAAAACATGAAGCAAAACGTGCGACTAAAAAATTAGGAATAAATTCTGAGAATGTTTTTGTATTAGACTATAAAGTCCGTTATTTTTCATATAAGAGGCAAGAAATTCTTGAAGACTTAATCGTATACAGAAGAAAAATAAATCCAGATCTTATTTTTATTCCATCTGTTAATGATGTTCACCAAGATCATGCAACTATAGCTAATGAAGCTATAAGAGCCTTTAAGAATAGAAATATTCTTAGCTATGAATTACCCTGGAATAATTTTAAATTTTCTATGGATTTATTTGTAGAGGCCGAGGAATCTTCGTTAGATATAAAAATAGATGCCCTAAAAGAATACGAATCACAGGTAGCTATTAGAGGTTATGCTTCAGAAGAGTTTATTAAAAGTTTAGCTAGAGTTAGAGGTACTCAGGTAGGTAAAGATTTTGCAGAAGTTTTTGAAGTAGTAAGATTAATTAATTAGATAGAAGAGATGATACTTAAAGAAATTCTTACGCAGATAGAATATATAAAGTTTATAGGGGAACCATCACTTAATGTAAAAGGCGTGGTATCGTTAGAAGAAATTAGCGGTACAGAAAATATGTTGAGTTGGTGTAATGATAAAAATATAGATAAATTAAGTTTAGTAAAAACTAAATCTACAATAATAGTAAGTGAAAAAGTTGTTATAAACAAGTCGGACTACATTAATTATATTATTGTAGAAAACCCAAGAAGAGTCTTTCAAGAAGTATTGACAAAGTTTTTTAGTAAGAAAAGAAGTCCAGTTATTCATAAGTCTGCATGTATATCTGAAGATTGTATAATTGGAGATGGTGCTTTTATTGGGCATAATGTGATTATTGAAGAAAACTGTAGGATAGGAGTTAATGTTGAAATTTTGCATAATACTACAATATTAAAAGGAACAGTTATAGAGAATAATGTTACAATTGGAGCTAATAATACAATCGGAGGAGTTGGTTTTGGTTATGAGAAAAATAAGAAAGGTGATTTTGAGTTAATCCCCCATATTGGAAATGTTGTTATAAAAAATAATGTAGATATAGGGAATAATACATGTATTGATAGAGCGGTTATGGGGAGTACTATTATAGGAGAGAATGTCAAAATAGATAATCTTGTTCATATAGCTCATGGTGTAAAAGTTAAGAGAAATTCAGTTGTAATAGCCAATGCAATGATTGCAGGAAGTGTTACTATTGGAGAGAATTCATGGATAGCACCTTCAGCATCTATTATAAATAAGAAAAATATAGGGTCTAATGCATTAATTGGCTTGGGTGCAGTTATTACAAAAGATGTCAATGATTATGAAATTGTAGCAGGAAATCCGGGTAAACTTATTAGAAAAATAAATAAAGATGAGTAAAAATATTTGGCTTATAAACCAATATTTATGTACTCCAGAATTAAACGGAGACGGTCATAGACATTCATTTTTAGCAGAAGAATTTATTAAAAATGGGTATGATGTTACATTAATTACTTCATCATTCTCTCATGTTCCAAAACGAGAAAATAAGTTTAAAGGGTTATTTAAGATTACAGGAAGTAATATAAGAACCTTATTAATTAAAGGTAACATATATAAAGAAACACAAGGGGTAGCTAGAATTTTAAGTTGGTTACTATTTTGTTTCTTATTATTTTTTATTCCAACTAAAAAGTTGCCTAAGCCAGATGTAATAATAGTTTCGTCAAATTCACTGTTGCCAATATTGAATGTTGTTTTCTTTTTTAAGAGAAAATTTAAAGGTGTTAAATTTATATTAGAAATTAGAGATGTATGGCCATTATCTCTTATAGAATTAGGGAGTTTTTCAACTAAAAATATATTTATTCGTTTCTTAGCCTGGGTTGAGAAGTTGGGGTATAAACATGCAGATCATATAGTTTCCTTATTAATAGATGTAGATAAACATGTAGAGAAAATACTAAAAAGTAAGGATTTTAACTATACTTGGATATCAAATGGATATCAAATAGAGGATGAGTCTTATTATCAACCTTTACCGGAAAGGATAAAGAATAAAATCCCAAAAGATAAATTTGTTGTAGGGTATGCAGGTTCTTTGGGTATTGCTAATGCCATGGAATTTGTAATTGATGCTGTAAAGGATAATCCAGATGTGTGTTTATGTATACTTGGAAATGGTAATGAAGCTTTAAACCTTAGACAGTTAGCTAAAGATCATAATAATATTATATTTTTTGACAGGATTCCTAAAAATCAAGTGAACTCTTTTTTAAAGGAGTGTGATTTGTTATATTTTGCATCAAGAAATTTAAAGTTATATGAACTAGGAATTTCTGCTAATAAAACATTTGATTATATGTACGCAGAGAGACCTATATTGTTGTCTGCCCCAACTAAAAATAATATAGTTGATATTGCTAATTGTGGAAAGGTAATACCTGCAGAATCTATAGATGATATAAGAAAATCTTTAGTAGAATTTAAAAAGCATTCAGTTAGAAAACGTAAAGAGTTAGGTAATAATGGTAAAGAGTATTTATTGAAGTATTTTACGTATGATAAATTGGCAAAAATATTTATAAAAACATTCTAAAGAAATGCTACAATTGTTAAAGAAATTAAATAAATCGAATTTTGCAGTTTGCTTTTTGATAATAGTATTTTTATCAGAGTTTTTCACCACGATTTATTTGTATGTATCTGATGCAAATAGTTCCAGATTTACTGGAGTTATTAAATTAGTGTTTTTCATACTGTTTTTTATTTTAACCAAACACTCTAAGAATAAAATCACATATTATTTACTAGCTTTAGTTTTATTCTTTTTATTTAATCAATTTTTGTTTAATCCAATATTTTTATTAGATCCATATTGGGATATTACAAAAGGCAGTATTTATTACTTAATTAGGTATTTATATATTCTTGTTTTTGTAGCTTTCTTTTTGAACTTAAAGGATAAAAAAATAGCAGATAACTTACTCAATATTTTTAAATATGTTTTAGTTGTTAACTCTATATTTATATTATTTGGAGTTTTAACAGAATTTAAAATCTTAACATCTTACCCAAGGTCTCTTGAAAGATTTGGATCTGATGGATTATTTAATAAAGTAAATGAAGTTAGTCATTTATATAACATACTAATTGCAAATTTATATTATAATTATATTAAAAGTAAAAAGGACTTATGGCTTTTATTATATATCGTTGTAATAAGCACTTTTTTAGGAACAAAAACAGTTTTATTATTCTTATCCCTGCTATTAATTTTTCATTTAACTGTTATTGCAAAGAGAAAGAAAATATTTAGAATAATTTTATGTTTTATAGGTGTTGTTTTTATTTTATTTTTTGATAAAATAATGAGTTTTGTATTTAACCTTTCTCCTTTTTGGAAAGAATTAACTGTGAAATATGATATTTTCACGCTGTTATTTTCGAAAAGAGATTTACTTTTTATTAAAGTTTTAGAGTACTTTGATACTTATTGGAATAAGGTTAATTTTCTAATAGGAGGATCATTTTATTCAAGAAACTTCATATTTACTCAAATGGATATTGTTGATGTATTTATTTTTTTCGGAGGAATAGGCACTATAGTTTATATTTTGTTTATTATTAGATATTTCTCTTCAAATGTTAATAGATTTGCGATAATTATTTTTTCGTTTGTTTTCTTTTGTGGTTTGTTAAGTGGAGCTTTGTTTTTAAGTGTGTTATCAATGATTTATTTATATTTAAGTCTTCAGAATAAAAAAATAATATGTTAGTTTATTTAGTAGTTTTTTTTACGTTATTGATAGTTGAAATTATTTATTTAAAACTTGCTAAGTTTTTTAATATTTCTGACACCCCTAACCATAGAAGTGCTCATGTGACTCCAACATTGAGAGGTGGAGGAATAATTCTAGTGCCTGCTATTTTACTTTTTTTATTACTCTTTCCTAATGAGTTAAATGATTACATAGGTTTTTGTCTAGCAGTATTGATTTTAGCAATTATAAGTTTTATAGATGATATAATAACATTGTCATCAAAAATTAGAATAATTATTCACGTTATATCATTAACAATAGTTTTTTATAGCTTAAATCTTTTTCAGGCATCAAGTTTGTTTGAAATGACGTTGATATTTTTGGCATATATATTTTCATTAGGATATTTAAACATCTATAATTTTATGGATGGCATTAATGGAATTACATTTCTTAATGCCTTAATAACCTTCGTAACCTATTATTTAATAAATGAGTATATCATTGAGTTTTCTAGTTCAGATTTATTAATGGTATTAATATTTGCTATTGTTGTATTTGGTATTTTTAACTTTAGAAAAAAACCTAAATGTTTTGCTGGAGATGTTGGAAGTATTACAATAGGTTTTACAATTATTTATTTTATTATTAAATTATTTTCGATTACTGGAAGTTATGCTGTATTTTTAATGTTGGGGGTTTATTTATTAGATGGAGGTTGGACTATAATCGAGCGATTAGTTAGAAAAGAAAATATTCTTGAAGCCCACCGAAGACATTTATATCAGCTTTTTGCAAATGAAATCAAAGTCCCTCATTTAAAAATCTCATTAATGTACTTTTTGGTGCAGATGTTTCTAAATTTAATAGTATTATATTTAATAAAAATTGGTGAAAAAAATTATTTAATTGTTGTTTTAATTTTTATGGTACTATCTATTGGGTATTTTTTTATGAAAAGAAATACTTATAGGAAAGTAAATCAAATAAATGAAAAGTAGAGTGCTATTGTCTAATTCCCATTTGAGTGGAAAAGAAAAAATCTATATACAAGAAGCTATAGAGAGTAATGAATTGACTTATGGAAATAATTTAAATGTATTTCAAGATTCCTTGGAAAGTTATTTAGGCAATGATAAAAAAATTGTTGCCCTTTCAAGTGGTACATCGGCCATTCATTTAGCATTAATTATGGCAGGAGTAAAGCATGGCGATGAGGTTATTTGTCAGAGTTTTACTTTTTCTGCATCTGCAAACCCTATTACTTATCAAGGAGCTATTCCAGTTTTTGTTGATAGTGAAAAGGATACATGGAATATGTGTCCAATACATTTAGAAAAAGCTATTAAACACAGAATTTCTTTAGGAAAGAAACCTAAAGCGATAATATTAGTTCATTTATATGGTATGCCAGCTAAGATTGATGAAGTATTAGCTTTAGCAAAAAAGTATGAAATAGCCTTAATAGAAGATGCTGCTGAGGCTTTAGGGTCAAGTTATAAAGGGCAAAAATGTGGCACTTTTGGCGATTTTGGAATTTTATCATTCAACGGAAATAAGATTATAACAACTTCTGGGGGAGGAGCATTGGTGTGTAAAAATGATGAGGATAAGAAAAAAGCTATTTTTCTAGCTACCCAAGCAAGAGACGAAGCAGTTCATTATGAGCATTCTCACATAGGATATAATTATCGTATGAGTAATATTGTGGCAGGAATTGGAAGAGGGCAAATGGAAGTTTTAGATAAACATGTGGCTTTGCGTCAAGAAATGAATAATTTTTACCGAAACTTGTTTAAAGAGGTTAAAGGAGTTCAGGTATTACAAGAATTAAAGAAAGGTATTATTTCAAATCATTGGTTAAGTTGTGTAGTAATTAATGAGCAGGAAACTGGGTTTTCTAGAGAAGACTTAAGATTAGCTTTACTAAAAGATAACATAGAATCTAGACCTTTATGGAAACCAATGCATTTACAACCAATATTTGTAGATAGTGCTTTTTATGGAGATGGATTTTCAGAAGAATTATTTAAAAAAGGCCTATGTTTACCTTCTGGTTCAAACCTAACAGAAGTAGAAAAAGATAGGGTAAAAGTCGTAATTAAGAAAATGATTGGTTAAAATATATTAACTTAGCTAAGAAGGGTTCACTCAATGAGTTTTATAAAGTCAATAAATATAGCATTAAATCAGGTTTTTCAATCAAGTAGAAAAAGATTGGATTTTCAGAATTTGGGTTATTTACCTAGATGGTTAATTTTATTATTTGATATAATTATTTGTTTAGGTTCAATAGTTATAACATCATTTATTGTAAGTAATGTATCGGGAGTAGACTTAAAGTATTATTTAATAGATAGAAATGATATACTGATAGTTACTGTAAATGTTGTGTTTTTTATTTTATTCAGAACTTATGCAGGACTAATCAGACACTCGTCATTTATAGATGCTGTAAAATTTTTTTTAGCTTCTTCAGGAACTTTTTTTACACTCTTAATTGCTAATTACATTTCATTGTTTTTAAATGATGAGCAGCTTCTAACAATACCTAAATTGGTTATTTACTTTAGTGTTTCGTTTACTTTTTTATTTTTATTTAGGGTATTAGTTAAACAGGTGTATGAAGTGTTTATGAAGCATACTAATACTAATGATGTTAAAAAAGTTCTTATTTATGGTTCAGATTCTAATGCTATAGCTATAGCAAATGCCTTGAAATCTGAACTACCTGCTAGATTTAGACCTGTTGGTTTTGTGCAAAAAAATTCTAAAAATCAAAGCAAACAAATATTAGGTTTACCTATTATCTCACTAAAAAAAAATATTTCTGTTTTACTGAGAGCTAATAATGCTCAAGCTTTGATATTAGCCGACAAAAATATAACAGTAGATGAACGAATTAAATTAGTTGACGATTGTTTAGAATTTAATTATAATGTCTACAGAGCTCCTTTAGTATCTGACTTAGAAGATGATAAAAATCTTACTAATCAAATTCAAAATATTCAAATTGAAGATTTATTAGAAAGAGACCCAATAGTTTTAGATAACAAATTAATAATTAAAGAATTATTTCAGAAAACAGTATTTGTAACTGGTGGAGCAGGATCTATTGGTAGCGAAATACTAAGGCAGGTAGCTAATTATAATACTAAGAAAATAGTTATAATAGATCAGGCAGAAACTCCTCTGTATCAAATACAGTCAGAAATAAAGGCAACCTTCCCTAATGTTGAGTTTGATGCAGTAATAGCAGATGTCTCAAATTATGAAAAAATAGAAAGTATTTTTAAACAATATAAACCAGATATTGTATATCACGCTGCTGCTTATAAACATGTCCCATTAATGGAAAATAACCCCTCTGAGGCTATTTTTGTTAATGTTCAGGGGAGTAAAAATTTAGCTGATTTATCATTGAAATATGATGTAGAGAAGTTTGTCATGGTATCAACAGATAAAGCAGTTAACCCTAGCAATGTAATGGGAGCCTCAAAGCGAATAGCAGAAATGTATGTTCAATCGTTACATTATTTTGCAAAAAAATCTCAAAACTTTAAAACCAACTTTATTACAACTCGTTTTGGAAATGTTTTAGGGTCTAATGGTTCTGTAGTACCGTTATTTAAAAAACAGATAGCAGAAGGTGGCCCTTTAACAATTACTCACCCAGATATTATTAGATATTTTATGACCATTCCGGAAGCTTGTCAGTTAGTTCTTGAAGCTGCAGCAATGGGGAACGGAGGGGAAATATTTATTTTTGATATGGGTAAGGCTGTAAAAATTATAGACTTAGCTACAAAAATAATAAAGTTGTCAGGTTATGAACCATATAAAGACATTGATATTAAAGTAATTGGGTTAAGACCAGGAGAAAAGCTTTATGAAGAGTTATTAAATGATAAAACGACAACTCTTCCTACCTATCATAATAAAATTATGATTGCTAAAGTAGAAGCTGAAAATTATAATAGAATAAGTGAAGAAATATCTGTTTTGATTGATTATGCTAAACTTTTTGACAACCATAAAATCGTTAGCCAGATGAAAGTAATAGTACCTGAATTTAAAAGTATGAATTCAGCTTTCGAAACATTAGACATTAAATAAAGTTTTAGTGTTAAAACGGCTTTATTTACTATCTTTATTCCCTTTTTAAGAAGAAAAACACATGAAAATTACCGTAATAGGTACTGGCTATGTAGGTCTAGTTACTGGAACTTGCTTAGCAGAAACAGGAAATGAAGTTATTTGTGTAGATATTGATGCACAAAAAGTTGAAAAAATGAAAGAGGGAATTGTTCCAATTTATGAACCTCATTTAGATGTACTTTTTCATAGAAATATTAAAGCTAATAGATTACAATTCACCACATCTTTTAGCGAAGGATTAGATCATGGAGAAATTATTTTCTTAGCCTTGCCTACACCAGAAGGCGAAGATGGGTCAGCCGATTTATCTTATGTATTAGGAGTAGCCCAAAGCATTGGTAAAGAAATAAGCGAATATAAAGTTATAGTAGACAAAAGTACCGTTCCTGTGGGTACAGCAGATAAGGTTAGGGAAACCATAAAAAAATATACTACTGTAGATTTTGATGTGGTTTCTAATCCAGAGTTTTTAAGAGAAGGCTTTGCTGTTGATGATTTTTTAAAGCCAGAAAGAATTGTTATTGGATCAAGTTCGGAAAAAGCTATAGAGTTAATGCAAAAGCTTTATAAACCATTTGTAAGATCAGGAAATCCAATAATAGTTATGGATGAGAAGTCAGCTGAATTGACAAAATATGCAGCTAATTCATTTCTAGCTACCAAGATTACCTTTATGAATGAAATAGCTAATTTTTGTGAAAAGGTAGGAGCAGATGTAGACAAAGTAAGAATAGGAATGGGTACAGACTCTAGAATTGGTAAACGATTCTTGTTTCCAGGTATAGGTTATGGAGGTTCTTGTTTTCCTAAAGATGTTAAAGCTCTTTATAAAGCAGGAAAAGAAGCAAATTACAATTTTTCCATATTAGACTCTGTTATTAGAGTTAACGATGTTCAGAAAACTATTTTAATACCTAAGATTGAAGATCATTTTAAAGGAAAAATAGCTGGCAAAACAATCGCTGTTTGGGGTTTGGCCTTTAAGCCAGAGACAGATGATATAAGAGAAGCTCCAGCACTTTATGTAATAGATGAGTTGTTGAAAAAAGGTGCATCTATACAAGCTTTTGACCCAGAAGCGATGCCAAATGTACAGCGTAGATATGGAGATACAATTCAGTTTGCATCTAATATGTACGAAGCTTTGAATAAAGCAGATGCTTTAGTTATTAGTACTGAATGGAGCATTTTTAGAAACCCTGATTTCATAAAAATAAAAGAGAAGCTTAATAATGCAGTTATTTTTGATGGAAGGAACCTATATGATATTAACGATATAGAAAAAGAAAAGATTAAGTATGTCTCTATAGGAAGAAAACAAATTATATAATGCAAAAAAGGATTTTAATAACAGGTGCGGCAGGTTTTTTAGGGTCACATTTATGCGATAAATTTATATCTGAAGGTTATTATGTTATTGCAATGGATAATCTTATAACTGGAGATTTAAAGAATATAGAACATCTTTTTAAGTTAGAAAACTTTGAGTTTTACAACCACGATGTAACTAAGTTTGTACATATTCCTGGTAAACTGGATTATATTTTACATTTTGCATCACCAGCAAGTCCGATAGATTATTTAAAAATACCGATTCAAACTTTAAAAGTAGGATCATTAGGAACTCATAATTTGCTAGGTTTAGCAAAAGAGAAAAAAGCTACAATATTAATTGCATCTACATCTGAAGTATATGGAGATCCTTTAGTTCACCCACAATCAGAGGAGTATTACGGAAATGTTAATACGATTGGACCTAGAGGAGTTTATGATGAAGCAAAACGTTTTCAAGAATCAATTACAATGGCCTATCATAGGTTTCATGGTTTAGATACAAGAATCGTTCGTATATTCAATACATATGGTCCTAGAATGAGACTAAACGATGGTAGAGTTATTCCAGCTTTCATTGGTCAAGCTCTTAGAGGTGAAGATTTAACTATTTTTGGTAAAGGATTACAAACAAGATCATTCTGTTATATAACAGATCAGGTAGAAGGAATTTATAAGTTATTATTGAGCAATTACTCTTTGCCGGTTAATATTGGTAATCCTGACGAAATTACGATTAGAGATTTTGCAGAAGAAATAATTAAATTAACCGGTACACAACAAAAAATAGTGTATCAAGACTTACCAGAAAACGACCCTCTACAAAGACAGCCAGATATTTCATTAGCAAAAAAGCTTTTAAATTGGTCACCCAAAGTGCCTAGAGAAGAAGGTATGAAAAAAACATTTGAATATTTTAAAAGCCTATCAAAAGAAGAACTTTTTAAAAAAGAGCATAAAGATTTTTCTAAACATATAATAAAGTAACGTTTTTATCGTTTAGGCTTAAACTAATAATTAATGACATTAAAAAGGGGCAGATATTCTGGCTTTATAAGACCTTTGTTGTATTTAATAGACATTGCTATTTTAATAGCATTCGTTTATTACGTACATCCACTTAGGTTAACATCTCCTTATTTTACCCCCTTTTTATTAGTAGGCTGGTTGTCGAGTTCATTTTTCACTAGTTATTATCAAGTATATCGTTTTACAAGTTTTGTTAAAATAGCCATCACAGCATCTAAACAATACTTGTTATATTCATTAATATACTTTTCTTATTTTTCATTTGGTACAACAACATTACAGTTACCTAAAGTAATTTATTTCTTACTGATACTTTTTACAGTTTTTTTCTTGGTAAAAATTCTAGTTTATTGGGGCTTAAAAACCTATAGATTAAAAGGAGGAAGTAATAGAAATACAATTATTTTAGGATATAATCAAGCAACTAAAACACTTGAAGAATTCTTTTCTAAAAGGCCCATTTACGGCTATAAGTATTTAGGCTTTTTTACCAATGAAGATATTAAAGAACGAATAGGAAACTTTAAAGATGTTTTTACTTTTTTGAGTAGAAATAATGTAGATGATATTTACTGTTCTATTAGTGAGTTTAGCCAAGAAGAGATAGATAAATTAGTTAAGTACGCCAATACTCATTTTAAAACATTAAAATTTATACCTGATTCTAATCAAATTATGTCTGCTGGATTTGATGTAGATTATTATGATTATTTTCCAGTACTTAAAATGCAAGAGTTGGCATTGAATAAAAAGAGTAATAGATTGTTAAAAAGAGCTTTTGATATATTATTTTCTTTGATAGTGATATTAGGTGTTTTATCATGGCTAACTCCTCTTTTATTTATATTGATAAAACTAGAATCTAAAGGTTCTTTATTTTATATAAAAGATAGAAACGGATTAGATTACAAAACCTTTAAGTGCTATAAATTTAGGTCTTTAAGGGTAAATGTAGATGATGATAAATTACATGTAGATAAGAAAGATAATAGAATAACAACAATAGGAAGGTTTTTAAGAGCAACTAGTTTAGACGAACTCCCTCAGTTTTTTAATGTTCTAAAGGGTGATATGTCTGTTGTAGGGCCAAGACCACATATGTTAGCCTATAACAAAGCCTATGCAGATCAAGTAGATAATGTTCAATTAATGGCTCGGCATTTAATTTTACCAGGAGTTACTGGTTTAGCGCAAGTAAGAGGATATAGAGGCGCTGTAAATGAAGATTCCGATATAATAGGAAGGGTTAAATTAGATCTTTTTTATATTAAAAACTGGACAATTCTTTTAGACTTAAAGATTATATTATTAACAGTATTGAAGCTTTTTAAAGGCGATGACAAAGCTTTTTAAAAAATAGAAATACTCTGCAAGAATTTTTTAAATTGTATATCTAGATCAAAGTTTCTTTCAACCGTATCAATTATATCTGTTTTTAAAGGCAGGGAAATAGATTTATTATTCAGGCTTTCTAAAAACTCATTCAAAGCTTTAAAATCGTTACTAGCTATGCTATAGCCTAGTTTATTTTTAACAACTAAATCACTCCCCTCTCCTTCAGATAAATATAAAATGGGTAGCCCTAATCGGCTATATTCAAATATTTTAGATGGTACTGAACCGTAAATCCTATTTTTAAGAGGAATTAAAGTTAATTGATATTCTTGTAATTCTTCGTGTAGTTTTTCTCTAGAAATAGAGTTGTGATAAAAGATATTATCTTTTTCTTGAGCTATTTTAGTAATTAGTTCTGCTTCAGGCCCATTACCATAGATGTGAAATTCAATGTTTTTCGGCAGCTCAATTTCTTGACATATTTTGTAAATCCCTTGTGCAATTCCTAACAAACCAGCATAGACAATTTTTATTTTTTCTGATGATTTTGTTCCCTGAATAATTGGTGTTTTAAAATCAGGATAATTTCTGTATAGAAAAGTATTTTTATCAGGCATTTTTTTAGAAATATGAGTTAAAATTTCTTCAGATTGCCCCATGATTAAATGACTATTCTTATAATTAAAAACTTCTATTTTTTCTAGTATAGAATAATAAAAACCTTTATTAAGTATTCCCATCTCTAATCCGGCCAAAGGCCAAAGATCAGATACATTTAAAATAACTTTTTTTCCTTTTAACTTAGAAACTAATACAGCAAAAAAGCCTACAAATAAAGGTGAACACTGTATAATTACTTTTTTGGGTGTTTTTTTGAATAATAAAAAAAAGAATAAAGTCAGCGAAAAAGATAGCATAGAAAATAAGCGAATAAACTTATTTTTAGAGTTATTTGCCCAAAGCCAAAGCCTATAAACCGTTAAATCATCTTCATTCGTTTTTTTAATAAAAGAACCTTTGTACTCTTTAAAAATAGACCCAAAAGGGTAGTTGGGTAATGGGCAAAGAACAGTAGTATTATATCCATTTTTAGTTAAGTTCTCAGCTAAAGAATATATCCTATTAGGAGCTGCACCTGTCTCAGGTGGAAAATAATTAGATATAATAAGAATGTCTTTACGGCTCATTTAGCAATGTAACTATAAAGACAAACTTACTATAAATAAAATTATGTTTAGCAATGCTTAAAAGTTAATGCCAATTCTAGTACTTATATCTACATAAAGATTACTTTCTGTTTTAGAATTTACTTTAGTCTGTATCCAACCTAAACCAAAACCAAATTCATAGAAGAAATTTTTTCCAAAAGCTCTTTTAATTCCGTATTTAGGGGCAATTACAAAAGTATTAGAAAGCTCAATATTGTTATTAGAGTTGTATAATTCACTTTCAGTAAAACCATAAAGTGTCCTTAAAGAAAAGTAATTTCCTGAATTTCTATTTGTATTTTTTTCTAGGTTTTTTCTTCTGTCTATGTTGTAATAAAACATAGGTTCTGCCGTTATGGTAGGGGCGAAAAGAAAACCTGTTTTTTCTTTTAGTCTAGAGCTTTCAAAACTTAAATACTCATAACTAAATAAATCTACACCGGCTTCTAGGCGTAGAGTGGCTTTGCGGGCTAATTTTATTTCGTTTTGTAGTTTGGCTTCTACTAAACCAATAGTTACTCCCCATTGATTTTTTTCAACACTTGCTTGAGTGTTCTCTTCTTGAGCGGTTAAAAAAACGCTGCTTGATAGGCAAATAAGCAATAATAATTTCTTAATCATTTTTTTGATAAATTAGATTTGGAATAACAAAAATAAATCTAATTCTTACAAGTTTAATAATGAAAATGAATTAATATTTTAAAAGTTTATTGTTCTATAAAAGAAGTAAACTGCTTCAATTTCCCGCTTTTCGAGCGCTCTAATTGTGTAAAATAAATAAACTGAACATTTAGATTAGGTTCTAAATAATTATGCAAAGCATTAGTAATATCTAGTTTTTGATTGTTGTTTAATTCTGTTATTGAAGAATAATGAATTTCAAATGTATCTAAAGCTGTTTGGGTAACCTTAATTTCTTTAACCAATCCATTATCTTTCATGATGGATTTAGTTACATAATAAAAAGTTAATCCAGGTGCTACCTTTCCACTAGGTAATCTAACTAAATCTTCTTTTCTACCCTCTAATTTTTCTAATACAACTGTTTTATCATCTAATTTTTTTATGCTTCCCATATCGCCTAATTCATAGCGAATAAAAGGATGAGCTTTGTTGTATAAAGAGCTAATAACGAGTTTTCCAACCTCACCATTTGGTAAAGGTTGATTGTTTTGATCTAATACCTCAACAAATAGTGTTTCATTGTTTATAACCCATTGGTCTTGAGTGTTCTGAAATGCAATTAAATCTAGTTCAGAGGCGCCATATTCGTTTATCACGGGTATGCCAAAAGCTTTTTGCATTAAAATTTTATCCTCTTCTGAGCACATTTCTGAAGTTACAACAGCAGCACTTATTGTTGGACAAATATTTTTTAGAACTATGTTTTTTTGAATCAAAAACTCTGCAAAGGCAACAATTACGGTAGTATAGCCATTTAAGAAAACATATTTGTTTTTCTTGAATTTTCGAATCCAACTTTCAAAAGCTCTATCCGATAAATCAAAAACATTAAAGCGATATCTATTAGCAAAAAGATCTTTTATTCGCTCTTTGTAATACCCTTTTTTGTCTTTAGGAATTCCGTAAAAACGCGCTTGTTTTTTTCCGTATAAATTGTGCCAATTGAATCTGTTTTGTATTACAGTCCAAGTTAATGCATGTGTAAATTTATCTTTGGCAAAATAAAAAGGATCTCCAGTAGATCCAGATGTTTTGTTTATATAACAATTTTTAGGTGTATAACCTCTACTCAATCTTTTTATTAGCGGGATTTGTAAATCTTTTTTGGCCAGAACTGGCAAGTCATTCCAGTTAGGATCATCTGTTTTAACTAAAGATTGATAAAAAGTATTGTGTTGCAAATGATATTGAACAATAGCCTTTTTTTGATTTTCTACATACTTTTTAAAGTCACTATCGCTAAGGGCTTGAATTTCTTTTAATTCTTTTTTAGCCTCATCAATAGGAAATTGATTTAGTTTTAATGAAAAATCAATGCTATTCATTTAATATATCTTAATTTTGCACTTTATTTTTTAGCAGGAGGCCATAATAAAGCTTTCATTTTGGGTAAAGATAAAAGTAATTTAACAGCACAACAAACAACACACAAAAATGAATATTTTAATATTAGGATCTGGAGGTAGAGAACACGCTTTTACATGGAAGATTGCGCAAAGTGATAAATGTTCTAACTTATTTGTAGCACCAGGAAATGCAGGTACTGCGAGTATAGCAACTAATGTAGCTATTAATGTTACAGAGTTTGATAAAATAAAAGATTTTGTCATTGCTAATCAAATAGAAATGGTGGTAGTTGGACCAGAAGATCCGTTGGTTAGAGGTATTCATGATTTCTTTTTAGCAGATGAACAACTAAAAGAGGTAATTGTAATAGGTCCTGAAAAGTTAGGAGCTACTTTAGAAGGAAGTAAAGAGTTTTCTAAAGAGTTTATGTTTCGTCATAACATACCAACTGCCGCATATAAAAGTTTTACAGCAGATAATTTAGAACAAGGATATGCTTTTTTAGAGAGTTTAAAAGCTCCTTATGTATTAAAAGCAGATGGTTTAGCTGCAGGAAAAGGAGTGTTGATAATACAAGACTTGCATGAGGCTAAAGATTCTTTAAAAGAGATGTTAGTAGAGGCTAAATTTGGTAATGCAAGTGCTAAAGTAGTTATAGAAGAGTTTTTAGATGGTATTGAGTTAAGTTGTTTTGTATTAACCGATGGTAAAAGCTACAAAATTTTACCAATGGCTAAAGATTATAAAAGAATTGGCGAAGGTGATACAGGATTAAACACAGGAGGTATGGGAGCAGTTTCTCCAGTTCCTTTTGCAGATGAGGTATTAAAGCAAAAAATAGAAGACCGTATAGTAAAACCTACTATTAACGGATTGGTAAAAGATAATATTCCATATAAAGGCTTTGTGTTTATAGGTTTAATTAGAGTTAATAACGAACCATATGTTATAGAATATAATGTTCGTATGGGAGATCCTGAAACAGAAGTAGTAATACCAAGAGTTAAATCAGATCTAGTAGAATTATTTCAAGCAGTAGGTAACCAAACATTAGATAAAGTTTCTATAGAGTTAGATGAGCGTTCTGCTTGTACAGTAATGACTGTTTCTGGAGGATATCCTGAAGCTTACGAAAAAGGAAAAGAATTAATAGGGTTAGATACTATTAATGGCTCTATTCCTTTTCATGCAGGAACAAAATTAGAAGGAGATAAGGTAGTTACTAATGGTGGTAGAGTATTAGCAATGACTTCTTATGGTAAAGACTTTAAAGAGGCTTTAGCTACTTCTTATAGCAATGTAGCTAAATTTAGCTTTGATAAAATGTATTACAGAACCGATTTAGGTTTCGATTTGTAAAAAATACTAGTATATAAAAAAGCCCTTTGAAATTTTCAAAGGGCTTTTTTTATTATGATAAAATGAACGAAGGTTTATTCAAAAAAAGAGTGAGAAACAATATCTCTTCTTTCTTTTCCTTCTTCGTTAAATATTTTTAATTGCTTTAACCAGTATAAAATTGCTACAAACCCTATTAAGGTTAAAATCCAGTTTATAGTGTTAGCTGCCCACCAGTTTTCAAGCTCTAATTTTGCCATATCTCCCATAGGAGCTAATAAAGCCATAAATAAATCTTGTATTGCGTAAACTAAATCAGTCATCTTTCTTATTTTTATGCCAACAAATATACAGTATACCAAATAAACCACAAAATAAAACAAAAACACTTGTTCATTTTTCCTCTTTTTTCATTGTAATAAACTTGCGTAGCAAAGGCGATGCAATTATATTACAGCTTCAAAAGAGAAAAAAGCAACCTCGAGTTTTAAGTCTCATTTTATAATTTATTTGATATTATTTTTCTTTTTAGAAAACCATTATAACCAATGATTGCATCAATTTTTAATAAATCTAAGCCTATCAATCTTGTTTTAGCAGGCTTATTGGTTTTAATTAGTTTCTTAACTAATCAAATTCTAGATCTAGAAGTAGTAGATGCAACTACTGTAGGGAAATTACTTTTTGCTACAGCAATAGTCATTTTTTCCATTTTTGCAGTTGATTTCATTGCTAAAAAGAATGCGCTATCAGATCAGAACAGTTTTATAATTTTATTGTTTGCTCTCTTTTTTGGTTTTTTTGAAGATGCTTTAAATAATTTTAACCTAGTAATAGCCAATGCATTTGTATTATTAGCTTTAAGGAAAATCATTAGCTTAAAATCAGAGTTAAATACTACCAAAAAAATATTTGATGCAGCTTTATGGATTGCAGTTGCAAGCCTGTTTCATTCTGTTGCTATAATTTATTTATTAGCCTTATATATAGGCATTTTGTTGTATGCATCTAATTATTATAAAAACTGGTTAGTTCCTATAGTCAGTTTATTTATAGTATTTGTTATTGCAAGTACGGGTCAATTATTCTTTTGGGGAGAAATATCATATTTTAAAGAAGTATCATTTCAGTTTTTACTAAACTTCAATTCTTTTAAAAACATATTATTATTGGCTTTGTTTGTAACACTAATAATAATTGGTTTGTTTTTATTACCAGTTAATGTTAGAGAGAAAACCAAAAAAAATAAATCAACATATCTTTTAGTATCAGTTATTCTATTAGTGAGTGTATTGTTGAGTTTTTTATCAAATACAGAATCGTTATCTATTTTAATTTTTACATATTTTCCGTTGTCTTGTATTTTGAGTGTGTTTTTAGAAAGACTCAATAACACTATTCAATCAATAAGTATATATGTATTGATGTTAATAGTTCTTGGAATAAATTTTCTTTAAAAAAAGTTAAAACAGTTTAAGGTTATAAAATTTCGTTTTGAAATAGTACCTTTGAAATTATAAAATTTTACCTATGATGTTTACAGAAAAAGCTAATAAAATATTTCAAGAGGCTATAGACACCTATCATATTAAAGATGATGTATATCAACCTTTTGAAAATAAGTACGATAAAAATGAGGATTTATTAGCACATTTATTATACAGAAAGTGTTGGATAGATACTGTTCAATGGCATTACGAAGATATTATTCGTGATCCGAATATTGATCCTGTAGCGGCATTAGATTTAAAGCGTAAAATAGATGCTTCTAATCAGGATAGAACAGATATGGTAGAATATGTAGATAGTTACTTTTTAGATCAATATAAAGATGTTAAAACTAAAGAAGGAGCAACTATTAATACAGAAAGTCCAGCTTGGGGAGTAGATAGGTTATCTATTCTAGCATTGAAGGTATATCATATGCATGAAGAAGCTAATCGTTCTGATGCTTCAGAAGAACATAAAGCAGCTTGTCAGAAAAAATTAGATGTATTACTTGAGCAAAGAGTAGATTTATCTACTGCAATAGATACTTTATTGTCTGATATAGAAAAAGGAGATAAATACATGAAAGTATACAAGCAAATGAAAATGTATAATGATGATGAGTTAAATCCAGTATTACGTTCTCAAAAATAATATGAATCCTGAATGAAAATTCAGGATTTCTTTTCTACTAATAAATTTGAAAGCTCAATTCAAACATATCTTAGTAATTAGGTTATCAGCTATGGGTGATGTAGCTATGACAGTGCCGGTTTTAAAAGCCTTTACACAGCAGCATCCAGAAGTTAAAGTAACCGTATTAACCAGAGCTTTCTATGGAGTGTTTTTTAATGATATTCCTAATGTAAAAGTATTTTCTCCAGAATTAAAAGGAAAACATAAAGGGTTTTTAGGCCTTAGAAGGTTATCTAAAGAATTATCTAAATTAGATATCGATGCTGTAGCAGATTTACATGATGTTCTACGTTCTAATATATTGATTAGGTTTTTAAAACTGAAAGGTATTCCATATCAGCAGATACATAAGGGAAGGGCAGATAAAAAAGCTTTAACAAGGCCCGATAATAAAGTTCTCAAGCCCTTACAAACAACTCATGAAAGATACGCCGATGTGTTTAGATTATTAGGTTTTTCATTAGACTTAAGTGAACTGATTTTAAAACAAAAGGGTGCTATAAACATACCTTTTTTAGAATCTTTTAAGGGTAATAAATTAATAGGTATTGCACCTTTTGCGGCTCATAAAGGAAAAATGTTTCCTTTAGATAGAATGGAAAAAGTAGTGGCTAAGTTGGCTCAAGAATCTAATACTAGTATTTTATTGTTTGGTGGAGGAAAAGAAGAACGGTTGTTGTTAGACAACATAACTGAAAAGTTTAACAATGTAATTAATGTCGTTTCAAAGTTTTCTTTTGAAGAGGAGTTAGGTCTTATTTCTAATTTAGATGTTATGATTTCTATGGATTCTGGCAATGGTCATTTGGCAGCAATGTATGGTGTACCTGTTATTACTGTGTGGGGAGTAACTCATCCATATGCAGGTTTTGTGCCTTTTAATCAGCCAGAAAAGAATCAAGTTTTACCAGATTTAGAGTTGTATCCTAAAATACCTACATCTATTTACGGTAATAAATATCCTGAAATATATATTACTTGTTTTGATACCATCAAAGTTGCTACTATAGTAGAAAGATGTTTAACGCTGTTAAACTAAAAAGCGCCTTACAAACCAATAGTAAGACGCTGTGTTTAGCAATTTTCATTGCACCCGAATTAATTTTGTAATTAAGTTTGTTGAGTGTGAGGTAAACTAAAATTATTTCTTTTTTAATTGTTTATTTTCTTTCTTTAGTTCAAGAATCATTCTTCTTAGTTCTTCAATTTGTGCCTGTTGTTCCTGAATAGCTTTTACTGTTACTGGAATTATTTGATTATACATGATTCCAGTAGGGTTATCAATAGTCATCTTTATAGGATCCTCTCCTTCTTTTAAAGTAACCCAATCAGAAGTCTTAACTGCTTCTGGAATAGCATTTAGTAGATTGTTAGTGGTAAAGCCTAATCTAATATCCCTTTCTTCAACCCTAGAAGTTCTATTTCCAATATTTCTAATTTCTTCTCTATAAGTTATTGGTTCTAATTTCATGATTTCTGCTAAACCTCTAGATTGATTTTTTTCCCTACCTGATATTCTATTATAAGTAGTACCACCTGTTGCAATAAAGTCTTGCGCATATACATCGTCCCAATTTCTTACTGGGCCTGATTGAAAAGCACTACCAGCCCCTAAATCTGCTCCTAAATTATCCATTGGGCTTAACGCACTGGTTTCTAAAAATAATTCGCTTGTACCGTCTACAATATATTCTATTGATCCTAATGCAATAGCAGATCCACCTGAAGAGCCATTATAAAAGCCTGCAACAAAATCTTTAGTATAACTCGAGTTACCAGAGTCATTAAAACTAGAACCGTCGTCAGTGTCAACTGAAGGGAATCCACCACCAAAGTTTATGTAATTATCTTCTAGATTTGTCTCCATAACAGTCCTGCTACTTCCTTCAAAAATAATATCACCCGGAAAAGCTCCAGTACCAGTCGAGAAAGTTAAATCGTTATCATCTAAGTTAATGGTCGTGTTGTTAATTAATGTTCCGCCTAAAACCACATCTCCACCACTTATTGACAAACCATTATCTGCTGTTGTAGATCCACCACCAGATGGTAAGGTTACTGTGTTTCCTCCAGATATAGTTAAATCGTTACCTGAAATACTTAAAGTTTGTGCAGATCCGGCTCCTGAAACAGCTTGCCAAGTAGCATTTCCGTTAGCATCAGATGTTAGAACATATCCTGTTTGTTCGTTACCATCTTCCAGTCTGAAAACAGATGTTGCAGGACCTGCTGCTTCTGTTACTAAAACATTGTCTATTGATGCTCCGTAGTCAAATATACCAGTATATTCAAATCGTATAGAATAACTGTTGCCAGCTGTAACTGTTGCAGAACCTGAGTATGATGTATCTACATCTGTAGTAGTATTAATTAAGTCTGCACCAACTTGAGAAGTTGTAGTGTTATTATATAAATAGACTCTAAATATGTCATCAGCACCAGTATAATCATTATAACGATAATCAAAACTAATATTAATTGATGTTGTAGTTGGGTTAGATGATAAGTTTACAATAGCCGTTGCATTTTGGCTACAACCAGATTCATCAGAGTCTATATAAATCCAAGTTCCTGTACACGATGAACAGTTTGCGTTTGTGTCACCAGTAGTTGTAGATTCCCATCCATCTACTGTACAACCACTACTAGAGTTGTTTTCTATTACTGTATAAGAATTGAAGTCTTGGTTTAATAAAGTTCCACCACCGCCAGTAGTTCCGGTAATGTGAAATTTAGCTGTTGGAGAAGTATTTCCTACACCAATATTTCCAGAGTTTGAATTATACATATCGTTTCCTGATACTGTCCAATCATCATCTGAACCACCAAAAGGAGTCCAAGTAGTTCCGTTGTAATAATAAAATCCTGGAGTGTTATTTGTTTGATAAATTAATAAACCTGTTGCTGGTGATACTATTGCATTTCTCTGAGCTTGATTCATTCTAGGAGTTAACATTCCCTGAGTTGTAGATTCAATATCTAATATTGAGCTTGCATCTGGAGTTGTGGTTCCTATTCCTACTTGTGCTTGGGTTGTTATAGCTAAAAAGATAGCTAAAATTGTGTAAATCGCTTTCATAAATTCGGGTATTATTTCGGATTAATGATGCAAACTTATGTCTCAAGTGTATAAAATGAAGTAGCGATTTAAGATTAGGTGTACTGATTTACGGAAAAGCTAGTAAATAAAAGGGGAATAAAGCATCTTTGTTCTGTAGGTAAATTTAAAAATTGTAATATATTTACTATAGAAATGAAGAACTATATACTATTACTACCTACTTTTTGTGCTTTATTTTTTTCTTTATACCTGTTTTATAAAGCAAAGAATAAGCAAAATCGTTTTAGTATTTTAGGAAGCTTTTTTTTGTTGTTCATAGTGGTTCTTTTAGCTATGTTCTTGGTCGGTAATTTTACAAGTGAGTCCAACCTAATTGTAAATTTATTTTCATTACTTTTTTATGTAGCAATTGTAACTATACCACCTACATTTTACTTTTATGTTTTATCGTTATCTGATTTAACTTTAAAAAAGAGTAACAGTATTATTGCTAAACATTACCTGATACCATTATTTTTATTAATAATTAATCTGATTTCTTTTTTTTACTTAAAGGATGTTATTGATGAAACTGAAAACGAATTTACTTTAACTGTTTCTTATGTAATGAGTTATACTAATGCTGTGGCCTTATTGTTTGTGTTTCCATTACAGAACATATATTACATCTATAAAACCTTTACACATTACAAACAACATAAGCAAAAACTAAATAGTGTCTTTTCGTATAATGAAGGAGTAGATTTATTATGGATGCAACATTATATTTTTGGATATGTAGTTTTTATAATAGGGTTATATGTAATCCAGAGTTATGAGGCAAATTATACTCTAATGATAGTTATGAGTTTGTTTATGTGTTGTTATTTTTTATTTGTAGGTTATAAAGGAGTAAATCAAGAAAAAGTTTTTTTTCAAGAAGCTCAATTTGGTTTAATTGAAGAAATAGGGAAAGAAGAAAATAATGATAAAAACAAACTGTTAAAAGAGAGAATATTAAATGTAATATCTTCAGAAGAACCTTTTTTAAAAAGTAATTTAACAATTCATGAGTTTTCTAAACAAGTTGGATCTAATAGTAAATACGTATCCAATGTTTTAAATACTGAGTTTGAGCAAAACTTTGCAACTTTTATCAATAGTTATAGAGTTGAAAAAGCAAAAGAATACTTAATAGCAAAAGAAACTTCTAATTTTACCATAGAGGTAATTAGTGAAATGTCAGGGTTTCATTCAAAGTCGGCTTTTAATAAAGCATTTAAGAATATAGTTGGAATGACACCATCTGTATATAAAAAAGAAAATAGCCCTCTATAAGTGAAGATCTTAAATATGTAGAAAGATGTTTAGCGCTGTTAAACTAAAAAGCGCCTTACAACCCAGATAGTAAGACGCTGTGTTTAGCAATTTTCATTGCACCCGAATTAATTTTTGTAATTAATTTTGTTGAGTGGGTAAGGGGTTAATATTATTTATATCAATCTCCAACATAAAAAATAGATAAAGTGCACTCATCAGAATCATTATATCCTGGAAATTTCCCTACAACAGATTGTTGCCCTAATGTGCAATAATGATCAGTTAAATATTGATAAAAATGAATATCGACACTATGTGTTCCTTTTGTTAAATAGATTTGACCAGAAGCAACCGCAGTACTAGATAAATGGTGAATACTATTCTCTCCTAACCCGTCATTTTTAACAAAAGAAGTAGAATGTGTATAACTAAGCTTTGTGTTACTTCCTATATTAATTCTAAAATATCCTTCACCAGTACAATAAAACATACCTTGATTACCTGAAGAAGTGGCTTGGGGAGTAGCATAATATCCAGTAAAGTTAAATTGATAATAACCATCTTTGGGAACATTGATACTTAGACCGGACAAACCTGGAATAGCATAATAGGTGGTATTAGATGGAATAGTTAAACTGGTTGTTTGAGTAAAGTGATTTCTATAATAAATGGGGCTGCTTCTAACCCATTTAGTTCCATCATTATAATATACTCCAGGGGTTAGATCTTGTGAATTATTAGTGTTGTACACAACCATTCCCATAACATGATTATTCATTGGAGTGGAGTTAGTTGTTGAAGTTAAAGGTACTCTAGGTAATAATAAGCCTCGGTTTAAGCTTGATATATCTAATGCAGCATCATTATTTGGTGTGGTTGTTCCAATTCCTACCTGACTGTAAATTATAGTAGAAAAGCTGAATAATATTAAAAATAAAATAATTCTTTTATTCATATGAATATGTTGTTTTGTTAATGAACGATTTTGTAAGAAAGACAGGCAAATGTATTGATTTAATACAGGCAATTTTTAGCTTGAATTGTTTTCAGTAATAAAAACTTTAAATGCTTTGTTTACAGGTGCTTTATGCTGTTTGTAAGAGTTAAAATAGCAGTTAGCAGAATATATTCCTGTAATTGTTTTTTTAGGTCTTTTAATCGGTAAATAGTTGTTACATAAACACCTTTATATCGTCATAGTGTTATAAATAATAATGTAATGAGTGAAAAAAATATAAATGATATTTTAAATAAGTATTTTCTAGGAGAAACTAGTTTGGAAACTGAAATTATGCTAAAAAGAATTTCAAAAAAAGTTCTATTGGTATCTAAGAATCCTGAACATAGAGCAATAGCTAGATGGTTTCTAAGTTTAGAAAAACTTAAAACAGAAACTTATTAATATCAGACTTTATATTTAATAACTCTATCTCTAAATTAATATGAATAAATTAGATATTGTAGATTTTAAAATAATCAATGAATTACAACTAGATTGTAAACAGTCAATTAAACAATTAGCTCAAAAAGTTAATTTATCTGTCAGTCCGGTTCACGAGAGGATTAAACGAATTGAAAATAACGGAGTAATAGATAAATATGTGGCTATAATTAAACCAGAGTTACTTGGTTTAAAAATGGTTGTCTATTGCCAAGTTAAATTAATTAAGCACCAGGAAGAACTATTTGATGAATTTGAAAAATATATAGTTTCTTTAGACGAAGTACTTGAAGCTTCTTATATAGCTGGAAGTTTTGATTTTTTGATTAAAGTTGTTTTAAAAGATATGGATGAATACCAGTACTTTGTTAAACACAAAATTTCTAAATTAAAAATAATATCCAACATTCAAAGTTCATTTGTGATGAGTTATATTAAATGTCAAACAAATATAAATTTGTAGTCCTTGTTTTATCTGCAAATTATGTAAAGAAAGTTATCCAGAAATTTCTAATTTTACCATAGAGGTAATTAGTAAAATGTCTGGTTTTCATTCAAAGTCGGCTTTTAATAAAGCATTTAAGAATATAGTTGGAATGACACCATCTGTATATAAAAAAGAAAAGACCCTCTATAAGTGAAGGTCTTAAATATCTTTTCAAGAGATTAAAATTTTAAATATCGTCAAAATCTACTTTAATAACAGGCGATTTAGAAACAGCTTGACAAGCTAAGGTTAAACCCTCTTCAATTTCACCATCTGTTAAAACAGAATTTTTTAGCAGGGTTACTTCTCCTTCGGTAACCATACAAATACAACTACTACATACACCTCCTTGGCATGAGTAAGGTGCATCTATGCCTTGTTTTAAAGCAGCGTCAAGTATTGTTTCGTTTTCTTTTACAATTACATTAAACTCTTCATCGTCTAATGTTATAGTAACTTTAGCATCTCCATCTAAGGTGTCAGTGTCTATTTTATTAGGGGTACTTGTAGCAGCAGTAAATAACTCATAATGAATGGCGCTTTTGGGTACTTTGTTTTCTTCTAATGTGTTAGAAACAGTATTGATCATGTCTTCTGGGCCACATAAGTAAAAAGCGTTTAATTCTATGTTCTTATGTTTGTTTTTAAGAATATAATTAACTTTTTCTGTATCAATACGTCCAAATAAGGCATCTTGTTCGTTAACTTGGGTAAAGGTGTAGTACACATAAAACCTTCCGAAGAATTCCTTTTTTAAATTTTCAATTTCGCTATAAAAAATAGTGTTTTCAGGGGTTTTATTGCCATATAGTAAAACAAAAGAGCTATTAGGTTCATGATGTAATACATCTTTAATCATAGACATTACAGGAGTTATACCACTACCTGCAACAAAAGCAGCATAATTTTTTTTGCTGTTATGATTCGTTTCCAAAGTAAATTTTCCTTCAGGTGAACCAACATCTAATATGTCGTTTTCTTTTAACTGAGTATTGGCAAAAGTAGAGAATAATCCGTTTTCTATTTGTTTTACAGCAACTCGTAAGTCGTTTGCAGCTGGTTCTGTACAAATAGAATAAGAACGTCTAATTTCTTTGTTGTTAATATTGGTTCTTAAAGTTAAATATTGACCAGGAATAAATTTGTAATCGGCTTTTAAATTTTCTGGAACATCAAAGCTAATAGAAACAGTATCAGAAGTTTCTTTTTTGATGTCTTTTATATGTAATGAATGAAATCTGCTCATTTTATGACAAAATTTTGGCTAAAATAACAATACCATATTAGATACTAGCACGAAAATAATATAAAATATACCTAAGAAATTTATATACATAAATAATTTATGTATGTTTGTATTTATAAAAATTTCTTAATTATGGGAAACTCAAAATTATATAAAGGAAGTTTGAGTACGATTATTTTAAAGTTATTGTCTGAAGCAGATAAAATGTATGGTTATGAAATAACTCAAAAGGTTAAAGAGCTTACAAAAGGAGAGTTGCAAATTACAGAAGGAGCATTATATCCTGCACTGCATAAGCTTGAAGCTGAAGGTGTATTAGAGGTTGAGGTAGCCAGGGTAGATAATAGGCTACGTAAGTATTACAAGCTTACTGAAAAGGGAAAAGAAGAAACCGTTAGTAAGTTGAAAGAATTACAGGACTATATTGCAAATATGCAAGTATTGTTTAACCCAAAATTTGGATTAGAGTCATGAGTTTAAGTAAAGATCAATTACAGCAAATAGACCAATATTTAAAAAAGAAAAGTGTACAATTTTGGGATGTACGTTATGAGTTAGTAGATCATATAGCATGCGAAATAGAAAAGATTATTAATGTAAGTAATTTAACGTTTGAGCAAGCTTTTTTAGAAATAAGGAAAAAGTATGATTATAAAACATTAAAAGAACATGTAAAAGCTAAAGGAAAATTTGTTGGTAAAATATATTTTAAGACTTATGGCTTAGAGTTGAAAAATAGTATTATGAATCCATTTTTTTTAGGGGTTAACATTGTTATCATGATGCTTGCTTTTTATTTGCTTAATGAGATGTCAGCTAAAGCTAGTATAGTTCCATACTTTATAATTTTGCTTGTGGTATTAGTTGGGTTTATTGTTAACTTCATAAGATATTTTAAAGTTAATAATAAATCTATGTTATTAAACTTAGTAGTTTCTCAAGTTATGGTATTTTGTATGTTGCCAAACTTACTACCTTTTGTAGCTACTAAGGAACAATTAAGAACAGAGTATGCTGAAGAAAACATAGTTTTTATGGCTATTATTTCTTTCTTTTTCGTTGTTGGCTTTAAAATGTTTTTAAGATTATTTAAAAAACAAAAGAAATATTACGATTTAATTTATAGTTAGAAATGAAATTACCAAAACACAAGATATACAGTTTATAGATAACTATCTAAAAAACTCTGGAGTGGTTTTAGTAGATGTCCGTTTGGAAATGGTAGATCATATTGCTTCAGAAATAGAAGCGAAAATAGAAAAGCAAGAAGAATTAGATAGTAAGTATAAATTGTTGTTAGGGTAATTTTTCACTATCTTTAATAGCTAAACAGTAATTAATATTAAATACAAATACAATGAAAAAAGTACTATTTATAAGCATGTTTTTATGTGCTTTTATAATGCAAGCTCAAGACGATGCTAACTTTAAAGCAGAAACGATTAAATTTTTAAAGAAAACAGTAACTGAAGACACTTTTATAAATGCAGTTGCGCAAATCGGAGCAACTGTTCCAGAAGCTAAAAAAGCAGCTTTTGTAAAAGAAGCAAAAGGAACTTTAGGTGGTTTATACGATAAAATGGCAGATATGTATATGAAAGAATTTACACCTGCAGAAATTGCTCAGTTAAATAAGTTTTACGATTCAGAATTGGGTAAAAAACTGTCGACAAAACAAGTTCAATTAACCCAAAAAGGAATGCAATTAGGTCAGAATTGGGGGATGGAAGTTCAGCAAATAGCTCAAAAATACGCTACGAATTAAGTTAAATTATATTTTTAATATCAAGCCCTTAGTTTATAAGGGCTTTTCTTTTTTTAGATTCTATAATAAATTAAGTCAAAAAGTATCTTTTTTCAAAAAGAAACGTATTTTTACAGATTAAGATACTAAATAGGTGTTTTTTTAGTTATCTAGTAAAAAAGAATGTGGTCTTGAAGAAACATTTTAAATATATACTGAGTCTAGTAGTTGTAGCTTTTGTTATTACGAGTTGTTCTAGGAGGAAAGATCGTTTTTTAAACAGAAATTTTCATGCCGTTACAACCAAATATAACATATTGTATAATGGTGATATTGCATTTCAATCAGGGAAAGATGCCCTAATAGAATCATTTTATGATGATTATTGGAACATACTTCCGGTTGAACGTATGGAGGTGTCAGACGATTTGTTGTTACCAGGAACTGCTAAAAATCCCAATTTCGAACGTGCAGAAGAAAAAGCTGTAAAGGCCATTCAGAAGCATAGTATGAATATTAGTGGAAAAGAAAAGAATCCTCAAGCAGACGAGGCATACTTGTTATTAGGTAAAGCTCGTTATTTCGATCAGCGTTTTATTCCGGCTTTAGAAGCATTTAATTACATTCTTTATAAATATCCGGCAAGTGATAAAATAAACCATGCAAAAGTTTGGCGAGAAAAAGTTAATATTCGTTTAGAGAATACAGAATTAGCTATTAAAAATCTTAAACGTTTAATAGAGAAAGAAGATATTGAGAAACAAGATGTATCTGATGCTCACGCTATGTTAGCTCAAGCGTACATTAATAATAAGCATTTAGATAGTGCTTTGCCTCATATTAAAATAGCCGTAGATAATTCTAAAGATAAAGAAGTTAAGGGTAGGTTAGGTTATATAAAAGGGCAATTGTATAACAGGTTAGGTTATAAAGACAGTGCTAACAGTGCCTTTGATGAAATTATAAAGCTAAAACGTAAAACGCTTAGGGTATATTATATAAATGCTCACGTGGCTAAAGCAAGAAACTTTGATTTTGAAAAAGGAAATAAACTAGAGTATTCTGAGCATTTAGATAAGTTAATAGCTAATAGAGAAAACAGACCTTATTTAGACAAGCTGTATAATTTAAAAGCTGTGTATTATCAAGAAGGAGGTATAGATTCGTTAGCTCAAGATTATTACAATAAATCTGTAAGATTAGCCAATAAAGATAAATACCTAAAGTCTTTAGATTACAGAGCCTTGGGCGATTATAAGTTTGATGCTACAGAATATAAGTTAGCAGGAGCTTACTATGATAGCACAATGTTGAATTTGAAAAAAAACACCAAAGAATTTCGTTTCTTTAAAAAGAAGAGAGATAATCTTAAAGATGTTATAGCTTATGAAGATGAAGCAAAAAGAAACGATAGTATAATTAAAGTGCTTAATTATACTGATGATGAGCGAATTGCTTATTATGAAAAGCATATTAAATTCTTAAAACAACAGGATTCATTAAAGAAGGTGGTAGAGGCTAATAAATTATTGGCTGCTAACTTGGGAGGGCAAACTACGCAACTTAACGGTAAACCTTCAGGGCCTCAAGCTTCGTTTTATTTCTATAATCCTAATACGATTGCTTATGGTAAAAATGAGTTTAGAAAACAATGGGGAGATAGGAAGTTAGAAGATAATTGGCGTAGATCTGATAAAGGTGTAAATATAGACTTTGGTAAAGAAAAAGAAGAAGCTAAAGTGGTAGAGAAATTAGAAGAAAAAGATATTTATAAACCAGAATTTTACTTAGCTCAACTTCCAACAGAAAAGAAGCAAATAGATAGTATTGTAAAGAAAAGAAATTTTGCATACTATCAATTAGGGTTAATTTATAAGCAAAAGTTTAAAGAGTATCCTTTGTCGGCAAATAGATTGGAAAAATTAATAAAGTTTAAGCCAGCAGAAAGGCTAGAGTTACCTGCCAAATATCAATTGTATAAAGTGTATTCAGAAATGAATAACTCTGCAAGACAAGAGTCTATTAAAAACGATATTATTACTAATTATCCAAGCTCGAGGTATGCAGAAATTTTACGTAATCCAGCAGCAACTCTTAGTGTAGATGAAGGTAGTCCTGAAGTGATTTATAATAAATTATACAAACAATTTGAAAAACAAGAATATGAGGAGGTTTTAGAATTGTTAGAAAAATATATACTTCAGTTTGAAGGAGAGCCAATAGTTGCTAAGTATGAGTTTTTAAAAGCCACAGTAATAGGTAAAATACAAGGTTTTAATGCTTACAAGAAAGCAGTAAATTATGTAGCCTTAAACTATCCTAATACAGATGAGGGTAAAGGTGCACAGCAATTAATGCAAAAATCGATACCGGTCTTAGAAAAATTGGTAATTAACAAAGAAGAAACTGGAAGAAGCTACAAATTAGTGTATGTTTTTGATAAGGATGATACTGAAAAAGCCGATAAACTTCAAGAAGCAATTAACAAGGGGTTAAAAGAAACTTATAGAAATCATTTAAAGGTTTCTAAAGACTATTATAGCTCTAATAAGCAATTGGTGGTTGTTCATGGTTTTATAACTCCAGAACTGGGTAAGAACTTCCATTATTATTTAGAAGAGAATAAAAAGAAATATCCAATTATAGATAATTATAAGATTTTATCATCTCATAATTATAAGACAGTTCAAATTCATAAGAATTTGGATTTAATACCCTAACTCCAACTAAATTTACAATTAAAATGTTTTCAGAAAATAAAAAAACTAAGTCAACAGCTTCTAATACCAATCAACAAAATAGAATTGCTCAAGGAACTAAAATAGTGGGTGATTTGGTTTCTGAAGGTGGTTTTAGAATTGAAGGTGAAATAGAAGGAAACATAAATACCAATGGTAAAGTTGTTATTGGTACTTCAGGAAAAGTAAATGGAACTTTAATTTGTTCGAATGCAGATATAGAAGGTAAATTTTCTGGAACTTTAAAGGTGTCAGGTATTCTTTCTTTAAAATCTTCAGCCAATGTTCAGGGTGATGTTGAGGTAGGTAAATTAGCAGTTGAGCCAAATGCTACATTTAACGCTACTTGTGTTATGCGTGGGACTGTAAAAGAATTAAACGGAGATAGTGGACAAAAACAATCGGAAAAAACAGCTTAAAAATTACGCTAGATTTTCGGGTATCGCTTTACAAATGGGGGCTACAATATATTTAGGTAGCTTATTAGGTAAGTGGTTAGACGGGAAATTTCCTAACGAAAATGAATTATACACTAAGATTGTTACACTAACTGCAGTTTTTTTAGCAATGTATTCGGTGATAAAACAAGTCACTAATATTTCAAATAAAAAATAGAAAATGATAAAAAGAGTATTATTTTATACACTTATAGTGGTTGCAAGTTTTGTTGCATCGTATTTTTTACACGATGCATTACTTTCTAAGAGTTTGCCATTTTCTTTATTTAATAATTATTTATTTCATGCAATTGCTGCAGTTGTTGTTTATGCGATTATAGAATTAATGGCTGATAAATTACCATCGCAAGCGGGTTATGCGTATTTAGCTGCTATCTTTATTAAGATGGGAGTGTTTATGTTGTTTTTTCAAGAATCCATTTTTGGAAATGTAAATCTTGTGAAATCAGATAAATTGTCATTAATTATTCCATTGTTTTTATTTTTAATTATTGAAGCTATAGGAGTTTCGAAGTTATTAAACAGCAAATAGTTAGCTGTTTTTTTTGTCAGATTCCTCATGCTTATTAGAGTCTTAGAAAAACTAAGTAAAAAAAGCGCTTGCAGTTTTAATTTATTGTGTACCTTTGCACCGAAATTTACAGAGCATAAATTTTATTATTGAATAAAGGTATGATGATCGCACAAAAATCTATCAAGATTGTAATTACATTAGTAGTAACTTTTTTATCTATGACTGCTTATGCAGGTGGAGGTTCTGGAGAAGGAAACCCAGTTGATACAAAGGAGGAAGTGAAAGCATATATAAAGCATCACTTAAAAGATTCTCACGATTTTCATTTTTATACAGACAATAAGTCTGGTACACATTATAGTATTCCATTGCCTGTAATAGTTTGGACTAGTAATGGTTTAAAGACATTTATGTCTTCAGCTTTTCATCATAACGACGATGGTCATGTAATTGTTGATGCAGGGGATACTAAGTTAGTAAAGATTCACAGTAAGATATATGAGTTGAACGAAGGTGCTACAACTGTAGCTTTTGATGAAGCTCACCATGCAACTAATGCTAAGAAAGTGTTAGACTTTTCTATTACCAAGTCAGTTGTAGGGATGCTATTAACAGGTTTGTTAATGATATTAGGTTTTAGTGCTTTAGCTAAAGGTTATAAAAAAGGAAAAACTATTCCTACTGGTTTCTCAAGAGTATTAGAACCTTTAGTAATCTATGTTAGAGATGAAATAGCTAGACCTAATATAGGTGAGAAGAAGTATAGAAAGTTTATGCCTTATTTATTGACTGTGTTCTTCTTTATCTGGGTATTAAATTTATTAGGTTTAACACCGTTAGGTTTTAACGTTACAGGTCAGATAGCAGTAACAGCATGTTTAGCAATTTTTACTCTTATCATTTATATGACTAACGGTAGTAAAGATTTTTGGGCGCATACATTATGGATGCCAGGTGTACCTAAAATATTAAGACCAGTTTTAGCATTAATAGAATTAGTAGGGTTTGTGTTAATTAAGCCATTCTCTCTGTTAGTGCGTTTATTTGCAAACATTACGGCAGGTCACTTTGTTGTAATGAGTTTAATTGCTTTAATGATAATAATGAAAAAAGACTTCGGTCCTTATGCTTCAACAGGAATGTCTGTTTTGTTAACATTATTCATCATGGTTATTGAGTTGTTAGTAGCTTTTTTACAAGCATTTATTTTTACAATGTTGTCTGCCTTATTTATAGGGATGGCAGTTGAAGAGCATGAACACCATTAAAAAACCTTTAGTTAGGTGTCTCTTAAAGAGATTTTAGAAGTAGAATAAAATTTTGTTTAATTAATATATAAATCAATTATTATGGCAATTCCAAATTTAGTAGGTGCAGGATTAATCGTTATCGGTGGTGGTATCGGTTTAGGTCAAATCGGTGGTAAAGCGATGGAAGGTATCGCTCGTCAACCTGAAGCGGCTGGAAAAATCCAAACTGCGATGATTATTATTGGTGCATTATTAGAAGGTTTAGCATTCGGTGCTTTAATCTTAGGTGCATAATTAAAATTAAAAGCACTTTCCTGTAACGGTTGGTTGCAGGAAGTGTTTATTAGAATTAAACAAACAAGAGTTAGAACGAATTAATTTAAGTTATAATGGATCAGTTATTAAATGATTTTTCACCAGGGTTGTTTTTCATGCAAGCCATCATCTTATTAATATTAATAGTATTAATGCGTAAGTTTGCTTGGAAGCCTATTTTAGATTCTTTACAGAGTAGAGAGGAAGGAATTCAAGGAGCATTAGATGCTGCAGAGAATGCGAAGAAAGAAATGGCTAACTTACAAGCTGATAATGAAAAGTTATTAAAAGAAGCTAGAGCAGAGCGTGAAGCAATGTTAAAAGATGCTCGTGAGATGAAAGATAAGATTGTTGCAGATGCTAAAGCAGAAGCACAAGCACAAGCTGATAAAACAATTGCACAAGCACAAGCAACTATTGCAGCTGAAAAAGCAAGTGCAATGGCTGAGTTAAAAAATACTGTAGCTAGTTTATCTGTAGAGATTGCAGAGAAAGTAGTTAGAGAAGAGTTATCTAATAAAGACAAGCAATTAGGTTTAGTTGAGAAGTCTTTAGCAGAAGTAACTTTAAACTAAGACTAAAATGAAAGGAACTAGAGCAGCAATACGTTACGCCAAAGCAATTTTAGATTTAGCTAAAGATCAGAAAACTGCACCAGTAGTAAATGATGATATGAAGCAAATTGTTGCTACGGTTGCAGCTAGTAAAGAACTACAAATGTTATTGGATAGTCCAATAGTAAAAGTAGCTCAGAAAACTGCCGCTTTAAAAGAGATATTCGCTAATACAAATCCAATAACTGAGGGATTAGTAAATGTGTTAGCAGAGAATAAGCGTTTAAACTTATTAGCAATAACAGCGAATGAGTATACGAACTTATTTGATGCTGATAGTGGAAAACAAAAAGCTGTAGTTACTACTGCAATTCCTTTAACGGAAGCATTAAATACTCAAGTATTAGCTAAGGTTAAAGAATTAACAGGTAAAGATGCTGTAATTGAAAATAAAGTAAATGAGTCTATCTTAGGAGGATTTATTTTACGTGTAGGAGATTTACAGTATAACGCAAGTATTGCGAATAAATTAAACAATTTAAAGAGAACTTTTTCTCAAAACTAATTTTAGAATACATTTAATTATCAATAAAAATGGCTGAAGTTAAACCTGCTGAAGTATCAGCAATCATCAAAAAGCAACTATCAGGATTTGAAGCAACAGCTTCTTTAGACGAGGTAGGAACTGTACTTCAAGTTGGAGACGGTATTGCACGTGTTTACGGATTGTCTAATGCTCAATATGGAGAATTAGTAGAATTCGAAAGCGGATTAGAGGGTATCGTATTAAACTTAGAAGAAGATAATGTAGGGGTGGTACTTTTAGGACCATCAACAGGAGTTTCTGAAGGATCTACAGTAAAAAGAACACAACGTATTGCATCTATTAATGTAGGTGAAGGAGTTGTAGGACGTGTAGTAGATACTTTAGGTAACCCAATAGATGGTAAAGGACCTATAGAAGGTAAGACTTACGAAATGCCATTAGAACGTAAAGCTCCTGGTGTAATTTACAGACAACCTGTAAACGAGCCAATGCAAACAGGTATCAAATCTATTGATGCTATGATTCCTGTGGGTAGAGGACAACGTGAGTTAGTAATTGGTGACCGTCAGACTGGTAAGACTACGGTTTGTATCGATACTATCTTAAATCAAAAAGAATTTTATGATGCTGGAGAGCCTGTATTTTGTATCTACGTTGCAGTAGGACAAAAAGCTTCTACTGTTGCTGCAATTGCAAAGACTTTAGAAGAAAAAGGAGCTTTAGCTTATACTACAATTGTTGCGGCTAACGCATCAGATCCTGCACCAATGCAGGTTTATGCACCTTTCGCAGGAGCAGCAATTGGAGAATATTTTAGAGATACTGGTAGACCAGCTTTAATTGTTTATGATGATTTATCTAAACAAGCAGTTGCTTACCGTGAGGTATCTTTATTATTAAGAAGACCACCGGGACGTGAGGCGTATCCTGGAGATGTTTTCTTCTTACACTCAAGATTATTAGAGCGTGCTGCTAAGGTTATTGCAGATGATGATATTGCTAAGAACATGAATGATTTACCAGAGTCTTTAAAAGACGTTGTAAAAGGAGGTGGTTCATTAACAGCTTTACCAATTATCGAAACTCAGGCGGGAGACGTTTCTGCATATATTCCTACTAACGTAATTTCGATTACTGATGGACAGATTTTCTTAGAATCAGATTTATTTAACTCGGGTGTACGTCCAGCAATTAACGTAGGTATCTCTGTATCTCGTGTAGGAGGTTCTGCTCAGATTAAATCAATGAAGAAAGTATCTGGTACATTAAAATTAGATCAAGCTCAGTTCCGTGAATTAGAAGCATTTGCTAAGTTCGGTTCAGACCTAGATGCTGCTACTTTAAATGTAATTGAAAAAGGTAAGCGTAATGTAGAGATTTTAAAGCAAGCACAGAATGATCCTTACACAGTAGAAGATCAGGTTGCTATTATATATGCAGGTTCTAAAAACTTATTAAGAGAAGTTCCTGTAGATAAAGTAAAAGATTTCGAAAGAAACTTTATCGAAACTTTAAACGCTAAGCATAGAAATATATTAGATACTTTAAAGAAAGGTAAATTAACTGACGAAGTTACTGATACTTTAACTTCTGTAGCTAAAGATTTATCAGCTACTTATAAAGCTTAAATTAGATTTTAGTATTGAGTAGTGAGATTCTTTCTCACTACTGAATACTCAATACTCAATTCTATAAAGAATGGCAAATTTAAAAGAAATACGTAATAGAATATCATCAGTATCTTCAACTATGCAGATTACTAGTGCCATGAAAATGGTTTCTGCTGCAAAGTTAAAGAAAGCTCAAGATGCTATTACAGCTATGCGTCCGTACGCAGATAAATTAACAGAATTACTACAAAGCTTAAGTGCAACTTTAGAAGGTGATAGCGGAAGTGTTTTTGCTACACAGAGAGAAGTAAATAAGGTTTTAGTAGTAGCTATTACTTCTAATAGAGGACTTTGTGGTGCTTTTAATTCAAACATCATTAAACAGTCTAATAACTTAATTGAAAACGTATACGCAGGTAAACAAGTAGATTTTGTTACTATTGGAAAAAAAGCTAATGATATTTTATCAAAAAACAGTGCGGTTATTGCTAATAAAAGTGAAGTTTTTGATGATTTAACTTTTGATAACGTAGCAGAAATAGCTGAGTTATTAATGGATAAGTTTGTAGATGGTTCTTATGATAAAATAGAGTTGGTTTATAACAAATTTAAAAATGCAGCTACTCAGATTATCATGACAGAGCAATTTTTACCAATTGTTGCTGTTGAATCTGATGAGAATGTTTCTTTAGACTATATTTTTGAGCCAACAAAGATTGAGATTGTAGAAACTTTAATTCCAAAGTCATTAAAGACTCAATTATACAAAGCAATACGTGATTCTTTCGCTTCAGAACACGGGGCACGTATGACGGCTATGCACAAAGCAACTGATAATGCTACTGAGTTAAGAGATCAATTAAAATTAACTTATAACAAAGCTCGTCAGGCGGCTATTACTAACGAAATCTTAGAGATTGTTGGTGGAGCAGAAGCTTTAAACAATTAATGTTATTTCCTTGTAAATCAAGGATCATTAAATATATGAACCTCTCCGATTAAGGAGAGGTTTTTTTATGGTATTAATTTTGTGCTTATCTTTATAAAAATAGATAAAATGAAATTTTATAGTATTAGCTTATTTATGTGTTTTATATTTTTTGGTTGTGCAAGTCACAAAGAAGAATTTCAGCTATCTAAAACTATTAACCTAGATCAAAAAGAAGAGTTGCAAGCATATTTTCAAATCTGGGTTGCCGGGGTGCAAGGAGGTGGATCGGGTATTAATTTCTTTATAACTAAGGATTTAATAAAGAATCCTACGGAAGTTTATTTTAGAGGAAAGAAAGAATCTTTAGTACTAAATAATAATGTTTATGTTGCTCATTTTAAAACTGAATTAAATCAAGAAAAAGATTATGTTATGGATGCAAATGCTGTGAAAGAACATAAAAATACATTACCTCTTGTAGACAATTTTCCTTTTAATATAAAAGATAATGAAGCAATTATTTTAAGCGAGACAAACGGAAAGAAAGAATATATTTTATTAAAAAGCATAGTTAAAAAACCTTTGTTAGCTTATCCTTCAATAAAAAAATAAAAATTTTATGAAATTATTAACCTATAAAACCACTAGATTTTATATATTTGTAAGTGGTTTATAATTAAGGGGTTAATAAATGAACCAAATGAGCATCTCTTTATGAGGTGCTTTTTTCTTTTTGTAAAGGTTTTTAATTTAAAAAATAATGTCAACACTAGCTCTAAAATTTCTACCAGGAGCACTGATGCCTGAAGCAAATTCTTTATAATGTGTGTCAAGTATATTGTCAATAGCTAACTGTAAACGAAACGAATTGTTAAATTGATAACTAGCTGAAGCATTAAAAGTTTGCCAAGATGGTAAACCTATATAAAATTCATCGCCTTCAACAGAGTCATCTGGATCTATTAGTGGTGTTTGTGTTAAGTTATCTTCACCTCCAGGGCTAAAATCACTAGCATCTTTTTTACTACTATAAGTCCAATTAAACCCTGAAATAAATTTTTTATTTCTATACTCTAAATCAACGCTCCCAAAGAAAGGAAGTATTGAAGGTAAGTTCACGTTAGTGTCATTAGTTTCTCCTTTGGTAAAGGTGATGTTGCTTAAAGTGTAGAAATTTTTTAATGGATTAAATCGTAAGTCTAGACTACCGCCAATAATATAGGCTGTCTTACCATTGGTGTTGGCTATTGTAGGTGTTTCTTCACCATCATAAATAACTGTGTTTTCATTAAATGTAGTGGTGTCATTTTCTACAATATAATTGGTTCTAGAAATATAGTTATTAAGCAAAGTGTAAAAGCCGTTCAATTCAATAATATTTTGCTTATTTTTTAGCTGTTGTGTGAATCCAATTTCACCATTATAAGCAAATTCAGGTTTTAAGTTAATATTGGGTACTGTTAGTAGGCCATTTTTTTCTCTAACTTTTCCTATGTCGTCTATATTAGGGGATCTAAATCCAGAAGAAATTACAGCGTTAAATCGAGTTAGATCTGAGGGTTTATAAGTTAAACCTAAATTAGCAGTAAACGAAGAGTTATCTAATTCTATTTTACTTACGGGCAGACTAATGTATGTTTGATCTATAAAGTTTGCTTTTAGTTTAGTATAAGTAAAACGACCACCAGTATTTAGAGTCATTTTTGTATTAATATCCTGTCTGTAGTTTGCATATGCAGCAGATGTGGTATAAGTGCTTCCTCCGTCTGGATACCTAGATTGTACAACAGTAGAACCGCTAAAGCCTATAATGTTATTAGACTGAACATTTAAAATCTTTCCGTAAGCTATAGAATTTACATCGTTATGTGTGAATTCTAATCCGTAATACAAGTCTCTGTTTTTGGTTAATCGTACTTTAAAATCAGTATTAATACTAAAAACATCAACATTTTCTTTTTGATAAGTTCTTTCGAAACTGTTGTACTTTCTTTTAACTCTAGATTCTTTAACATTTTGATAAGCTAGTGTTATTTGTCCGGAATTTAGCCATTTAAAATTAGGTTCAAACTGATATTGTGGAGAAAACAAAAGTCTTTTTTGAGGACCATAAAACCATTCGGCAAATTTAAGAGTTTCGCCTTTTAATTCAGTAAGCTTATCAAACCTGGGAATATTTGAAGACTCAGAAAACTGAAAATTGAAAATTAGATTACTGCTTTCGCTAGTTTTTACATTCAGTTTTTGTAATAAGTCTAATTGTTGATATCCGGTATTTTTTTGAACATGTGGTTTTTGATTAATTATGGGGTTATTATTATAGCTGTTTTCATCGTTATCGGAATATGTAGTGACTAATCCCCAATTATCATAACCATGTTGCCTGTTTTTTCCCATTCGTAAATCTCCAAAGTCAGAGATAGAAAAGCTGGTAAATGATGCCCATTTTTTTAAACTAATTTCTGCTCCAAAATTTTGAGTTATTTCGTTATTAGCCGAAGAAAATCTTGAAGAACTATTACCATTGATGATTTTTTCATTATTGAATTTAGGTGTTTTAGAGTAAAAATGAACAACTCCACCTAAAGCATCACTACCGTAAATAACAGACGATGGGCCAAAAACAACTTCAGTTCTTTCTAAAGCAAATGGATTTACGGTTATAGCATTTTGTAGATGACCAGATCGATAAATAGCATTATTCATTCTAACATTATCCATTACCAATAAAACTCTGTTAGCCTCGAATCCCCTTATTACAGGACTCCCTCCTCCTCCTTGAGATTTTTGTACTCTAATACCTGGTGTTGCTGCTAGTAAATCTGCACTAGTTTGTGGTGCTAGTAATTCAATGTCTTTTTTGGTAATTACAGCAATTTTTTCTGCCACTCGATTTCTTTTCACGCTTGTTTTAGAAACTGAAAGAGTAATTTCTGATAACTCATCTGACTTGTTGGTTAAATAGATTACATTATCTATTTTATTTTTCTTTATCTTAAAGTTTTCATAGCTAATATGAGAAAAGATAAGAATATCTTCTGCTGTAAATTCAGAAAGGTCAACAACTCCATTTTTATTAGAGATTTGATTTTTAGTTTTAGAAGAAGTATAAACAGCTACATTAGCAATAGCTTCATTTGTTAAATTGTCTTTTATGCTAATTTTTTGACCAAATGTAGATAAAGAAATTACAAAGCAAACAGCTAAGCTAATTATGGATTTTTTAGTTGAATACATTATGCAATATAGCTAACGATTTAGGTTGTTTAAAACTGCCCAAATTTACACTAAAATAGTGTAATATTTCTTGTAATATATCTTGTCTTAACTGGGCAGTCATTTTAATACTAGAAAGAGTATCAAAATTTATGCCTAATAGTTCTTTTAGAGTGTTAATTTTAGCATAATTAGCATCATGAAGAAAGAAATGCTGATCTATGTTTTTTATGTTAGGATAAAGTCCTAGATGTTGAGATAGTTTTAAAAGAAATAAAATATGAAAGTTAGCATTGAATTCATTTAGGTCGTACCACAATAAAGAAGTTTCTAAAAAATTGTATAGGTTGGAATTTTCTTCTTCTTCTTTTAAAACAGATTGTAGCACTTCTGCAAGGAATAAAGCTACACTACTTTTATAAACATTAGTATGTAAACTAGTATAGGTATGTAGTAGTCTAACATCGTTTATTTTATGTATACTTTGATTTTTTTTATGTGTAGCTTTTAATTCTAATTGAGAAAGAGCAAGGAAATAGGCTGGGTTAATCTTTCCTTTTTTCTTTCTTAGAATATGATGTAAAATATATGATTGAAGGCCGTATTCTTTCGTATAGCAGTTTACAATTAAAGAATGTTCTTGGTATTTTATTTTACCTAAAACAATACCAGTTGTATTGACAAGCATTATTTTATAATCATTACTTTTTCTAAAGTAGTATTAGAGGTGTCTAAATCAGTAATCATAATAACATATACTCCTGAAGCTACTATAGAATTGTTAAAGTTTTTTCCGTTCCAAATTGCAAAGCCACCTTCACTAATAGAAACATTGCCAGATTTGGTAGAAGTGTTAGCTTCTGCTACTAGATTTCCAGAAATATCAGTGATTTTTAAGTTTATGTTTTCTGTTAAGCCTTCTATCTTTATTCCTTTACTTATATCTGTTGCATTATAACCCAAAAGACTCCTAACATGGTTTGGTCTAACAGGGTTAGGATAAATAACTACATTATCTAAATCACTAGCGGGTTCTTTGCTTAATCCTTTAAAAGCTACCAATCCTTTAGGTGTAGATAAATACACTTTTCCAGAAGTTTTATCTATAGACATGTCTGTAATATTATTAGTTGGTAAGGGAGAATTGTCTTTGGTAAAATGATAAATAGTTTCCTGACCATCTGACGATACATAAAAAACCCCAGCATCGAATGTAGCTATCCATTTATTATTAGATCCGTCAGTTTCAATATCTGTAATGTATTGCCCAAACATTAATTCTTTTGGAATACCATCATCTAAAATAATAATTTGTTGAGCTTGAGGATTGGCTGTATTAAAAAAGTTAGCAGTATTGTAAAGAACTCTTAAACCTTGAAGAGTACCTATCCATAAATTATTGTCTTTATCTATAGATAAAGCAGTTACTTTGTCTGAAGGTAAGTTTCCTGTAGATAAATTAACGTTTTTAGCAGTTCCACTTCCAAAATCATCATTAAAACCAATAACTCCTTTTTCGTGAGTTGCAATCCATTTAGTGTTATTTTGGTCAATAACTAAATCTGCGAAACCGTCATTGTCGTTTTGGGGTGTTGAAGAACTTACAACAGGTGATAAATTGTATGCAGTCCAAGAATTATTAGGTACATCATACACTTTTAAGGGTTGGAAAGTAAGGTTGTTTGTCATCCAAAGTTTTCCATCTGTATCAAAAGCAGATCTACCTACTCTTATGTCTGCATAATTACAGCCAAAAACTTCACATAAACTTTTCAATCCACTATTAGAGTTGTCATATAAGATAGTTGGTGTATTATTGTTGATTTCTAATAAACCTGAATAAAAAGAACTTAAAAAGACTTGATTTTTATTGAAAGGATTGATAGCAATGTCAACTATAGATCTAGTTTCAAAAATATCGGCGTAAGGAGTATTTACCCAGTTGTCATTTATTAAATGACTAATCCCTTTTTGATCTAAAGGGTAAGGGTTAAAGCTTAAATTGTGATCGCCATATACAACCCAAACTTCGTTGTTTGCAGCTTGAACTGCAAATTGATTGTTTTCTAAAGGACCATTTGGTTGGATAATAGTGTTTAAATTTCCATTGTTAAGAGTAATATCTAAAACGCCATGAAATTGAGTTCCAATGTATATATTATTATCTTTTATAGTTGCGCAAGTATAATTAGATCCATGCTCTGGTAAAAATGCAATGGTGTTAACTAAGGATGCAGAATTATTATAAACATATACGTTTATATTAGAAGTAACTAACATATTGTTATTACTTACTCTATGGTCTAGAATTGCATTAGGATAGCTTATTAAGGTGTTATTGTTGGTAATGTCATAAAGGTCATTAGTACTAGTTATTCCATAAAGAGTGCTGTCTAGATTAACAATGCTCTCCCAATTATTTGTAGGTAGACCAGTTACATTAGTCCATAAATTAAAATCTATGATGTTAGAATTGGCATAAAGAGCTCTTTTAATTCCGTTAGATGCTGTAGCGGCATATATGTAATCGTTTAAAATAGTAGTTTGATTAACTACAATTTGTTCTCCAGAATTACCAATATAATAAGTATCTCCAAATTCTAAATTAGAGAGATCGTATACACTAATACCAAAATCACATGACAAGTAAACTAAGCCATTGTTTTCATAAATATGATTTATTTTTTTCATATCTGGAGGGATATTGGTTTTGTTAAGAATGTCTACCACAGTAGTAACTTCATTTTCTTCAGAAACAATTTCTAATAAACCATTATCGTAACCAACTACAGAGCTTTTATAAGTTTCGCTATAATAAAATGAAGAAATAGATTCGCCAGATAAGCCATTTATAGTGCTGGTAGTAATTGTGTTTTGGTTGCTAATATTGTAATTAAATATAGCATTTTCAGCAGATGCAATAATTCCATTTTCAGTAATTCCAACACCACTAATGTTTAAGTAAGCAAAATGCCCATCCCATTGACCAGAATAGTCTTGACTAAAATTAAATAAGAAACTTAAACTTAGTAGGAAAAATAATATTTTTTGTTGCATTTTTTTAGCTTTTAAAAAGAACTATTAGTTCAAATATATTTATTTTAACGACAATATAGTCTTTTTATTGATTGAGATATTAAATTAAAAAAGTCTGTTAGACTGTTGCTAAGCCATGTTTTCGTCATAGTCTGGATATAGAAAATGATTGTAAGGAAAACGCGTAATATGTATACGTCTTACTTCATCATAAACCCGTTTTTTGAAATCTTCTATGTTTTCTTTGTTAATAGCAGAAATAAAAAGAGCATTATTGCCAATCTGATTCATCCAAGTTTGTTTCCATTCATCTAGTGTATAATGAGCTTTCGTTTTTTCTGTAACTAAGTCGTCTTCATCAATACTTAAATGCTGGTAAGAATCAATTTTATTAAAAACCATAATAGTTGGTTTATCAGCACTTTTTATTTCACCAAGTATCTTGTTTACTGATGCAATATGGTCTTCAAAAGTAGGGTGAGAAATGTCTACAACATGTAAAAGTAAATCAGCTTCTCTAACTTCATCTAAGGTACTTTTAAACGAGTCTACTAACTGAGTAGGTAATTTCCTGATAAATCCAACTGTATCACTCAATAAAAAAGGTAAGTTTTTAATAACAACTTTTCTAACAGTAGTGTCTAAGGTTGCAAACAATTTATTTTCGGCAAAAACATCAGATTTAGATATAACATTCATTAGAGTAGACTTTCCAACATTCGTATATCCTACTAACGCTACTCTAACCATTTTTCCTCTGTTACTTCTTTGTACGGCCATTTGTTTATCTATGGCAGCAATTTTCTTTTTAAGTAATGAGATTTTGTCTCGTACAATACGTCTATCGGTTTCTATTTCTGTTTCACCAGGACCACGCATTCCAATACCTCCTCTTTGCCTCTCTAAGTGAGTCCACATTCCAGTTAATCTAGGTAATAGATATTGATACTGGGCTAATTCAACTTGAGTTCTAGCATAAGATGTTTGAGCACGTTGAGCAAAAATATCTAGTATTAGGTTAGTTCTGTCTAGTATTTTACACTCTAAGGTTCTTTCAATGTTTTTTTGTTGAGAAGGAGTTAATTCGTCGTCAAAAATCGCTGTTCCTACATTATTGGCTTCAATAAATTGTCTAACCTCTTCCATTTTACCAGTACCGATAAAAGTTTTAGAGTTAGGCATATCCATTTTTTGAGTAAAGCGTTTAATAACTTCTCCTCCAGCTGTATATGTTAAAAACTCAAGCTCGTCTAAATACTCTTTAGATTTTACTTCGTTCTGGTCTTTGGTAATAATACCAATTAATACGGTTTTTTCGTATTGAATTTCTTTTTTCTCAAGCATAAATTAAGTTCAATGCTGCAAAATTACATATAAGATTCTACATTTGTTACAAAGATATAAGGTTTTAAAGAACCTATTTTACTGTTTTCATGATGAATAAACATACAATTGCATTTTACAATTTAGAAAACTTATTTGATGTTAAAGATGATCCGTATACCTTAGATGATGATTTTTTACCTTGGGGTAAGAAGTTTTGGACCAAAAAAAGATATCGAAAAAAAATATCAAAATTAGCTAATACTATAAAAAGTATAGGAGATGAAAATTCAGGAAACCCTCCTATATTGGTAGGAGTGGCAGAGGTTGAGAACGCAAAAGTTTTAGAAGATTTAATCGAAAGTCAACCATTACAAGCTTGTAAATATAATTATGTTCATTACGATTCTCCAGACGAACGAGGTATCGATGTAGCTTTGTTGGTAAATGAAGAAGTTTTTAAAATTGAAGAAACAAATGCAATACCTATTAATATTGTAGAAGAGAATGGAATTAAAGATTATACTAGAGACGCTTTGTATGTAAATGGATATATAGGTAATGAAAAAGTACATGTGTTAGTAATGCATTGGCCCTCTAGAAGAGATGGGGTAGAATTAACATCTCATAAACGAATTCAAGCAGCGCAGCAAATCAACTTGTTTATTAAAAATAACATCGATATTGGATTAAAAGATAAGATTGTGTTAATGGGAGACTTTAACGATAATCCAACCGATGAAAGTTTGAAAAAATATTTGGTTACAGAAGAGTTTTTTAATCCGTTTTTGTCTATAGTAAGACCTAACAAAGGAAGTTTAAATTATAGAGGTGAGTGGTTTTTATTTGATCAGATAATAATTTCTCATAATTTTTTTAGGCCCAATAATAATATGCTAAAATTTGACAAAGCAGGCATATTTAACGATTTATCCTTAAAAGAATGGAAAGGAAAACACAAAGGAAAACCGTTTAGAACATTCAAAGGAAAAAAATATATGGGTGGGGTAAGTGATCACTTTCCTGTTTATATATGTATTACGTCGACGTAATAGGGTAATTTGTCTATGAAACTACTTTTTTAACTTTTTTTTTAGATTAAATTACTAACAAATGTTAGTGAGCTTGCGTTTTTTTGTTAATTTAGCTCAGTTTATAACCCATAATTGTAAAAACATGAAAAAAATTATGTTATTTTTCACGTTTCTTGGTATGTGCCTATTGGCAAATGCTCAAGCCACGTGTACTCAAACTTTTACAGTTTCCGGTCAAGATGATGGCCCTACTGTATTAACAATTAATGCAACAGACCTTACTTGTAATGGAGCTGGTGCTATTACCGGATTACAATTAGTAAATGCAGCAGGAACTTTTACTAATGGTAACTGTTCTACAACAAGTGGCGGATGGTATAGCTTTAATCTTTCAGTAGATGGAGCTCCATCAAATCAAGTGTGTGCTGCCGAAATCAACGGTACAGATATTACGGGATTTACTTCTTTAACTATTACATCTCAAGATAATGATGCTTTTTCAGATGGCATCACATTGACAATAGATGTAGAAGTAACATTTACTCCTACAGTTCCACCTAACTGTGATTCTATTTTAACAACTCCAGCTAATGGTGATACTGCAGCTTCAGTAGACGGTGTTTTGGTATGGAATGCAGCATCAGGAGGCCCAACAGGGTATAACCTAACTGTTGGAACTACACCTGGAGGGAACGATGTGTTAAATACAACAGATGTAGGTAATACAACTACTTACAATTTAGGAGTTCTAACTCCAACAACTCAATATTATGTAACAATTGTGCCTTACAATGCGCTAGGGAGCGCTACAGGTTGTACAGAACAAACTTTCACCACTTATACGCCAATTCCTGGAGATGTTTGCGGAATAGCAATACCGATAGCATGTGGTGGTTCAGAAACAGGTTCAACAGCAGCGGCAACAACTAATGGTGCACAGAATATCAATTGTGGAACCAATGATACAAACGCACCTGGGGTTTGGTATAATTTTACAGGAACAGGAGATGTAGTTTTAGCATCTTTATGTGCTTCAGGTTATGATACAAAAATTCAAGTATATGAAGGAGATTGCTCTACATTAACATGTGTAGGAGGTAATGATGATTCATGTGGGTTACAGTCAGAATTACAGTTTATTTCTACAGCTGGTACAGAATACTATATCTATGTATTTGGTTTTGGAACCAATACAGGAAATTATCAATTAGATCTTACTTGTACACCAGCACCACCAATACCATCTAATGATGATTGTGGTGCAGCTATTAACTTGCCAGTAAGTAACAGTTTTAATTGTACAGTGCCAGTTGCTGGAACAGTTTATGGAGCTTCTGCTTCTGCAGAGGTTAATCCATCTTGTACTTTTGGTCAAGAGATAGACGATGTATGGTATACATTTACAGCTGCCAATGATGAGCATGTAATTAACTTTCAAAATGTTTTAGGAGATGATGAAATAAACTTCTCTGTGTATGAAGGTTCATGTGGAACACTTACAGAAGTTTTCTGTAGTTTAAATAACAATAGCGACTTAGTACCTAACTTAACTGTAGGGAATGTTTATTATGTAAGAGTTTATTCTACATCAACACAAATTTTAAGTAATACAACTTTTCAAATTTGTGTATTAACGCCAACACCACCAATTACTACAGATAATACAACTCATACAGTAAATCAATTAATTGAAGATGTTTTAGTTGATGGAGATTGTGTTACGATTTCTAATATAACTTCTGGAGATCATTCGGCAGGATCTGCAGATACAGGAATAGGATATTTTACAGATGGAGGATCAGGTTTCCCTTTTGAAGCGGGAATTGTATTGTCGTCTGGAGCAGCAATAAATGCTGCAGGGCCATTTGATGGTACTGGACCAGCTGGAGCCTTTGGTGGAGCTGGAGATGCAGATTTAGAAAATGTAGCTGGGTTAACCCCAGGGCAAACAAATGATGCTGCGTTTATTCAATTTGATTTTGTACCGAATACTGCTAGTATGTCATTTAACTTCCTAATGGCTTCGTCAGAATATAACGGACCTGGAGGTAGTTTTCAATGTACTTACTCAGATTCATTTGCGTTTATCTTAACCAGGCCTGACGGTACTGTAGAAAACTTAGCAGTTTTACCAACCTCAGACAATCCAAATACATCTATTACAGTTACAAATATTCACCCAGAAGTAGAAGGAAACTGTGCGGCTGTAAATGAGCAATATTTTGGAGGTTATACAATTACAGGTGCTGAGATAGAATATGATGGAAGAACAATACCTTTAACGGCTTCAGCTACAGTTATTCCGGGTGAAACATATACTATTAAAATGGTAATTGCGGACGAAGGTGATTCTACTGTAGATACTGCGGTATTTTTAGAGGCTGGTAGTTTTAGTGCGAATGTTGATATTGATTTAAATGTGAATGTTGGAGCTAACGGAGAAGTTGTTGTTTGTCCAGGAGATACCATTAATGAAGTATTGACAGCAGATGGAAACTTTAATGGTAGCGAAACTTACGAATGGCAGTTCAACGGAACGGTAATTGATGGTGAAACAACAAATACATATACAGCTACTCAATTAGGAGAATATACAGTAAGTGTAGATCAAAACGGATGTGGTGCGACAGATAGTGTGACTTTTGTTGAAGCAGATTTAAGTTTGCCTAATATTCAAGATATGGTGCAAACAGATGATGATTTTGATGGATTTATGCAATTTAATATAGATGTTAATACACCATTATTCTTAGGAATCAACCCTAATTATGTTGTAACTTACCATGTGTCACAAGCAGATGCAGAGAGTAACGTAAATCCATTAATAAGTCCTTATACTAATATATCTAATCCTCAAAATATTTATGTCAGAGTCGAAGATTCAGTATCAGGATGTATAACTTATACAAGTTTTGCTTTAATTGTGATAGTAGAAGCAGATTGTTTAGTGGTAGATGCAGGACCAGATCAAAATATTGATTGTTCTACAGATTCTTGCGTAGACTTAACAGTAACTTATACATCTGCAGGTGAGTCTACTTCATCTTATGATGTTGTAGCTATAGATCCTACTTCTCCTTTCCCTTATACTGGTTTGGCTAACCCTATAAGTGTAGGAACAGACGATGTTTGGTCAGATCCAGCAATAACAATTCCATTTACTTTTTCTTTCTTTGAAAACACATATGATGAATTACTTGTAGGTTCTAATGGAGTTATAACTTTTGATACTGCAGTAGGAACCCATATTAATGGAGATGGAGTCTCAGATTTTAATGATAATTGTGAATGGAATATAGATGCAGCAGCAACTATACCAGCTGCAACATTCCCTTATGACCCGGCTACTTTCGATCCAGATTTCGACACACCAATTTTAAATGCTATTTTCGGAGTATTCCATGATATCGATCCTAGTGATGGAGGAGAAATAGCTTGGCAATTAATAGGAAATGCTCCTTGTAGAGCAATGGTAATTAGCTTTAATACAGTTGCACAATTTGGATCAAGTTGTCCAGAAGCAACGACTTCTCAAATTGTATTATGGGAAACTACCAATATTATAGATATTTATGTTCCTACTAAACCTTTATGTACAGATTGGAATGATGGTCTAGCAACTTTAGGAGTTCAAAATGGAGACGGTACAGTTGGATTTACTCCACCAAATAGAAATACAGGTGCTTGGGCTGCTACTAATGAAGCTTGGAGATTTACACCAAATGGTGGAAGTACTGGTGGTGGAGCTAATAACAACACTATTGTTACTTGGTACGAAGGAGGAACACCAATTGGTAATACAGATACTGTTACAGTTTGCCCATCAGTAACTACAACATATGTAGCAGAAGTAACATATTTAAATACTGACGGAACTACGACATCAATTAATGATACTGTAGTAGTAAATGTAGATCCTTTCGTTCCTACTGTAGATTTAGGAAATGACGTTTCTTTATGTAATGCAACAGATTATACAATTACTTCTAATACTAATGGAACAAGCGCTTTAACTTACGAGTGGCAATTAAATGGAGTTACAATAGCGGGAGAAACGAATGATTCAATTACAGTATCAGAATCAGGAGATTATACTTTAATTGTAACAGATGAATCAGGATGTTCTGCACAAGATGAAGTTAACATTACTTTAATTGAAGAAGTTACTGCAGACTTAGGGGCAGATTTTGATATCTGTTCTGGAACAACCCAAGTGTTAACTGTTACTACTAATGCTGGGCCAGGAGCTACTTACGAGTGGACTCAAGACGGTGTAGTAATGGCGGGAGAAATTACAGATAACATTTTAGTTAATACAGCTGGAACTTATGAAGTAACAATTACAGTTGGTGCATGTACAGGAACAGATAGCGTTGTAGTTACAGAATCTGCTTCGATGACAATGGATTTAGGAAATGACATTACTGTTTGTGAAGGTTCTACAGTAACTTTAACAGCTAACTCTAACATAGGTTCTGCAGGTATTGCTTATACTTGGTATCAAGATGGAGGTGAGATTGTTGGTGAAAACGGACAAACAATAACAGTTGTTGCTGCTGGTACTTACGAGGTGAGCGGAGTTTCTGGTTCATGTTCTGCAACAGATACAGTAAATGTTTCTTTTGTGCCACCATCTTTTACTGCAACAATACCAGATGTAGAAATTTGCCAAGGAGAAACAACAGTTTTAGACGCTACTCCTACAGGTAATACAGGTGCTGCAACTTATGTATGGCAACAAGATGGTACTGTGTTAGCAGGAGAAACAAATGCAACACTTACAGTTGGTACTCCTGGAGTTTATACAGTTACTATTACGGCAGATTTATGTGATTTAGTATTAAATATCAACATTACAGAAAAGTTAGATTGTGTTATTCCAAATGGTTTTAGCCCAAACAATGATGGAACAAATGACACCTTAGATTTATCATTCTTGTCTAACTATGTTATAGAAACTTTTAAAGTATATAACCGTTACGGAAGTTTAGTATACGAGTTTAACAACTACACAAATGAGTTTGGTGGGGTAGCTAACAAGGGAATCATGAACGGAGGAGATTTACCTACAGGTACGTATTACTTTGTTGCAGATTTAGGAACTACACATCCAGATTATGGAGATCAAATCATTCAGTGGGTATATATTAACAGAGAACAGTAATACTAGATATTAATACTATAAAGATTAAAAAATGAAAAAATTAATAATATTAGTAGTTTTAGTATTTAGCATGCTAGAATTACACGCACAACAAGATCCTCAGTACACACAGTACATGTATAACCAGGCGATAATTAACCCTGCTTATGCTGGATCTAAAGAAAGCTTGTCATTGGTTGCACTATATCGCAACCAATGGACAGGATTAGAGGGAGCACCTAAGACCATTACTTTTTCAGGTCACTCACCAGTAGGAAAGAATGTTGGTTTAGGGTTGTCTATTATTTCAGATCAACATGGTCCTGTAAAAGAGCATAATATTTATGCAGATTTCTCATATACTTTACAGTTAGGAGGAGAGAATAAATTAGCATTTGGAGCTAAGGCCGGAGCCACAATTCACGATAGAAATTTATTTTCAGATGTTACTACTTTGCAGCCAGATGATCCATTATTTGATAATGATGTAAGCAGTGTTACACCAAACGTTGGTTTAGGAGCTTTTGTTTACGGAGAGAAGTACTATGTAGGTTTATCTATGCCTAATATATTAAACAGTGTGCATTTAGATGCAGATGGAGTAAAATATGGTACAGAACAGCAACATTACTTCTTAACGGGAGGATATGTGTTCCAGATATCTCCTAATACTAAATTTAAGCCGTCTACAATGATAAAAACATCTTTTGATGCTCCATTATCTTTTGACGTAAATACCAACTTTTTGTTCTATGATCGTTTCGAGTTAGGAGCTTCTTACAGACACGAAGATGCAGTAAGTGGATTAATCGGTTTTGCTTTTACTCCAAACATTCGTATGGGGTATGCTTATGATCATATATTAAGTGATATTAGAGCAGCAGCAACTTCATCACATGAGGTGTTTTTACAGTTCGATTTGAACTTCCCGAAGAAGGTTTCACGTTCACCTAGATTTTTCTAATATAAACAAGCAACAAAATGAAAAGACATATATATACAGGCTTACTACTATTAGGAATGTTTAGTGTAAGCGCACAGAATAAACACACAGCTAAAGCAGATAAATTATTTGATGATTTAAAATATGTAGCTGCTATTGGAGAGTATTTAGAGGTTATTGAGGATGGTAATGGAGATGACTATGTAACTGCTCGTTTAGCAGATACTTATTACAATGTATTCAATACAAGAAAGGCAGAAGAGTATTTAGCTAAAGTTGTAGCTACTACAGAAGATGCTGAGTATTATTTTAAGTATGCTCAAATGTTAAAAGCAAATGGCAAATATGATGAGGCTAACACTTGGATGGATAAGTTCTCTGCTAAAATGCCAAATGATGCTAGAGCTATAGCACATAAGAATAATCCAGGAATGGTAGCTAATTTGTTAGCTGATACTCCTAAGTTTAAAGTAAATCCAGTAGAAGGATTTAATACTGAATTTTCAGAGTTCGGACCAGTATTATTTAAAGGTCAAGTGTATTACGCATCTGCAAGAAGCGGAAAAGGGCGTAATTATGGATGGACAAAAGAGCCGTATTTAGATATTTATGTATCTGATTACGATGCAGCAACAGGAGGATTAACAGATGAATCTGTTTTAGGTTCTAAGGTTAATACTAAGTTTAACGAAGGAACAGTAAGTTTTAGTCCAGATGGAACAACTATGTATTTCTCTGGAGAAAGTTTAGATAGAAAAGCAGGTTTATTCGGAAAGAAGTTTAAGAAAGATACTGAAGGAAAAAGTACTATTAATATCTACTCTGCAACTAAAGAAGGAGATGAGTGGGGTAATGTAACTACGTTACCATTTAACAACGAAAATTCTAATGCTTCAGGGCCAGCTGTAAGTGCAGATGGTAAACGTTTATACTTTTCTTCTGATATGGAAGGAACTATTGGTAAAGCAGATTTATGGTATGTAACTATTAATGAAGATGGATCTTACGGAGAGCCTGTTAACTTAGGAAAGAAGATCAATACAGAAGGGTCAGAAATGTTTCCATATATCAGTAGCAAGAATGTAATGTATTTTGCATCTAATGGTCATCCTGGTTTAGGAATGATGGATATTTTTGCTTCTCAAATGAATGGAGACGATTTTGGTTCTGTAAGAAATGTTGGAGCTCCAATTAACTCTGGTAACGATGATTTTAGTTATACTGTAGACGAAGATTCTCAAAAAGGATTTTTTGCTTCTAACAGAGAAGGAGGTTCTGGTAGCGACGATATTTATTCGTTCGAGCAGATAGTTCCTATTTGCGATGTAGATTTATCTGTACAAATTGTAGATGCTAAAACAAACGCTATATTACCTAATACATCTGTTGTAATTTACGATGAGAATAGCAATAAAGTAGCAGATAAGATGTCTGATGAAAACGGATTTGTACGTTTTAAGTACGAGTGTAATCAAGCATTTAAAGTAGAGGCTAACAGAGAGATGTATTCTATAAATAGTATAGATATTGCTAAGACAGATGAGCCAGATGTAATGGAAACATTACCATTAACCCCAATTATTGTAGAAGACAGAGTAGTTTTAAATCCTATTTTCTTTGAGTTAGATAAGCATAACATAACTGCACAAGGAGCAGCAGAGCTAGATAAGCTAGTAGAGGTAATGAACAAATACCCTGTTATGATTATTCAAGCAACTTCTCATACAGATAGTAGAGGTAAAGATGCTTATAACATGGCATTATCTGACAGAAGAGCAAAATCTACAGCTCAGTATGTAATATCTAAAGGTATAGATGCTAGTAGAATTTCTGGTCAAGGAAAGGGAGAAACAGAATTGATTAATAAATGTTCTAACGGAGTGAAGTGTACAGAAGAAGAGCACCAAGCTAACAGACGTTCAGAGTTTATTATCACAAATCCAGACGAAACTTTTAAGAAGAATTAATATCATTTAAAAGTTAAGTGTAATCATAAAAAAAACCACGCTGAAAAGCGTGGTTTTTTGTTTTTTATATAAAGGTAAAGGTATTGAGGTTTTTGAGAATCCAAGTGTATATAGCCTTCCTAACTAAAAATAGTGATTTTAAAATTTACCAATTTTAAGTGAATGTAAAAGTTGTCTTTTCTAGTTAATTTAGTTGTTGTTAATAAATGTTTACTCAAACAAACATATAATATACTCATTCAAATTACCGTTACACTCATTAGTAGTGATAATTAGAATACAATGTATCTAGTTTTGTTTGTAACTTTAAAGCCAATATTTAATATGAAAAGATTACTTAAACTCATTTTACTGCTTACTTGCATTAGTGTATTATTTGTTAATTGTAATGAGGATGACTCTTTAGCTACAAAAGGCTAAGGAACAGCAAAAAGTTCTTATAAGCTAAGCAGAATTACTAGTTCCGATTTTCAGGAAAATACAATTTTACTTGAAAAATTATCTTCAATAAAAATGGAACAAAAAATAACAGATTAAATTCAAGATATGAAAATGCTCAGTTCGATTTTAATTTGAATCAAGGTACTTATATTGAAAATACTGAAAAGAATTATCATTCTTATACATTTCAAATATATAATGATGAGAATAATTATAATATTAACAATATTGTTCTTTCTTCTCATAACAATGAACCATATAGAGCCTATTTAGTTATTTATAATTTAACTGAAGAAGAAAGAAATATTATAGAAAGAGGTGTAGATATTCCTCTAGAAGATAAAACTGTTATTCAGTATTTTGATATAGAGCAAATTAGCCTTTCAAATAGAGGTAGTACTTGTTACGATTTGGTTCAAGTAGATACAGTTGAAGACTGTGCAGCAGGTCATGATGTTTCTAATTGTAGTACAGATTGTTGTGGTGGTTGCTATGATGGCGTATATGAATGGGTAGAAGTAGATTGTGGTGGTGGCGGAGGAGGCTCTGGAACTACTGGATCAGGGTCAGGCTCAGGAACAACTTCTGGAGGTGGAGGAAGTACTGATGGATCAGGTTCAGATTCAGATGATTCAAGCTTAGCTACTTCATTAACTTCTGAAAAATGTCTAACTGGTCCAGATATAACCACAGCCCTTTCAGGTACGGGTATTTCATTGAGTGCAGAACAACTAAGCTGTATAACGGAAAGAGGTAATTGTAGTACTGGCAGTACATTAATTAGTTTTATAACAGCTAACTCTCTAGAAACTGCATTCTTTTATAAAGCTGTAAGTGCTCTTTGTAATGGGGGTGATGTAGATGTAGCTAAAAGAATTGTTTTTAATATTCCTAATGATTGTCATGAAAAAATTATAAAAGAAGCGTTTAATAACACTTCTGATTTAACACAACATGTTAAAGATGTATTTGAAGGAACTAACACCTATTATGTTTATGAAATAAACCAAGGTGTTATAACTAATGACCAATTCAACAACCCTAGAGGGGGAGCTACTACAGGTTTACCTACTGGAGATTATAATTGTGTTATTACTACAACCATTAATACTTGGTTATTATCTGGAGGTGACCCATCAAGAGATGAATGGGAGGGTGCTACAGATTTATCTATAGCAAAAACTGTAATACATGAGAGTTTACATGCTTTATTAGTATATTTACTTGATAATGGAGATTTAAATAGTTCTTTCCCTAATCCTACGTATGTACAATTAGCAGAAGCATTTGCACACCACCAAGCTGTTAATAATCAAGAATCAGGGCAAGCACTTAATGTTTTACAACATGAATATATGGTTTCATTTGTAAATGCTGTTGCTACTGCTTTACAACAAGTAGGACAAAACTTAGGGTATAATAACCCATATAGTTACTATCAAAAATTAGCTTGGTCTGGTTCTTTAGAGTCATCTCAGTCATACCCAATTCATTTCACTGCTTTAGATGAATATAAGGCTAGGGCTATAGGTATATCGGAACTTTTTAATATCAATACTATATATCAAGGAGTAGATGCTGATGGTAATGCTATGGATTATCATAATACCCCAAAAGGTAAATTAGCCAATAGTTCAAACTCAAATTGTAATTAATATGAAAAACAAACTATTATTTTTTTTATTTCTATTGTTGTATTTTAATTTTTCTAATGCTCAGCAAAATAGAATACAAGAAAAATTATACGATGATATTATTAGTGTAGCTAATGATGTTTTTAGTAAAAGATATAAGTCAAAAAAATATAAAACCCGTACTGTTATGTATGTAGGTATTTATAATAACAAAAATGTTTACGATTATTTTATAAGGCAAATTAATAAAGAGGAATTAGAAAAACAATTTAAAAGAAACCCGTCTTTATATGATGTGTTATTTAATAAAAAGGAGTTACAATATTATAAAAAACAAGCGTTAAATGGCCCCTTTAAATTTAATCACAGCGACATAGAAACAGATAGGATATTTGTTTATAATAAAAATCGTGATGTAGCTACTATAAGAGGTGGAAAACTCAGGTATATGTCTGATACTATGACAGAAGGTATGTCTGTGCCTTTATTTACTAGAAATCATAAATATGCTATACTAGACTCTTCTAATATCCAAGGTGGTGGCTATGTTGTATATGAAAAGAAAAATGGTAAATGGGTTGAAGTGTTTTATTTTGGACATTTTATATCATAATATAATTCGAATATATAAAAAGCACCATATGATATGGTGCTTTTTTATTTGTGTAATTTTAAGATAAAGCTTGTTCTAAATCTTTTAATAAGTCATCTATGTCTTCTATACCAATACTTAACCTAATTAAAGAATGGGAAATGCCTAATACTTCTTTTTCTGCATCTGGCAAAGAAGCATGAGACATGCTTATAGGATAACTCATTAAACTTTCTACACCTCCTAAAGATTCAGCCAAGGTAAATAGCTTTGCGTTCTCTATAAATTGAGTAGCAGCTTCTTTGTTGTTGTCTTTTAACTTAAAAGAAACCATGCCTCCAAAGTCATTCATTTGTTCTTTGGCAATTGTATGATTTGAGTGGTTTTCTAAACCGGGATAATAAACACTTGCAACCTTTGGGTGTTTTACTAAGTAATTGGCAACAGCTTTAGCGTTTTCGCAATGACGTTGCATTCTTACATGTAATGTTTTGATGCCCCTTAAGGCCAAAAAGCAATCTATTGGTCCGGCAATAGCACCTGCTGCATATTGTATAAAATGAATGTCTTTAGCTAATTGCTCATTTTTTACGATTAAGGCTCCTATAACAACATCAGAATGGCCGCTTAGGTATTTAGTAGCCGAATGCATGATAATATCTGCACCTAAGTCTAAAGGTTTTTGTAAATACGGAGTTGCAAAAGTATTGTCTACAGCAATTAAGATATTAGGGTTTACTTTTTTGGTGGCAGAAGCAATGGCTTGTATATTTACTATTTTTAACAACGGATTACTTGGGGTTTCTAACCAAATTAATTTAGTATTAGAGGTAATAACATTTGTTACATTTTCTGGTTTAGCCATATCTGCAAAATGAAATTTCAATCCATATTTTTGAAATAGCTGAGTGAACATACGGTACGAGCCACCATAAATATCTTTTCCCGCAATTATTTCGTCTCCCGGACTTAATAATCGCAATACGCAATCTACTGCTGCAATACCAGAAGAAAATGCAAAGCCATGAGTACCGTTTTCTATGGCGGCAAAAGCATTTTGTAAAGCTGTACGGCTCGGATTAGTTATTCTAGAATATTCATATCCTTTATTAACTCCTGGGCTGGGTTGCGCATAGGTAGAAGTTTGAAATATAGGAGGTACTACTGCACCTGTAGAAGCCTCGTGACTCTGACCACCGTGAATGGTTTTAGTGTTGAATTTCATATGTTCCTTTTTTAACAATATAAATGTAATATTTATATCTAATACTGAGTAGTATAAAATTAAAATGCCGTTACTTTGTGTATCTTAAATTTATACGTTGTGAATAAACTTTATTACTTAAAAACTTGTGATACTTGTAAAAGAATTATGAAGGATTGGAATCTGTCTTCAGAAGTTGTTTTACAAGACATAAAAGAGGAAGCGATTACAGTAAAACAGTTAGAAGAAATGCACAAACTATCTGGTAGTTACGAAGCTTTATTTAGTAAAAGAGCTAAGCTGTATAAAGAAATGGATTTAAAAAATCAATCTTTAACAGAAGCAGATTATAAACAATATATTTTAGAACATTATACTTTTTTAAAGAGACCTGTTTTATTATTTAATAATGAAATATTTATAGGTAACAGTAAAAAGAATGTTCAATTAGCTAAAGAAGCTATTCAAAATGGGTAAAAAATTTGCATTTATAGCAGCTTTTTTGGTGCAGGTATTTTACGGAGTAACTTTTACATTTGCTAACGATGTAATCGACGGAGGTTATATAGCTCCTTATGGCTTTATTTTGTTAAGGGTTATAGGTGCTACTACTTTATTTTGGATATTTAGCTTATTTACGATAAAAGAAAAAATTGAGAGAAAGGACTTTTTAACCTTTGTCGCTGCTGCATTTTTTGGGATAGCCTTTAATATGCTTACTTTTTTTAAAGGCTTGTCCTATACTACACCAATACATGCAGCTGTTATTATGGTAACCGTTCCGATAGTGGTATTAATTTTATCTTCTTTTTTGTTAAAAGAGAAACTGACGAGTTTAAAAATTATAGGCGTTGTTGTAGGCTTCTTAGGGGCTTTGGTATTAACACTCTATGGTAAGTCTACCCAAAGTTCCGATAACGTATTATTAGGGAATTTTTTAGTTTTTATTAATGCTGTGTCCTATAGTTTTTATATTATAATTGTTAAGAAACTTACTGCAAAATACCACCCATATACCTTTATAAAATGGTTGTTTTTAATTGGCATGTTTATGATATTACCTTTTGGGTTTTCAGAATTATCAGTAGTTCAGTGGAATAGTTTCACTCCTTATATTTCATTTTCGATAATTTTTGTAATTATTGCTGCAACTTTCGGAACATATATTTTAAACCCACTTGCATTAAGACAGTTAAAAGCTTCTACAGTAAGTACATTTTTATATTTACAGCCAGTAATGGCAGGTATTTTTGCTATAATTATGGGCAGCGACTCTTTAAATCCAGTAAAGATAGTTGCGGCAGTTTTAATATTTATTGGTGTATATTTGGTAAGCAAACCGGTTAAAAAACCGACTCAATCATAATGAACTACACTAAAGAGATTTATCAATATGTTTCAGAAATTCCTGAAACTGTTTGGTTAGCGTTAGATACAAAAGAAAAGATATATTTTTCTAAAGATTATTTGAAAGCTTTAGAAGCTCATAATTCTAATAAAATTCAGTTTTATTACGTAGTGGTTTTTAATGAAAACAAAGCAGTATCATTAGCTACTATTCAAGTAATATCGTTTGATTTTTCAGAAACAAACTTTAGCAATAATACTAGTAAGTTTACCCAGCGAGTAGCTCACAAATTAAATTGCTTTATTAAGAGAGATTACGTAAAAATAGTAATTTGTGGAAATGCTTTTTTAAGTGGAGAATACGGCGTTTATATAAAGACAGGAGAAGATAAAAAAGCAATTTTTAATGAGATTATAAGAGGAATACATAAAGTAATTAAGAGCGATAGGTATTTAAAAAAGTTAACAGATGTTATTTTGTTAAAAGACTTTGAAACCGCATCCTTACCTATAACTTCTGAACTTAAAAATTATAATTATGTTCCTGTATTTGTAGATCCGAATATGGTTTTAACTCTTAATCCTGAATGGCAAAGTTTTGAAGATTATATAGGAGCTTTTAAGTCTAAATTTAGGGTGAAAGCAAAAAAAGCTTATAAAACGAGCAACTCTTTAATAGCTAAAGATTTTACATCTGAAGAGATAATCACAAACAAAGAAAAGCTAACTAAATTATATCTTAACGTTGTAGATAAAGCAGGTTTTAATCCGGAAGTTTTAAACTTAAGTACGTATGCTGCTTTTAAAAATATTTTAAAAGATAAATTTGTTTTTAGGGTCTATTCTTTAGATGATGAAATAGTAGGTTTTATGAGTGGGCTTGTAAATAATGATAAATTAGATGCTCATTATGTTGGGATTGATTATGCACTAAATAAAGAGCATGCTATTTACTCTAGAATGCTATATGACTATGTACACATAGGTATAGATAAAAAACTTAAGAAAGTAGACTTTGGAAGAACTGCTGGCGAAATAAAGAGTACTTTGGGAGCAGTTCCAGAGAGTTTGGTTTGTTATGTAAGACATAAAAAGTCGGTTGCAAACTTTTTGGTAAAACCTTTCTTAAAAAAGATAAAACCAACAGCTTTTGAACAGAGACATCCTTTTAAAAAGTAATGTCATTGCGAGCAAAGCGTAACAATCAGCTTTAATAAAGAGATTCTTTTACGATGTTCGGAATGACATTATAACTAGATAATACTTTATTTTAAGGCCAAGCATTTATAATACCCCCCATAATAGCAAAACTTACAATCCAGTAACCAGTAACTACCATCATGTATTTAAACGAGCGTTGCTCATAAAGGCCATTAGTAACAACAACTGGTAAAACTACAAATATACCTAGTAAAGCACCATGAAAAGCCCCGTGTTTAAAAGTCATATTTTGTTCAATTCCATGTTGCATTTCGCCTGGTCCTCCACCAGTCATAACCATCATCATAAGTGTAAACGAAACTAAGAAGGCTAGAACTACAGATAAACCAAAAATAAGAGGCATGTTAGCTTTTTTTGCTTTTTCTTCAGTCATTCCTATTTCGTTCATCCAAATAGTCCCAAAAACTTTTGGGTTATACCAAATAAAACCAACTACAAGGGTAGATAAGGAAGCTACAATTAAGGCTATCCAATTAGGATTTATATCCATAATAATTAAAATTTAAAAGATTAGTTAGTTTTAAATATAGCTCTTTTTATTTGAGTATGAAAGAGTTGGGTTTTTAAAAAAGAATATAAAAAAACAAAGCAGAAGTTTCCTTCCGCTTTATTAACCCACAATTATAAAACACTTATAGTGTAATAATCTATGGCTAATATAGATATTCTAGTTAATATGTAGGGTTATAGAGTTGTATAAAAAGAAAAATTTGTTGTGAAAATCAAATGTTCTTAACCTATGTAAAGAAATAGAGATCGTTTTTTAGGATTTTACATTTAGATTAAACTATTTATAAGGTTCAATATAAAATACATTTGGTATTGTTACCTTTGTTGAAATTTTTTCAGAATTATGATACAATCTATGACCGGGTATGGGAAAAGTGTTTTGCAACTTCCTACTAAAAAAATTACTATAGAAGTAAAATCTTTAAATAGTAAAAACCTAGACATGAATGCAAGAATACCTTCTTTTTATAAAGAAAAGGAATTGCCATTAAGAACCATGGTAGCTAAATCTTTAGTTAGAGGAAAGGTAGATGTATCTTTATATGTAGAAATTACAGGTGAAGAAACCAATACAAAAATTAATACTCCCGTAGTTTCAGAATATATCAAGCAATTAAAATTGATATCTGAAGGATCTGATATAGACTTTCTGCAAATAGCGATGCGTTTGCCAGATGCAGCAAAAGCGACTAGAGAAGAGATTGATGAAAATGAATGGAAAGCAATAGAGACACATGTAAAAAACGCTCTAAAAGCTATTAATGATTATAGATTGGATGAAGGAAAAGCTTTAGAAGTAGATTTTGTGAAGCGAGTTTCTAATATTGGCAATTTATTAGAAGAGGTTATAGCTATAGACCCTGAAAGAGTAGCAGCAGTTAAGGATCGTTTACAAAAAGCTATTTCTGACTTAAAAGAGTCTGTAGACGAAAATAGGTTTGAGCAAGAACTAGTATACTATATAGAGAAGTATGATATTACTGAAGAAAAGGTAAGATTGAAAAATCATTTAGAATATTTTATTACCTCGTTAAATACCGTAGAATCTAATGGTAAAAAATTAGGTTTTATAGCTCAAGAAATGGGTAGAGAAATTAATACAATAGGATCTAAATCTAACTATGCACCTATGCAGAAATTAGTTGTGCAGATGAAAGATGAGTTAGAGAAAATAAAAGAACAACTTTTAAATGTTTTATAATGATTAAAGGAAAATTATTAGTTTTTTCGGCACCATCTGGATCTGGTAAAACCACTATTGTTAGGCATTTATTAGGAATAGATAAGTTAAATTTAGAATTTTCCATATCTGCAACTTCAAGAGAACCAAGGGGAGAAGAAGTAGATGGAAAAGACTATTATTTTTTATCTCTTAAGGAGTTTAAAAATAAAATTAAAGCAGACGAGTTTTTAGAGTGGGAAGAGGTATACAGAGATAATTTTTATGGAACCTTAAAATCTGAAGTTGAGAGAATTTGGTCTAAAGGCAAGCATGTTATTTTTGATATAGATGTGGTTGGAGGTATTGATATTAAGCGTATTTACCCAGAAAGAACATTATCTGTTTTTGTAAAACCGCCAAGTATAGAAGAGCTAAAAATACGTTTAAAAAAGCGATCTACAGAAAGTGAAGATAAAATTAATATGCGTGTAGCAAAAGCTTCAATAGAATTGGCAACAGCACCACAATTTGATTTTATTATAGAGAATGATAATTTAGAAGTAGCTTTAAAAGAAGCAGAAGAGTTGGCTCATAATTTCCTTAAGAAAAGGATATAGTATGAAAGTAGGTTTGTATTTTGGTACTTTTAATCCCATTCATGTTGGGCATTTAGCAATAGCTAATCATTTGGTAGAAAACTCAGACTTAGATCAGTTATGGATGGTGGTTACACCTTTAAGTCCGTTTAAAAAGAAAAGTAGTTTATTGGCCAATCATCATAGACTAGAAATGGTGTATAAAGCTACTGAAAATTATGACAAAATTAAACCAAGTGATATAGAGTTTAAGTTACCAGAGCCAAATTATACAGTTCATACCTTAGCACATTTAGAAGAAAAGTATCCGAAGTATGAGTTCTCATTAATTATGGGAGAAGATAATTTAAAAGGCTTTCATAAATGGAAGAACTACGAAAGTATACTAGAAAATTATCACATATATGTTTACCCAAGAATATCAGAAGGAGTAATTGAACATCGGTTTAAAGATCATCCAAAAATTACGAGAGTAAACGCTCCTATTATGGAAATATCTTCTACGATGATTCGTAATAGTATTAAAGAAGGAAAAAATATTCGTCCTTTATTAGATAGTCAGGTTTGGCAATATATAGATGAGATGAATTTTTATAAAAAATAAAGCCACCTACTTCTCAGTAAACGGCTTCATTAACCAACTAAAATTAATTATTAAATCAACTTGCTTCTGTTAGAAGCGATTTAAACTTGTTATCTAGAACTTTTTAAGTTCTGTCCGCTATTGGGATTAATCGTTCTTTTACTAGATTCTTTTCCAAAATCCTTCAAAGTAATTTTTGTTCTTTTTTTGTCTTTATTATCAGCTGTTTTGTACTGAATAAAATTGCGTCCTACAAATCTATATGCAGTTCCAGAACTTGGGTGGTATAATTCTATTTCACTATCGGTAATAACACTTAATTCAAAGTATTCGTCTGTAAAATAATCGTAATCTAATGTTAGAGCTTTAACTGTATTGGTGTCAGAAAAATTAGCAACATTATACAATCCGGTATAATCCCAATATAAGTTATGTACAGGTGTTCCAGGAAGATCTCTCGAACTTCTAAAGTCACCATTATTTCCGCTAGCTAAAAACTGTAAAAAATTCTCTGCATCAAATTCGTTTTCGGTACCACCTAGCGTAGCTACTTTTTCCCACGATTCATATTCTTGTAAGAAATAATGAATATTATCATAAAAAACCTGATCGTAATTAAATGTACTTCTATAATATCCGTACGCTATGTACGATGTATTAGTAGGTCTATGGTATAGTTCAATTTTGTTGGCTGCTAATTGGTATACTTCTACAGCCCAATAACCGTGTAAATTGTCGTTAATCTCTAAAATATTATCAAAAGCACTAAAATAGCCAATTGGTATTCCATAGCCGTTACCAGTAGTTCCTATACCAGCTAAGTTGTTATTGGCATATACAGTATCACCCTGAAAAGACATTGTAAAAGCTCTTTGTATTGAAGGAACTTCACCATGACCAGTTGTTTGGTGTATATCTATGTACCATAAGTCGTAACTGCTTAGTTTTTGGTGTAATGTTTGTGAAGGAGCTATAGGATGCTCATCAATTATTTCAACAGAGCAAGAACCTAAGAAAAGGCTGGTTAGCATGATTCCGAAGAGTAATTTTAGAGTTTTCATAAGCTTTTATTTTGTAGTTATATTATATAATCATCAACTTTTATGCCAAAACCTTAATCTATTGATAACCAATAAGTAAGATAAAACGTAATATTTTATGTATTTTTGATGGCTTTATACGGTAGAACTTGTTTAACTGGTTAGGCAAAAATGGTTGATTTATAGATGGAAAAAAACAATAAAAAGTTTGCAGTAATAGGAGGCGGTAGTTGGGCTACAGCTATAGTAAAAATGTTATGCGAAAACCTAAATGAGGTTGGTTGGTATATGCGTAATGAGTCTGCAATAGAACATATACAAACGGCATATCATAATCCTAATTATCTTAGCTCTGTAGAGTTTCATACAGAAAAGCTACAATTAAGTTCAGATATTAATGAAATTGTTGCCTTTGCAGATTATGTAATTTTCGCTATCCCTTCAGCTTTTTTATATAAAGAACTAGAAAAGTTAACAGTTAGTTTAGAAAATAAAGTAGTTTTTTCTGCTATTAAAGGAATTGTTCCTGAGAGTAGTTTAATAGTAGGCGAACACTTTAACGAACACTATCATATTCCTTTTGAAAATATAGGAGTTATTACAGGTCCATGTCATGCTGAAGAAGTAGCTCTAGAAAGACTTTCTTATTTAACGATTGCTTGTGCAGACGAGGAGAAAGCAAAAACTTTAGCCGATGTCTTGTCTGGCGATTATATCAAGTGCAAAATTTCTGATGATATTATTGGTACCGAGTATGCGGCAATGTTAAAAAACATTTATGCGGTTGCTGCTGGTATTGCACATGGTTTAGGTTATGGAGATAATTTCCAGAGCGTGTTAATGAGTAATGCTATTAGAGAAATGAAACGTTTTATTAAAAAGCGCCATAAGATGAAACGTAATATTAACAACTCTGCATATTTAGGAGATTTGTTGGTAACAGGCTATTCTGTTTTTAGTAGAAATAGAATGTTTGGTAATATGGTAGGTAAAGGTTATACAGTAAAATCTGCTCAAATGGAGATGAGTATGGTTGCCGAAGGGTATTATGCTACTAAAAGTGCCTACAAGCTTAACGAAGCGAGTACTAAAAAAGCAAAAACGCCTATTATAGATGCTGTTTATGCCGTATTATACGACGCAAAAAACCCTAAGAAAATCTTTAAAAAACTGACCGATAAGTTGGATTAGGTAAGTCTTTAGTAGCTAGTCGTTAACTATAGTTAGATTTAAAAAATGAAAGTATTGATTACTTTGTTTCTAAGTTTGATATCATTTTCATCGTCAAAAAACACAAATTCAAATTTGGGAATGTATTATTACTTAATTCCAGAAACTGATACAGGATGTGTTGATGATTTTCCAAGTGGATTATCATATTTTTTCGAACAAGTTGGAGGATATGATGAATATGCTACCGTTAGTCAATTAGAAAATGAACTTGATATAGATTTAAGTCTATTTCAAAATATTTATATTGATGACAAATCTATATTCGAGGAAATGGAAAAATATGGAGAAATTAGAGATGCAGAAGAAGAATTCAAAAAGCATGCAGAAAAGACAAAAATAAGAACAGAATCAATGTTTGATTTACTTCTGATATTTAAAAATAAACTTGAAAAAAATCGAGATTTTGCTAATAAAATAAAATTCAATAGCAACAAAGAGTTATCTGAATCGATTAGAACTTTATATCCACCAGAAATTGAATATTATAAAAATGGAAAATTCTTAAAGGATTTAGATGCTTTAATTTCAATTATTAACTGTTATAAAAAAAACGGAGTAAGATACTTGAGATTAGGATATGCATAAAATAGAAGTACTATCAGTGATTCTTTTTCAAACTGAAAACTTATTTTCTTTAACAATTTACTTAACTAAAACACCTCTTACATCCATTAAAGGAATGTCTTGTAAGGCTTTTTCGTTAATGGTATTTTTTCTAAACAAGTATTTTTTCTCGTACATTTTACCTTCTGCAAAAAAGGTTACATAAAACAAGTTATTTAGTTCAAATACTTGTTCTTGTAATAACTCAATTTTAGCATACGACTTTTTAGGTAAGTTCTGTATAGAGTGTCTAAACTTAGTAGTCTTTTTAGTTTTTGAGTATCCTTCAGAAACAATCAAAGCCATTTCTAAATCTACTTCCTGATCATTAATAATATAGGCAACCCAATCTTTTTCATTATGTTCTTTATTTAGTTCTTGTACTACCGCTACATAAACTTTTTCTACAACAGGTATTTCTATATCTTTTTTCATAAAAAAACTATAATTTGGATGGCAAAAATAAGAACAAGTTTACTTTTACCATAAAATAATTTGAGTTGGAGTTAAATATATATCAAGTACTAATATTATTAGGTGTTTTACACGGACTGATATTTTCTGGAGTATTACTATTCCATCCTAAATATGCATCTAAAACTAATAGGTTTCTTTCCTTAACGGTTTTGTGTTTAGTGTCAAGTAATATACAGTATTTATTAATACTTCTTAATTTATTACAAATACAGAACATCTTTATTATTCCGATTGAAATTTTAATTATTCCTTTTTTCTATTTGTTTGTACATAAATACTTAAACCTAAAGATTTCTACAATAGAGAAAAGAGTACTGTTTATACCCTTCTTTATAGCTTTACTTTTAATAATATTAGACTATTACTCTTTTAACAATTTTGATTTCTATAAGGTTTATGAAAACAGTTCTTCATTGTATAGTTTGTTTTTAATTGTAGTAATCTATTTTAAAATAAGAAAATATGAAACTCTTAAAGAAGACAGAAATACTATAAAACTTCAGGTAAATTGGCTCAAGCACTTATTAATAATAGGCATAATAATATGTTTGTATTGGTTTTATAGTATTAATTCGTTTACTGTAGGTAAAATAAGTTTCTATCCTTTCTATATTTTATGGATTAGTATTAGTTTTTTAATTTATTGGATTGGATATGTTTCTGTTTTTAAGGCACAAATCACTAATGAGAGAAAGCAAATAAGAAGACAAATCAATAAGTTATCTACTAATAATAAAAACAGGGAGGTTTCTCAGGAATTATATACTAGAATAATTTATTATATAAAAAATGAAAAGGCTTATTTAAGTTCTGAATTAGACCTTAAACATTTAGCGAATAAGTTTGATAAATCACCAAGTTATATTTCTCAACTAATTAATAAAAATCAAGAGTTGAATTTAACAGATTTTATTAGTCAATTAAGGGTAGAGAAATCAAAAGAAATGTTATTGAATCCAGATTTTGATAAGTATACTATTACGGCAATAGCTTTAGAAAGTGGTTTTAAATCTAAGTCTAGTTTTTATAGTGCGTTTAAGAAATTTACTCAGAAAACTCCTAAAGAGTTTAAAAGTGTCCGAGATTTATAAGTATTTAAATATCGAGGAACTATCCAGTAATATTTTTACAACTTAACTACAATTTCAGATCTAGTTTTGTACAAGATATAAAATTAGAATTATGAAAAAAGTTAAAGTGTTATTAGTACTAATCTTATTAGTTACTTTTATAAAAGCCATTGGGAATCCTGTATTTTTTGTAAAAAAAGATTCAACATCAAAAATTAATGTAGATACTATTCAAATTAAAAATGATGTTTTAAAATTATGCACTACACCTAAAGCAAGAAACTACAAAAATATAGCATCGTTAAATGAAGCGGGTAATTATATTAAGCAAGAGTTTACTAAAATAGGTTTAGAGGTTTCAGAACAAGTTTTTAGTGTTTATGGCAAAGAGTATAAAAATATAATTGCTTATTATGGACCAGAAAATGGAGAGCGAATTGTTATTGGAGCTCATTATGATGTTTGTGGCGAACAACAAGGAGCAGATGACAATGCTAGTGGAGTAGCTGGCTTATTAGAAATAGCTAGACAATTTCAAGTGCATAAACCGAAGACTCATTACAGATTTGAATTTGTTGCTTATACATTAGAAGAGCCTCCTTTTTTTAGAACAGAATATATGGGAAGTTATGTGCATGCCAAAAGTTTAAAAGATAAAGGAATTAAGGTAAAAGCAATGATTTCTTTAGAGATGATTGGTTACTTTTCAGAAGAAAAAAAATCACAAGAATACCCGTTGTCAATTTTAAAATTATTTTATCCTTCTAAAGCCAATTATATAGCCGTAGTTGGAAAATTTGGAAAAGGAAAAATAACCAGAGTAGTGAAGAAAGGGCTTAGAAAAGGGAGTGATATAAAAGTTAAATCAATTAACGCACCAGCCTCTGTACAAGGAATAGATTTTTCTGATCATTTAAACTATTGGGAACATGGATTTGATGCTGTAATGGTTACAGATACTTCTTTTTTTAGGAATAAGAATTATCATCAAGTAACAGATACTCCAGAAACATTGAATTATTATAAAATGGCTGAGGTAATTAAAGGGGTGACTTATGCGTTGTTTAACCTAGAATAATTACTCTAAGTAATAGGTGTAAATCGGAATGCGAATAGTTTCTTCTATTTGGCTTTCTTGAGCTACAATTTCGACACCTTTGTTCATAAAAAGCTATGATTTTGGGTGGAAAAAAATAGGAACAAGTTTATTTTCGTCATAAATATCTTATCATTATTCATCTTTACTTCTTAACAAGAATCGATTAGTTATCTTTGTATTTAGTAAGAATTTAAAAGAATATTTTGGTTTATGAATAATGAAAGTTTTGGTCTATCAAGTAATATTGTTCATTATCGAAAGAAGTTAGGATTATCTCAAGAAGCTTTAGCAGAGAGAGCTAATGTCTCATTAAGTACGGTACAACGTATAGAAAAAGGAACGGTTAAGCCTCGAGCATATACAATAAGAATTTTAGCAGAATCTTTAGGAATAGAAATTATAGATTTATTACCAGATTTAGAAAATAAAAAAGATTCTAACATTGATTTTTTGGCTTTAAAAAAAATGAATTTTTATGCATTAGTTTTAGTATTCATTCCATTTATCAATATAATATTGCCGCTATTAGTTTGGAAAAAGAATAAAAAAACTCTTACTAAAAATATAATTGCAGGAAAAATTATTAGTTTTCAATTACTTTGGAGTATAAGTGTTATAGTTGGGGCTTTTTCATGTATAATTTTAACAAATTTAATTACTGGAGAAGCAGGATTTGGACATTATACTGCTAATACATTTTTTTTAGTTGCTTTAATTTATAATGTATTTACTATTGTTAAAACTGCCTCTCAATTAAATAAAAAGGATGAAAATGTGTTGGCATTTGTGACTAATTTATTTTAAATAAAAACGAAAAGTAAAATCAGTTATTTGTTGTTTAGGAAATATTAAACAATTGATTTAGTGGATTTTGCAAGTAAATGACATGTAAATGAGGTAAGAATGATTGTAACTTGATACAAAAAAATTTAAGTATCCTAGATAGTTTTGTTGCTTAATTCAAAAACGAACAGAAATTAAGTAACATGAAAAACAAATTATTAAAAATTGGCCTTGCAGTTCTATCATTAATTTTTATTTGGGTAATATATACCGTTTTAAAACCTGAACCCAAAACAATTGGAGATTTAATGGAGAGCTATGAAAATCCAGGTTTAAAAATTAAGATTAGAAGTCCGTTTAGTGGTACAGTGTTAGTTGCTAAAAATGACAAAATTATTTTTAAAAAAGCCTATGGTAAGGCAAACAGAAAAACTAATGAGTTAAATAAGGTAGATACTAAATATGGTATAGGTTCTGTTACCAAGCAATTTACATCAATGCTTGTTATGCAATTAGTTGAAGATGGGAAAATTAAACTTCACGATACTATAGGTAATTATTTACCTTACTTGCCAAAGGATAAAGCAAATCATATAACAATACATCAATTATTGGCTCATACATCTGGATTAGGTCATTATAATTCCCTTCAAGCAATTGGAGTTGATTTATCAGATTTTGGTAAAACTAAGTATACACCTAAAACATTGGTAGAACTTATTGGTAAAACTCATTTGATTGATAAACCTGGAAACCGTTTTTACTATAGCAGTTTGGGTTATGATTTATTAGGTGCAATTTTAGAAGAAGTTTCAGGGGAATCTTTTGCGGAATTATTAAACGAAAAAATAGTAACTCCTTTAAAATTAAAAAATACAGGATTTGCCAGTAATCAGTTTGTTGAAAAAGAATTAGCCAAAGGGTATAGCTATAGAGAAGTTTACGGTTGGGATTGGTGGACATCTGAACATGGTGGAGAAATAAGCAAAGCACCTTTTAGAGATCAATCTACTGCTTATGCCGCAGGAGGAATGTATTCTACAGTAGAAGACTTGTTTATTTGGAGTAAAGCAATAAAAACTCATAAATTATTATCTCCAGAGTTTACAAAAATAATGCTTGAACCTAATAAGGAGGGTTATGGTTATGGATGGGTAAGAAATTGGGACGATATTTTAGAAAAAAACATTCATGTAAGGTTATATGGTCATGGAGGCGCTTTAGCAGGAAATAGTGCTTATATTGGATTATATGATGACCAAACAACAATTATATATTTAGCAAATAGAAACAACTTAAAAGCTGAAGAAATTTTACATCAAATACACCTAAGAGCTAATGGTTTGAAAGATGAATTTAAATTAAAAGGCTATCCAAACAGGAGTTCTTATGATAAGTTTATAAAAGCTGGAGGTATGTATGCTTTAAAAGATTACTTCAATAGGCTTTCAAAGTATAGTGGTTATAGAGTGAATCCTTCTAATAGTACTATGAGGGGTGTAATGAAAATTCATCTAGAGGCTGATAAAGTAAAAGTAGCAGATAGTTTAAAAAAGATTTTTTTAAATTCCTATAATCCAAATGAAAGAACACTTAATGAATTTGGATATGATTTTCTTTATTCTAAAACACCTAAGTATGCTTTAGATTTTTTTAAAGAAAACACAATACGATTCCCACATTCTCCAAATGCTTGGGATAGTTTAGGTGAAGCATATTTTAATTATAAAGAATATAAAAAAGCAGTTAATTGTTTTAAAAAAGCGGTAGAGTTAGGAGAAAAAGTAAATCATAAATCATTAGAAACATATAGAGAAAACCTTAAAAAAGCTAAAAAATATTGATTTTTAGTCATAAATGTGATTTACTCTAAGTAATAGGTGTAAATCGGAATGCGAATAGTTTCTTCTATCTGGCTTTCTTGAGCTACAATAGCTACAATTTCAACAGCCACATGAATACCGTGTAAGCTATCTGGATTATTAATACCTAAGTATATTAATTCTTGGTTGTTGTTTTTAACCATTACAGTACCCGATTTGTAGTTTTCTCTAGAAGCGCTAATAACGTATTCAAAATCTTCTTTTTCTTTGAATAATTTAGCATTAGATTCTGTCATTACATAAATATCACATATATCAGCACCAGGAGGAGTGGTTAAGTTATTAACGGCTCCTTTTAATGGGTTTTTGCTGTTTATGTATTCTGTTAATTCTCCTGCTAGATTAAAGGTTTTTAAAGTATTATTAATATCATTTTCATTTCTAGAAGCGGTATACCTATAAAACCACTCTTGAGTGTTTTCAGGTAAATAAACTGGCAGAATAATTCTGTTTTTACCTCCTTTTACCAAAGCATTAGATGTACTGTTTAAATAGAATTTATCTGTTTGTATAGCTTGAGGAGTATCTTTAGTTATAGTGGTTAATTGGGTAGTTTTATAACCATAACTCGTACTAACTTTTCGCTCTTTTTGAGCAAGTGTATAACTAAAAATGAATAAACTTAATAATAACAGGTTTGTGCGCATAACAGTAAAGTTTGTCTATAAACAAAACTACATAAAAAAATCCCCTCTGTAAAGAAGGGATTAACTATTATAAATTGGTGCCAAATTTAACTCCAATATAAAAGGTTCTGGGTTGGCTAGGCCCATAAACATAATTAGGATCTCTATCTACACCTTTGTCAAAATCATCTTGATAACTATTAAAAATATTTTTAATACCACTGGTTAATTTTATATCATTTTTATGGTCTAATCTTATAGTATATCCGGTATTAAAACCTACATCTACCATAGTTGGTGTTTCTTCTAATCTAGTTTCTGTTATATATCCTTCTACATGAGGAACATACATTTTTCCGGTTAGAACACTAGATAAGTTAAAGTCCCATTTTTTATTAGGTGTATAGTTTATAAGAGCATTTCCGTATAGTTGTGGCGTTCTTAAAATTTTATTGGTACTAATACCATCCTCCGGTTCAAAATAATTTTCATAATAACTATTTTGAGCTGTACCACCTAATTGAATGCTGTATTTTGGGTTAGGACTGTATTTAACTTCTATGTTTATACCGTTTACAGTAGCTCGGTCTCCATTTATTTTTTCTTTTAGTAGCAACCCATTTCCATCTACACCTCTATCTTCATAAACAAAAGGGTTGTTAATTCTAGTAAAGAAACCTTCTAGAGTAGCTAAAAACTGATGATCATCATGTTTATGAGAGTATTCTAATGAACCAATAAAACTATGAGATTTTTCTTCTTTTAAATTATCTGCTAGAGCAACATTTCTAATTTCTCCTGTAATAATTTCTGAATGAACATCTTCAGAGAAAAATTGAGGGGCTCTAAAACCTTGAGAATACCCAGACCTAAAACTTAAATCTTTAGTAATGTTATACAAAACACTTACTCTAGGGTTTAAGATAAATAAAGATTTATTTCTAAAGTTAGATTCAAAATACTCTCCTCTAACACCAGTAAGAACTTTTAAATTTTTTCTAATTTTCCAATCGGCTTGAGTAAAAATACCTAATGTGTTGGTTTCTTGTTTAAAGAAGTCAACTAAAGCATTTCTTCTATCTTCTGTAATTTTGTTAAAGTTGTATTCAACTCCAGAGGTAAGCTTCATGCTACCACCAATAAATTCATTGACTTTGTAACTATGCTGAAATCCAGAAAGGAAAGTAATATCTTCAGTAATTCCGTATCCATCTGGATCTTGATTAGCACCATAATAATTGTTAGATAAGGTACTTTGAGTATTACTATATAATGATATTTTGTTTTTTTCGCTAGGCGAATAATACTCATAGGTTAAGCCACCTCCAACTATTCTATTTTTAATTTCCTCGGCTGTTAAGACTTCATGAGCAGGTAAGTCTAACTGATCTCCACCTCTTCTAAACTCTTGTAGCGTAGTAAATTCTGCGGTTAGTTTTTTTCTGTCATTAAAATTATAAAAAGACTTAAGTCCAAAATTAATATTATTCAATTTAGGTAATTCAGAAAAACCATCATTATTTGCATCATAATTTTTTCTATGGCGGTACATACCGTAAAATGTAATTCCTTTGTTTAAGTCTTTAGATACATTGGTGCTGTTAAAGCTCAAAACACTTTCTGGTGCTTTTCCATCTATCCAATTTAATTTACTATTAACCTGATAGCCGTTTTGTTCAGGATCTTTAGTAATAATATTAATTGTTCCAGCAATTGCATTGGCACCAAAAATAGCCGATCCACCACCACGAGTTACTTCAATTTGTTCGATCATGTTAGATGGAATTTGCTCTAAACCATAAATACCGTTTAAAGAACTAAAAATAGGTCTACTATTAACTAGTATTTGTGAGTATGCACCGTCTAATCCGTTAATTCTAATTTGCGAAAATCCACAGTTTTGACAATTTGTTTCTGTTCGTAAACCAGGCTGAAATGTAAGTCCGTCTATTAAAGAAGTGGCATTGATTTGTTCTAGATCTTTAGCACTTGTAACTGTAACTAAAACAGGTGCTTCTTTTCTGTTTAATGAGGTTTTTGTAGCAGAAATTACCACTTGGTCTAAACCTAAAACATCTTCTTTTAAATCGAAGTTATAGGTTGATGGTCCATCTATATGGATGCTCTTTTTTTCTATAGAGTAGCCTATAGCTTGAGCTACTAAAATATAATCTCCGTGATTGACACTTAATGAATAATTTCCATTTTCATCTGTAATTACCCCGATTGAAGTTCCTTGTAAATATACATTAACATAAGCTAAAGGTTTATTTAAAGAGGTAATTGTTCCTTTTATTTGATGTTTTTTACTTGAATCATGTTGAGCAAAAGAAATGCTAAAAATGAGTGCAAAAAGAATACATAAAAAATACTTTGACATTGATTTGTGGCTTAAAAATTTACGCAAAACTAATAAAATTTTTAGACAAGACTAAAAATTAAAACAAAATAAATCTAAAAATAGTGTTATATTTGTCTAAAATATAAATGTTTATTACATAAAACACCTTGATTTTTAATGGTATAGTGGGTGGTGGAATAACATTTAAAAAAAAACAGTATAACTTACAATGTTATCAAAGTCAGAAGAAAACTATTTAAAGGCAATGTTTCATTTAAGTGCTCAATACTCAAAAGGTATTAGTACAAATGCAATTGCAAAACAATTGGAAACCAAGGCTTCATCTGTAACCGATATGGTTAAAAAACTAGCAGATAAAGAATTGGTGTTATATAAAAAGTATCAGGGAGTAACCTTAACCAAACAAGGAGAAAAAATAGCCGTAAATATTATACGTAAGCATCGCTTGTGGGAAGTATTGTTAGTAGAGAAGCTTAATTTTAATTGGGATGAGGTGCATGAAGTAGCCGAACAATTAGAGCATATTCAATCTGAGAAATTAATAGATGAGTTAGATGAGTTTTTAGGTTTCCCAAAAAGAGATCCTCATGGAGATCCTATTCCAGATAAAGATGGGAATATTAATTTTCAAGAAAAAGTTTTACTATCAACCCTTAATTCAGAAGCTTCAGCTATTTGCGTAGGAGTAAAAGATACTTCTTCTGAGTTTTTAAAATATTTAGACAAACAAGGAATTGCTTTAGGAAAGGAAATGAAAGTATTAGAAAAGGAGAAGTTTGATAATTCTATGCGAATAGAAATGGAAGAGAAGGAATATGTTATTTCATTTCAAATAGCTAATAATATTTATGTTAAGAATTTATAAGATGAAAAATTTGCTAATAGCATTGCTAAGTATTTTGGTTTTATTTTCTTGTAAAAAAGAAGAAAAGAAGAAAGGCATTAATGCTAAATTAAAAGTTGTAGCTACAACTTCTCAAGTAACCAATTTGTTAAATGAAGTAGCAGGAGATTTAATAGAACTTGAGGGTTTAATGGGCGCAGGAATAGATCCGCATTTGTATAAAGCTAGTGAAGGAGATGTTACTAAGTTTTTTAATGCAGATGTTATCTTTTATAATGGTTTGCATTTAGAAGGTAAACTAGACGATGTATTTAATAATATGCGTAAGCAAGGCAAAAAAACCATAGCTATTGCTAATGCAGTAGAAAAGTCGAAACTAATTTCTTCTGCTGATTTTAGCTCTAGTTATGATCCGCATTTTTGGTTTGCTATAGCTAATTGGATAAAAGCAACAAATTACGTTGTTGAACAGCTAAGTATTTTAGATGCTAAAAATGCTGAGGCTTATAAACATAACGGACAGGAATATATTGCCAAGCTAAAAGTTTTACAAAAAGACCTGTTATTACAAGCAAATGAGTTAGTAAAAGAAAAAAGAGTATTGGTAACGGCTCATGATGCCTTTGCTTATTTTGGAGATGCTTTTGATTTTGAAGTGGTAAGCTTACAAGGCTTGTCTACAGCTACAGAAGCGGGTGTACAAGATGTGCAAAAAATAGCACAAGTAATAATAGATAAAAATGTAAAAGCAATTTTTATAGAAAGTTCAGTGCCTGTAAGGACTGTAGAGGCTTTACAAGCTGCTGTAAAGTCTAAAGGACACGAAGTAAAAATTGGAGGTACGTTATTTTCTGATGCTTTAGGTAATCCAGATACTAAAGAGGGAACATATACCGGGATGTATAGGTACAATATGAATACAATAGTGAATGCCTTAAAGTAGTATGAGCGATAAAGTGGCCATAACCATAGACGATTTAACGGTTGCGTATAACTACAAGCCAGTTTTATGGGATATCGATTTAACGATACCAGAAGGAGTTTTAATGGCTATAGTTGGGCCTAATGGTGCAGGAAAATCAACACTTATAAAGTCTATTTTAGGCATTATAAAACCGATTGCTGGAACGATATCTATTTACGGGAAATCGTATAAAAAACAGCGTTCTTTAGTAGCGTATGTTCCTCAGAAAGGAAGTGTAGATTGGGATTTTCCTACTACAGCTTTAGATGTAGTTTTAATGGGAACTTATGGTAAGTTAGGTTGGATTAAAAGACCGGGTAAAAAAGAGAAAAAAGCTGCTTTAGAAGCTTTAGAAATGGTAGGTATGTTACCATTTAAAAACAGACAAATAAGTCAGTTGTCGGGGGGGCAACAGCAGCGTATTTTTTTGGCAAGAGCATTGGTCCAAAATGCAGAAATTTACTTTATGGATGAACCTTTTCAAGGGGTAGATGCTACTACAGAAAAGGCAATTATTAAAATTCTTAAAAACTTAAGAAAAGCAGGAAAAACAGTTATTGTTGTACATCATGATTTACAAACAGTACCCGAGTATTTTGATTGGGTTACGTTTTTAAATGTAAAGAAAATAGCCACGGGCCCTGTTAAAGATATTTTTAACGACGATAACTTAATTAAAACATACGGTATTAATTATCAAGTTAGTATTCAGGGGTAGGAATGAGTATTCAAGAATACATAGAATTACTGTTTTCAGATTATACCTTAAGAACAATTACTATAGGTACGGCAATATTAGGTGCTGTATGCGGTATGATGGGTAGTTTTGCGGTTTTAAGAAAGCAAAGCCTTTTAGGGGATGCTATTTCTCATGCAGCGTTACCAGGAATAGCTTTGGCTTTTTTAATTAGTGGTACTAAAGATAATTCAGCTTTACTCATTGGAGCTTTGATTAGTGGTTTGTTAGGAGCGTTTTGGATTAAAAACATTATTTCTAAAACACACTTAAAGTCAGATACTGCTTTAGGCTTAATACTATCAGTTTTTTTTGGTGTGGGAATGTTGTTGTTAACTTACATACAAAAACAACCCAATGCTAATCAGGCAGGTTTAGAAGATTACCTTTTCGGTCAAGCAGCTACTTTGTTAGAGAAAGATGTTTGGTTTATGGTATGGGTAACAAGTATTTGCTTACTTATATTATTAGTGTTCTGGAAAGAGTTTAAATTGTTACTGTTTGATGCAGACTACATTCAAACATTAGGGTTTAATATTAAGTTGTTAGACACTTTAATAACATCTTTTATTGTTATAGCTATTATTTTAGGATTACAAACTGTTGGAGTAGTTTTAATGAGTGCTATGATTTTAGCACCTGCAGCCGCCGCTAGGCAATGGACTAATAAACTATGGGTAATGGTTGTATTGGCTGCTTTTATTGGAGCTTTTTCAGGAGTTATAGGTACAGGAATTAGTGCTACTCAACCCAATTTGTCTACGGGGCCATTAATAGTTTTGGTTGCTTCGGTTTTTGTGTTTATATCGTTTGTTTTTTCTCCTATTAGAGGTTTGTTGTTTAGAGAGATTAGATTTTGGAATAACAGAAACGATTTAAAGCTGCATAAAACATTATCTTTTATGTATGATATAGCTAAAACCCACGAAGATATTACTCACCCTCATACCATTAAAATCCTTAATAACTTTCAAGGTTTTACTAAGAAATCACTAAAAAAATTAGAGAATCAAAATCTAATAAAAGTGTCGGGTAATAACTGGTCTTTAACAACAGAAGGCTTTGATGTAGCAAAGAACTTGTATAACCAAAACGTGTTAGAAAATGACTAGTGTTCAGTTAGAAATACAATTAATTGCTAGTTTAGTTGCTATAGCATGTGCTATACCAGGAGTGTTTTTGGTTTTAAGACGAATGGCTTTAATAACAGATGCTATTAGTCATGCAATTTTACCTGGAATTGTAGTAGGTTTTTTGATTACTCATGATATATCTTCTCCCATCTTAATTTTATTAGCAGCTTTAACAGGAGTACTGACAGTAATGTTAGTAGCTTTTATACAAAAAACTGGCTTGGTAAAAGAAGATACTGCTATTGGTTTAGTGTTTCCAGCTTTGTTTAGTTTGGGAGTTATTTTAATTGCTCAAAACGCTAACGATGTTCATTTAGATATAGACGCTGTATTGTTAGGTGAATTGGCTTTTGCACCATTTGATAGATTAATGATAGGAGGAGTAGATTATGGGCCGAAATCACTTTGGGTAATAGGGTCTATTTTATTAGTTACTTTAGGTTTATTACTAGCCTTTTTTAAAGAGTTAAAGGTGAGTACTTTTGACGTTGGTTTGGCATCAGCGTTAGGGTTTTCTCCAGTAATAATTCATTACGGATTAATGACGATGTCTTCAATTACTATAGTTGGTGCTTTTGATGCTGTAGGAGCCATATTGGTTATAGCTTTAATGATAGCGCCAGCAGCAACTGCTTATTTACTGACAAAAGACTTAAAGAAGATGTTAGTATTGTCAATACTATTTGGTGTGTTTGCTGCTATAACTGGTTATTGGTTAGCACATAGTTTAGATGCTTCTATAGCAGGTTCTATTACTACAGTATTAGGTGTAATATTCTTACTAGTATTTTTAGTAGCTCCAAAGACTGGAATTCTATCAGTTTTATATAAGCAAAAACAACAAAAAATAGAGGTGATGTTGTTAACATTTCTATTGCACTTAAAGAATCATACAGAAGAAGAGGAAAGACATGTTAATCATTTAACAGAGCATATCAATTGGCAACAAGTTAAGGCAGAAGAAGTATTGAGTTTAGCTTTGAAAAATAATATGATTAGTGTAAATAATAATGTAGTTTCTTTAACTAAAAAAGGAAATAAGTTTACTACTAGTGCTATTGATTATATAACCGATAATAAAGGCGAAGCTATAGAAGAAATGAAAGATGATTTCTTTTTGTTTAGAGGGTAGTTTATTAAGTTACAAACTAATTTCTTAAACGTATTTTTTATTATAAAATTAAATTATGTTAAGAAAAAATTTGTGGGTTAAAAGATTTTATTATCTTTGAATCATCTAAAGAAAAGTTTTTTTCATATAAGTAAAACCACTGATTAAAAACCGAGCTGAAAAGCTCGGTTTTTTTAGTTTTTATACTTGTGGTTTTTTGTCGTGAACCTTTGTGTGTTCACCATTATTCCATAATGTTAAAATATCTGTAGCTACTTGTGCTCCGCTACCGCAAGCAATAGCAAACTGACTTCTCCATCCGGCTAATGTTCCGGCTACATATAAGTTTTCATCTACTAAATGTAAATGATTTTTTAACTGAATACGTTCTTTTCCTGGTTTAGCCATTTGATGAGCTTCCAGATATTCTTCCAATCCTTCAATGGTAAAAGGTTTGGCGTAACCCGTAGCTATAACAAGTGCTTTAGTAGCATAAGTGTTTTTATTACTGATTACTTCAAAGTAAGCACCAGTTTTTTTAATTTCGAGGATTTTTTCTCCTGCTATTTGCTCAACTTTAGGGTACAATTCAGCTAGTTGATGAGTTCCCGCTTTTAATAGGTCTTCTCCCAGTGTGCCAGGTTGCAATCCAAGAACATTATTAAATAAAGCATTTTGTAAATGAGAAGAACGCTGATGGGCAATTAAACCTACTTTTTTATTTATGGCAAAAGGTTTTTCTAGAGCAGAACCTATTACCAAGGCGCAAGACATACCAGCAGCTCCGGCACCAATAATTAATACATCGTACATGTTATTGTTTTGATTTTTTTTCAATAATTTTTGATATATTGAAAATCAATAAAATAATAATTACAATTAGTCCAGAAACAACACCAATTAAAGCAACGGTGCTATCGTCTTCTAGAGGTTTTTCAAAACTAATTTTTGTAATATTAACTATAATTAAAGCCAATGCCACTAAACAGCCAATTATGCTTGCAATTTTCATAATGAAATTTTAATTAATAAAATATATTTTTAATACCGGTAGTAAATAGTTTAACCGCGATAGCCAAAAGAATAATTCCGAATATTTTTTCAATTATAGCTATTCCTCCTGTTCCTAGCTTTTTTTCAAACCAACCACTCATTTTTAAAACTAAAAAGACAATAGCAATGTTAATTACTATTGCAATAGAAATGTTTATTGAAGCGTACTCGGCACGCAGAGATAAAATAGATGTCATACTACCTGCTCCAGCAATCATTGGAAAGGCTAAAGGTACAATAGAAGCGGTTTTTACCATGTTTTCATCTTGTTTAAAAAGACTAATTCCTAAAACCATTTCTAAAGCCATAAAAAACAAAATAAAAGCTCCAGCTATTGCAAATGAACCTACATCTATACCAATAAAACCTAGTATTTTTTCACCAACAAATAAAAATAACAACATGATACCTCCGGCAACTAAAGAAGCTTTTCCGCTTTCAATTTTTCCGCCAGCGTTGGCTTTCAGCTTTACTACTATTGGTAAAGATCCAATAATATCTATAACTGCAAATAAAATCATACTTGCTTTAGCTATTTCTAAAAAATTTATATTCATGAGATAAAATTTTGTGCAAAATTAGTCTTTATAAGTTATATAAAGTTAAATAAAATTTAAAAGAAGTATTTTTGTAGCATTAATTAATGTGAAAGATGTTCCAGATAGGTAAAACAATTGTTTCAGAAGATATAATAGAGAAAGACTTTGTATGTAATTTAAGTGCTTGCAAAGGAGAATGCTGCGTGGCAGGTGAAGCAGGAGCACCTTTAGATAAAGATGAGGTAGAGATATTGAATGATATTTATGATAAAGTAAAACCTTATTTAAGACCTGAAGGTATTAAAGCTATTGAAGAGCAAGGAACTTCTATAAAAACACCTCAAGGTGATTTGGAAACAACATTAGTAAATGGAGCAGAATGCGCTTATGTAATTTTTGATGAAAAAGAAACTGCCTTGTGCGGCATTGAAGCTGCTTATAATGATGGTAAAGTAGACTGGAAAAAACCTATTTCTTGTCATTTGTACCCAGTTAGAGTACAAAACTACAGTTCTTTTGCTGCAGTAAATTATCATAGATGGCCTATTTGTGATGATGCGTGTTCTTTGGGAAAAGAATTGCAGGTACCTGTATATAAATTTCTTAAAGAATCATTGACTAGGAAGTTTGGTAAAGAATGGTATGATGAGTTGAATTTAATTGCTCAAAACCATCCTAGAAAATTATAGTCTTAACAAATGTAAATAGCCTTTGTTTTTCACTTGCGATCGATAAAAGGAGGTTATAATCCGTTAAAAATCAGTATTTTCTGATACTTTTCTCTTAACTCTAGTAAAACCAGCTAATTAACAAAAATGTTAAAAACTTGTTGAAAAGCTATTGCCTTTTTTTTTCAATTTAATCGATCATTTTCCAATCTTTGTTCTAGTCAAAAACAAGAAATTTAGTTTTAGGGATTAAATTTTTTGATGTGTTTCGAAAAACAATTGAAACATTGGGGTTAAGATTTTAAATCAAGTCACACAAGAAATAAGTATTAATTAAGCCTGTTATTTCAGCATAAAAATTGTTTTATGTTGTTGGTGTATAACGAGGCCTAGAATAAGACTTCTTTTGCAAAAGAAATGAGCGTGTGGTTTAAATCCCAAATTTTAAAGTAATAATAACCTGTTTTTAAAAATATAATTAATGAATAATACGTTATGTATTGTTTATAAAGTTTGGACTCTTATAGTTAAATAATGATGGAGATTACACAAATAATAAAGAGAGATTATGAAACTAGTGAATTTGTTTTAAACAAAATTACTAACGCCATAGAAAAGGCAATGATGTCTGTGAATATAGGAACTAGAGAAGATGCTGAAACTATTTCTCAGAATGTTTACAAGTCATTATTAGAAACAAAATCTAAGGAGCCACTTTATATACCAACTGTAGAGCAGGTACAAGATATTGTTGAAGATAAGTTAATGGAAAGTGCTTTTACTAATGTAGCCAAAGCATATATCTTATATAGAAACGAGCAAGCTAGAAAAAGAAAGACTAATATTTTTGAAAAGCGTTTAAATCTTAAACCTTTTGAATACCCACAGCTTTATGAATATGTTGATGCTATTAGGCATTCGTACTGGATACATACAGAGTTTAATTACACAAGCGATATTCAAGATTTTAAAACAGGCTTGAATGAGGTAGAGAAAAATGCCATAAAAAACACCATGTTGGCTATTTCTCAAATAGAAGTAGCAGTTAAGACTTTCTGGGGAGATGTATATCATAAAATGCCTAAGCCAGAAATCGGTTCTGTAGGTGCAACTTTTGCAGAAAGTGAAGTTCGCCACCACGATGCATACTCACATTTGTTAGAAATACTTGGTTTAAACAACGAGTTTAAAAGCTTGAAGAAAAAACCAGTAATCATGAGGCGTGTTAACTATTTAGAAACGGCTCTTAAAAATGTAAAAAGTGAAGATAATAAGGAGTTTGCAGAGTCAATTTTATTATTCTCTTTATTTATAGAGCATGTATCGTTGTTTTCTCAGTTCTTAATTATTATGGCTTTTAATAAATATAAGAATGTGTTAAAAGGAATTTCAAATGTAGTAGAAGCTACTTCTAAAGAAGAACAAATACACGGTGATTTTGGTATTGATATTATCAAAATTATAAAAGCAGAGAATCCAGATTGGTTTGATACAGAGCATATTCAGCTAACTCAAGATTTATGTAAGAAAGCCTATGAAGCAGAGAGTAAGATTATAGACTGGATTTTTGAAGAAGGAGAATTAGACTTCTTACCAAAAGCAGTAATAAACGAATTTATTAAAAACCGTTTTAATAAATCATTAGAAAGCATTGATATAGAAAAAGTTTTTGAAGTAGATGAAACGCTATTAGAAAAAACAGAATGGTTTGATGATGAAATCATTGGAACCAAGCACGGGGATTTCTTTGTAAAAAGATCTATAGCATACACCAAGAGAAGTAAAAGTATAACGCACGACGACCTATTTTAATTATGAACAACAAAGTATTGACTAGCCAAGATCAAAAATTATCTGAAAAAGAAGCATTAGTACAAGCAAGAAAAGCCGCTTTACAAGCTGAAAAGGTTGCAAATCAGCCAAAAATTGAATGGTTAACAGAAAACAGCCGTAAATTTTTAGAGTCTGGATATTTAACTGATGGAGTTACTCCTGAAGGAAGAATAAGAGAGATAGCAGAAAATGCAGAGAAAATTTTAAAAATAGATGGTTTTGCCGATAAGTTTTACGGGTATATGGCTGCGGGTTATTTCTCGTTAGCATCTCCGGTATGGTCTAATTTTGGTAAGAAAAGAGGGTTGCCTATTAGTTGTTTCGGATCGCATATTGCCGACGATATGGGAGATATTTTATTCTCTCAGTCAGAAGTAGGTATGATGTCTAAATTAGGTGGTGGTACGTCTGGTTATTTCGGGAAATTACGTCATAGAGGTGCTCCTGTTAAGAATAACGGAAAGTCTTCAGGTTCTGTGCATATCATGCAATTATTTGAAAAAATGGTTGATGTAGTAAGTCAAGGATCTGTGCGAAGAGGTCGTTTCTCTCCGTATTTACCAATAGATCATCCAGATGTAAAAGAATTTTTAGAGATAGGTACAGAAGGAAACCCAATACAAGAGTTAACGCATGGTGTAACTGTTAGTAACAAGTGGATGGAAGAAATGCGTGATGGAGATGTTGAAAAGCGTTCTATTTGGGCTAAAGTATTGCAATCTAGATCAGAAATAGGATATCCGTATATATTGTTTAGAGACAACGCTAATAATAATGCGGCAGATGTTTACAAGGATAAAAACTTAGAGATTTATGCGAGTAACTTGTGTACAGAAATTATGTTGCCATCTAATGACGATTGGTCTTTCGTATGTTGTTTGTCTTCTATTAACTTATTGCATTATGATAAGTGGAAAGATACAGATGCTGTAGAGACATTAACATATTTCTTAGATGCAGTAATGGAGGAGTTCATTACTAAATTAGAAGTCTATAAAGATTCTACAGACCGTGATGATATACTTACATTTAAGTTCATGGAGAAAGCTTATAATTTTGCTAAGGCAAATAGAGCTTTAGGTTTAGGAGCTTTAGGATGGCATTCTTTATTACAATCTAAAATGTTGTCGTTTGATAGTGCAGAAGCATTTAATTTAAATTCAGAAGTATTTAGAGTAATAAAAGAAAAGTCTTATAAGGCATCTGAAGAGTTAGCTAAATTATATGGAGAGCCAGAAGTATTAAAAGGTTACGGACGTAGAAATACGACTTTAAATGCAATTGCTCCAACAACATCATCTGCGTTTATTTTAGGACAAGTATCTCAAGGTATCGAGCCTATTTGGTCTAATATTTATGTAAAAGACATAGCTAAGATTAAGACAACTATTAAGAATCCATTTTTAGTTAAGTTGTTAGACGAAAAAGGAAAGAATACTACCGATGTATGGAGAAGTATTCGTGATTATGATGGTTCTGTACAGCATTTAGATTTCTTGTCGGATAACGAAAAAGAGGTGTTTAAAACATATCCTGAAATCGATCAGATGACAATAGTTTATCAGGCAGCTAATAGACAAAATCATATAGATCAAGGTCAGTCTTTAAATTTAATGGTGCATCCAGATATGCCAACTAAAGACTTAAATAATATATATATGACTGCTTGGAAGTTAGGTGTTAAATCATTGTACTACCAACACAGTATGAATGCTGCTCAGAAATTTAAGCAGAAAAAAGAATGTACTAGCTGCGAAGGTTAATACATTATAAAATACCCAAGTTTATTACCCATAAACTCAAGCCACCATTTAAGTTCTTATATGGTGGTTTTTTTTATTTTTGATTTATGGAAAATAAATACAAAGTAAAAGAACAGGTTTGGGCAACTAAAGGTAAAAGATTTTTAAATTTCATAATTGATAGAATTGTAGTTTATGCAATTGTTTTTGGCTTATCATTTTTATTAGGAGTTATATTAAATGTTACGGGTAATTATGAGTTATTAGACTCTATAGCCAATATGAACGGATTTATAGATAGCTTAATAACTTTAACATTTTATGTGACTTATTTTATTGTAATAGAATCCAAGTATCAAGTTTCTGTTGGAAAGTTATTAACTGGAAGTGTTATTGTTGATGAGTATGGAGAAAAACCAACTACGAGTAGTATAATTAAAAGAAGTTTTAGTAGATTAATACCTTTTGATGCTTTTTCTTTTTTAGGAGAAAATTCATATGGTTGGCATGATTCTTTATCTAGTACATATGTGGTCGATAAAAAATTACTAGAAGAGAAAAAAATACTATTTGATGACTTAAATAAAATAGGTCAAGAATAAAAAAAGAGCGCTTATCTTAGCGCTCTTTTTTTATGTATTTTTCGTTTGTTTAATGATCTCTATAAGCTTCTAATAAATTCATAGTAGCTTTAATTAAATCTTTAGTTTCTAATAATAAACTAAAATACAGAGTTGTGTTTTTAGGACTATCTTCTTCGTTTCTTGTTCGCTCTACTTGTTTTTTAATTTTGCTGTTTAGTTCATCAAGTAAAAGTCTTTTTTCGTTAAGAATACCGTCTATGTTTTCAAAATCAAGTTCAGAGAAAGAACTTTTAATTTTACCAAATAGAACCTTTAAATGCTGTTCTATTTCTTTTAAGTCTTTAATTTGATTAAATCGTAGCTTTAAATGATTGTTGTTAACATGCTTATGACTAGCTTTAGTAATATATTCTAAAGATTGAGACATATCTTGTAAAAAACCAAGAATGGTAATGTAAAAGTTACTTGCTCCAACACTAGATTCATCTAGGTTTTTAATAAAGTAGAAAATATTTCCTTTAAGCTCTTCAATATCATCGCTAAGCTTTACAACATTTTTCTTATTCTTTTTTAGTACTGTTAAGTCTTGTTTCGCTAGCCCATCAATAGTACTAGTGTATATTTTGGCAGTTCTGCTTACTACAGCTCTAATGTTATCTGCGCTTTCTTCTATAACACCTTGTATAGAACTACTTTCTGCTTTCATTAAAGCATCTTCTTCTTTACCTGCTAAAGCTTTTTTACGATGGTTAATGGTGTTTCTAACAAGTAGAATAACTGTTAATAAAAGTAAAACAGGTACCATTACTTCTACATTCATATTAATTAGAAATGCCACTAGTGCAGCTGCTGTAAAAGCACATATAGCTGTTAAGAACCAACCACCTACTACATTTAAAACCCCTGCAACTCTATACACAGCACTTTCTGCTCCCCATGCTCTATCTGCTAAAGACGAACCCATTGCAACCATAAAAGTAACATAAGTGGTAGATAATGGTAGCTTGTAAGATGTAGCTATAGATATTAATATACCAGCAACCATAAGGTTTACAGCAGCTCTTACCATATCGAATGCCGGAAGCTCATGCTTTTTACCCTTAGCTAATGTAATAACTGGTTTTTTAAATTGTAATTCAATTTTATTTTTTGCAGAATTTGGTAGAATGTTGTTGTATACTCTAGCAACTGCTGAGGCAGAACGAACAATAGATCTTGATAAGAAGTTAGGTTGAAAACGTTCTTGTGTAGCTTCTTGACTAGATAAGTCTATAGACGTTTTTACAACATTTTTAGCTTTACTAGAAAACCATAAAGTTGCAACCATAATCATACCAGCAATAAATAATAATATGTTATTAGTAGGAACTTTTTCGCTTAAACCTGCTAGAGAAAATTCATTAGCAGGAAGTCCAGAATCAATCCATAACGAATAAAAATCCCATCCAGCAATTGGTACACCAATAAAGTTTACAAGATCATTACCTGCAAACGCCAATGCTAAAGAAAATGTACCTACTATAATAATGAATCGGTATATGTTTTGTTTTAAAAGATGTATTAAAGCGTATGAGAACAGTGTCCAAAAAACTAAACTAATACCTATAATAGGAAGTACATATATTTCTAATAATCCTCTAAGAGTTAGTTGAACATTAGCAGTGTTTTCTTCTATAGATATTTTTAAGAAGTCTTTCTTTTCTTGAATAAGTTCTTCAATCGTTTTAAAGCTGGTATTTAAAAATGAATTAGCCCAGTCTAACAATTCATTTGTTGAGCCATTGTATAATACATCTACAACGCTTTTTGCGTAGTTAGTACCCTTTATTCCTTTTATTAAAATAAAGTAAGCTATAGAAGTTAAAGCAATACCTCCAAAAATAGCACCAACCCATTTAGCTTTTTTATTATAATTAAAGGTTAATAATAGCCTAGATATATATTGTACTAATGCTCCAACACTAAAAGCAATTACAACAGATAATAATATTCCAGTAATAATTTCAGTTGCCTTGTCAGTATTTATATAATTGAAAATATCTGAAACTGTTTGATCATTATCAGCCCCAATTTTAATTAATGATACACAAACGGCAGCTCCTAGTAATTCAAATACTATAGAAACTGTAGTAGAAGTTGGCATTCCTAGTGTATTGAATACATCTAATAATAATATGTCTGTAATCATGACTGCCATAAATATTATCATGATTTCATTGAACATAAATTGATCAGGATCGAAAATACCTTTTCTGGCTACTTCCATCATTCCACTAGAAAATATTGCTCCACAAGCAATACCTATACTAGCAACAATCATAATAGTTTTAAAAGAAATAGCTTTAGAACCGATTGCAGAATTTAAAAAGTTAACGGCGTCATTACTCACACCAACAATTAAATCAGCAATAGCTAAAAAAGCCAAAGCTACTATCATAATTATATATATATCTCCCATAGTCTTATATAGTAAATACCAACATGCAAATTTGAACTATATTTTTTTCTAGTATGTTACCTTAATGTTATGAAATGCTTTTATTCTAACTTTTATAAAGTATATTAAGTCAACTATAGGTTAATAATAAGCGCAATGTTAATTTTAATGAAATATGTAAGTTGTTGAAAATCAACATAAAAAATGTTTTCAATGTTAAGTTTCACCTCTAATGTTAAGAAATTGTTACCAAAACATTTGGAAAAGGTAAATTATACTGTATATTTGTAATATAAATGTTAAGAAAAGTTTTTAAAAAAAATATAGATTATGAAAAAGTTATTAGTTGTTTTAGTGTTCATGATAGGAGCAATAGGTTTTGCTCAAGATAGAAATGTAGAAATAGTTCAGAAAGGTGATATTTATGAAGCTGTTTACTACCATGTTAATGGTGAGATTGCTCAAACAGGATTTTTCAATGCAGAAGGGAAGTTACACGGAACTTGGAAAAGTTTTGACGCTAATGGAAACAAAGTTGCTATGGGTAACTATGAAAATGGTAAGAAAACAGGTAAATGGATGTTTTGGAATGCTGATAAATTAACAGAAGTTGATTATAAGAACTTTAAAGTAGAAAAAGTTAATGAGTGGAAAAACAAAACTCAGTTAGCTATTAGAGACTAATTTCTTTAATTATACAACATAAAAAGGCTTACCATTTGGTAAGCCTTTTACTTTTTATGACTAATTGTTAATTATAAACCAACTGCCCAGTTAGCTCCCCAAGTAGCAACATCGGTAGCTGTTCCGTTTCCATCTCCAGAAATAAAATCTGCATCAGTAAAAGTTTCACCAGTATCATTTTTTACTTTTAAAGTTACGTCTGTAAAAGTTATATTAGTTACTTGTAAATCATCACTAATTACACCAGCTCCAGTTGGGTTGTCTCCATTGTCTCCATCTAAATCAAACCCTTCAGCAAATCCTTCTATAGTTACGTTAGTAAAGATTCCTTGAGTTCCTGCTCTTAAACGAACAGCTTCATTACTATTTGAAGAACCTGTACCAACAATAGTTAAGTTGTTTACTGTAGGTTTAGAGAAAAATATTGGGCTAGAGTTGTTTCCTATATCAGTATTGTATCCGTCAGCCTCAATTCCTTTATCGTGATCTACACCGTGCTTAATGTATACATCTGTTAAAGTTCCTGAGTAACCTTCTGTCCAATCTACAGAATCATCTTGTGAGTTAACAACGATTACATTGCTAGCATTTACAGTTCCACCAAAGAACTCAATTCCGTCATCTTTACCTTCATAAACTTGAACATATTCAACAGTAGTTCCATTTCCAACACCGTAGAAAGAAATACCATTGTTTTCAGTTTGCCCATCTGCAGAACCACCTGAATATTCAACACGTACATAACGTAAAGTACCAGAGTTATCATCACTATCTGAACCTCCATATGGTAAACCACCAATTTCAGAAGTAGAAGTTCCAGCTCCAGCAACAGAGTTAATAGGAGCATCTCCTAATAAAATTAAACCTCCCCAATCTCCTGCTGCAGGAGAAGTAGCGTTAGATGTGAATACAATTGGGTTAGTAGCTGTACCATTTGCCATTATTTGAGCACCTTCAGAAATAGCTATATAAACATCTGAACCAGAAGCCAAAGCTTTAATAGTCATACCAGCTGGTATAGTTAAAGTAGTACCAGAAGCCATAATTAATGACCCATTAATTACATATTCTGTATTGGCATCTAAAGTTAAATCTGAAGTGTAAGTACCAGAGATAAAAGTTGCATTAGTACTAGAACCATTACCTTGTACATTAATAGTAATATCTGCAGTGTCATCTGTACTACAAGAAACCACTAATAAAGCTGATAAAATTAAACCGAATAAAAAGTTACGTTTCATTTTTTTAAAGATTAATTGTTGTTGTTTAATAGATTGTTTTGTTGTTTAAAATTTGTATTTGAATTGTAATCCAATATTGATTCCTCTTTTATATTCAGAAAGTGTTACGTCTCCACCTTCGGCAGGAACATCTTCTCGAATAATTTTTATACTAGGATCAAGTAAGTTTTTAGCGCTGAAATTTAATTCTGCATTTTCACCGATTTTATTCTTTAAAACAAAATCTAAAGAAGCAAACCCTTTTTCAACTTTGTTAGAGATACTTCCAGCTCCTAAAGAGTAAATACGATCTGAGAAGTAAGTGAAAATCAAGTTGGCCATTGGCTTATAATTTCCGAAAGTAGGCTTATAGCTAATGTCTGAATTTACGATGAATGGAGAAGCTCCTTGAAGCTGATCGCTTGATCTATCAAAACTTACAGAGTAAGTACCGTTAGAAGCTTTTAAATCTTGTTTAGTATGCATATAAGTAGCATTTAAACCTGCAGTTAACTTAGCGTCTTCTTCACTGTCTCTTAATAAAATTTTTCTAACATCTAATTCAACTCCAAAAATATCTGCTTTGTCACCAGTTCTAAAATAACGCTCAGTACCAGTAGCATCAATTGCAGTAACTAAGTTTATTGGATCATGAATTTGTTTTGCAAAACCAGCTAACGATAATAACTCTCCTTTATTAAAGAACCATTCGTACTTAACATCAAAGTTGAAAACTTTAGAAGTAGTAGAGCCTAAATCACTGTTTATTAAATCTGGGTTACCACCAATTCTATCGGTTACTCCTACATATACAAAAGGAGCAATCTCTTTAAACTCTGGAAGAGAAGCAGTTTTACTAAATGCAAAACGTAAGTTAGCGTCATCAGATAATTTGTACTTGGCGTTTAAACTCGGTAAGAATAAAGTCTCGTTCATGTTTACAACTCCAGGATCTGTTGCAGATACGTTTATTACATCGTAAGTAGTTTCTAAATCAATACTTTCTAGTCTTACACCGGGAACGATTAATAATTTTTCATTTACATTAATGTCTGCAGAAATATAACCTGCTAATACGTTTAGGTTTCCTTTGTAAGTATTCTCTACTAAACCAGGTAAGTTGGTTTGACCTACACCATTTTCTGGGCTAATAGCATTGATAACATAAGTATTGTATAGTACACCTTGATTAGCCATATTAAATATAGAGTTCAAGTTGTTAACATCTGTAACCTCTAAGCTTGTATCGATTATTTCATAACCGTAACGGCTATTTTGGAAATTACGTTCTTTAGATCTTCCGTTTAAACCAAGGTTTATAGTAACTTCTTCAGATGTTTTATAGCTTGCTCTTAAATAGCTTGTAAACTCTGTGTCATCTACTTTTTGAAAATAACGTTGGTTGTCAAAGGCGTTATTAGTAAAGAATACTGGGTTAGTATTAGGATTGTCATCTAAAGCAAAATGATAATCTTCTAAACTAATCCTTTTTCTATCTGGTTGGTTCGCAAATACATTATTAATTCCAATACCCCAATCAATGTCTAATTTGTCATTAATTTTATGCTCACCTAATAATTGATTTACAAAAATCTTGTCTTGATTAAATTGAACATTCATTTGGTAGAAACCTCTTTCTTCTCCAGATTGAGAATCCCAGTTAAATCCTTGTCCACCAGATCCATAATATCCTACTTCGTCAGAAGAACTATTTATGAATAATGAGTTGAATTTAAATTTAATTTTATCGGTAGCTTTATAAGTTAAGTTTAACATAGCATTAGTAGTAGTGCTATATTCATACTCTTCAGCCTGTGGAAACAATTTAGTGTAAGTACCTGCGTAATTTGCAGTTAATCCTTTTCTGTATCTGTAATCGTTTTCAAAGCCAGCAGTAATGAAGAAGCTTAAACGAGAGTTGTTTTCAAAATCAAAAGATTTACCACCTACTAAGCTAATACCACTATTAATTGGAGATCCAGCTTCTACTGGGTCTACACCATGAGACATAACAACAGAATAAGGGTTGTGCTCATATCTTGTGTAGAAACCTAAAGATCCTGTTCCGTCACTTTTCACAAAGTTTTTACCAATTGCGTTTGTGTTAAAACCAGTATTTACAGATGCGTCAAAGAACCCTTTTCCGGTATATTCTTTAGAAACAATATCTACATTACCAGCAGCAAAGTCACCATATAATTTGGAGTTAAACGCTTTACTAACGGCTACATTTTTAATAACATCTGAAGAGAATAAATTCAAATCAATGTTTTTGTTTTCTATTTTGTTAGAAGGTAAAGAAAGACCATTTAAAGTTGTATTTAAATAACGGTCGCCTAAACCACGTACGTAAACACTACTAGAACCCTCTTGTTTAGAAACTCCAGATATCTTTGCTACTGCTCCAGCAGCATCGCTAATTCCTTTATTAGACATTTCTTGTGCACCGATAGCTTGCTTAATGCTAGTAGCTTTTTGCTGAGCTAAATCTAAAGCATTTTGAGATTCTCTATTAACATTTCCTGTTAAAACTATTTCTTCTAGCGCATCGGCTGCTGCCTTAAGAGTTTTGTTAATTTCTTTCTTTTCTCCTTCAGCTAAAGTAATCGTCTCAACTATTGTTCCGTATCCTACATAACTAAATTCTAAGATATACGTTCCAGCTGCTAATTCTAGGCTATATATACCATCGAAATCTGTTTGAGCACCAGTGGTTGTTCCTTGTACAACAACAGTAGCTCCAAACATTGGATCATTGTTCATTTCTCCATCTAATATTTTTCCTGTTACCTGAGCTTTATCTTGTGCAAAGGCCATATTAGCTAAAAGGAAAATAAATAAGAAAAACTGTTTCATTTTTTTGTGATTATAATTTTGTGCAAATAAAGCGCCATTACCTAAGAAATTGGTTAACCCTTTGTGATGTTTGTGTTATTGAAATGTAAATCTAAATTGAGCTAAAGTTAATTTAATGTTAACAGTAAGGAGGAAAGGTGTGATAAGTTACTGATAATACGAATTCATAGCTATTTTGATATGTTAACAAATGGTAAGGTTAAAGATGATTTAATTTATAATGCATTATTTTTTGTTGCAGCAATCTTTTAAATATCTTGCATTTCTTAAAGTCAGAATTTATGAATTGGGATCAACTCTTATCACTAAAGCGTTTTGGTGATGTTAATAAAAGATTACGTAGCGAGCAAAATGAAACACGTTTAGGGTTTGAGGTAGATTATGATAGGATTATCTTTTCTGAAGCATTTAGGTCTTTGCAAGATAAAACTCAAGTTATACCACTATCTAAAACCGATTTTGTTCATACAAGGTTAACACATAGTTTAGAAGTTTCTGTGGTAGGTAGATCTTTAGGAAGAATTGTTGGCCAGCAAATTTTAGATAAGCACCCTCATTTGGCACATGATTTAGGTTATAAACCTAATGATTTTGGAGCTATAGTTGCCGCAGCAGCTTTGGCGCATGATATAGGAAATCCTCCTTTTGGACATTCAGGAGAGAAAGCCATAGGTGAGTTTTTTAAAAATGGAGTAGGAAAAGACTATAAAAATAGTTTAACGGCTAAGGAGTATCAAGATTTAATAGATTTTGAAGGTAATGCCAATGGTTTACATATTGTTTCTAGTTCTAAGCCAGGCCAAGAAGGCGGATTACGTTTGTCTTATGCTACAATAGGGGCTTTTATGAAATACCCTAAAGAGTCGTTGCCTAAAAAACCAACAAAACAGATTGCAGATAAAAAGTATGGCTTTTTTCAAGCCGATAAAAGTTTTTTTCTGGAAGTTGCAAGAGAATTAGAGCTTAAGCAAACCAGAGAAGGAGAAAATATAAGCTTTGCTAGACATCCTTTAACTTTTTTAGTAGAAGCAGCTGATGATATTTGTTATACTATTATAGATTTTGAAGATGGAATAAACCTCGGTTTAATAGAAGAAGAGTTTGCTTTAGAGTATTTAATTAATTTAGTAAAAGATACTATTGATATAGATAAATATAAAGCATTGCATACTACTAAAACTAGAGTGGCTTATTTAAGGGCTCTAGCTATTAATACTTTAATAACAGAGGCTGCTAATGTTTTTATGGCTAATGAGGCTGCAATATTAAACGGTAAATATTATAATGCATTAATAGATAAATGCAAATACGAATCGCAGATTAATGATATTATTAAAATTAGTATATCTAAAATTTACGAAAGTAAAGAGGTAATAGAAAAGGAAATAGCCGGTTATCAGGTTATAGCTAGACTTTTAAAAGTATATACCACAGCAATTAATAATCAATTTAATAATTGTTTGTCTAATTATGATAAGTTGATTTTAAAAACACTACCTAACATTGAAGGATTTAAAAGTGATAGTCTTTATATAAGGTTACTTTCTATAAGTAGTTACGTAGCTTCATTAACAGACAGTAAAGCTTTATTGTTTTATAAAAAACAATTGGGGTTAGAATTGTGATATTTAACATAAAATTATGATTTTCAGTATATAAAGCCGATAGTTTTTTGGGATTTTAACATTTCATTTGTATTTTCCCACACTTTAAAAAAACCCAAAGTTAAATGAAAAAATTATTACCCATTTTAATTAGTGTTTTAGTTCTAGGAGCTTTTGTTTTCATTAAGACAGAATCTAAAAATGAAGATTCAGAAGCAAGTAGAATTAATGCTAAGTATCAAGCACATTTAGATAATTCACCTTTTAAGGATGTTATTTTGTTATCTAAAAAAGAAAGAAAAGCAAAAGGTTTATCTCCTAACAAGTATTATGAAAGAGAGTGGGAGTTAACTATGAATCCTGAAATAGGAAGACCAACTCCTGAAAATTTACCTAGAATTAAAAGAGAAAGGTTGGAAGCCTTAGCTAACGGAAGAGTTCCTGGAGATGCTATGGATAATGGTTGGGATGAAAGAGGACCAAACAATGTAGGAGGAAGAACAAGAGCAATTATGTTCGATCCTAACGATGCCACTAATGAAACTGTATTTGCTGGAGGAGTTAGTGGAGGTTTATGGAAAAATACCAATATTTCCAATTCTGCTTCTTCTTGGTCTAAAGTAAATATACCAGATAATTTAAATGTTACATCAATCACTGTAGATCCAAATAATTCAAGTATATTTTATGTAGGTACAGGAGAGTCTTATGTTGGAGGTGCTGTAAATGGTAATGGAGTGTGGAAATCTACAGATGCAGGACTTACTTGGACAAATATTTTTGGAGGAATAAATGGAGCAACAACTTTTGAGTATGCTTCTAATGTAACAGTAAATAGTCCAGCTGGAATAGCAGGGCAGTATCCGTGTTATCCAACAACGGCTTTTGGTCCTTCAATAACTTCAACAATAACAGAAAATATTGTATTAGTTAATGATGGAACAGCCAACCCAACAGAAGGGTGTAATGCATTGACTAATTCTGCAGCTTCTATGAATGGAAAAATAGCATTGATTAGAAGAGGTTCATGTAATTTTACTGTTAAAGTTAAAAATGCACAATTAAAAGGAGCAGCAGCTGTAATAATGATGAATAATGTTGCGGGAACTCCAATACCAATGGGAGGTGATGATGCAACTATTACAATTCCATCAGTGATGATTTCAAAAGAAGATGGAGATATGTTAGAAGCTGCTGTGCAGAGTGGTACAGTTAATGCTTCGTTAACTCCATCAGCAGGAGGTTTTACAGGTTTATTAGTCCCTGGAGTTCAGCACATAAATGATATCAAGGTTAGAAATAATGGAGGTAATTCTGAAATTTATGTAGCAGCTGGAGATTCTTTCTACGGAGGAGCAAGTACCGCAACTTACTTAGGAGGAACAGCTTTTGGTATTTATAAATCAGTAGATGGTGGAGTTAATTGGACAGAATTAAGTATGCCTTTAACAATAAACAATAACAAAAGATGTCCAAATGATATTGAAATAGGATCTGACGGAAGAATTTGGGTGTCAACAATACACAGTACCGTTTTTGGTGATGGAGGAGGAGAAATATTTGTATCTACTGACGGTAGTACATTTACTAGAAAACACAGAATGGCTAATACAGATAGAACTCAAATAGCGATTTCATCTACAGATCCTAAAAAATTATATGTTTTAGCTGAAGGAGATGCTACTACACCAGTTGTAGTGAAAGTTACTACAGATGATTTTACACCTGCATCAACAACAACTTTAACTCCCCCTAATGATTCTGATACAGGTATCGCAGCAAATGATTTTACGAGAGGCCAAGCTTTTTATGATTTAATGCTAGAAGTAGATCCAACTAATGATAATATAGTTTACATTGGAGGTATTGACTTGTTTAAGTCTACTAATAGTGGTTCTTCTTGGAATCAATTTTCTCATTGGTACGGTGGATTTGGTGAGCAAGAAGTACATGCAGATCAGCACTCTTTAGCTTTTGCTCCAGGAGCTGCTAACAGATTAATTATAGGTAATGATGGTGGAGTTTATTTTTCTAACAATGGGGGAACTAGTACAAATGCAAGAAATAGAGGGTTTAACACTTCTCAATTTTATAGTGTAGGTGTTGCCCCAACAACAGTAGGGTCAGGAGGAGATTACTTTGCTGGAGGGTTACAAGATAACGGTACTCAAGCTTTTGCTAATGTTGGTGCTGGTGTTAATCCTTCGGTTGAAACACAAGGAGGTGATGGAGCAGGAACAGATTATGATCAAGACGGAGACGCTTACTATATTTCTAATTATGTGTATAACGATAATATTGTAAAAAGATCGCTTACTGGGAATTGGTTAAAGCAAATAAATTCTGGTTCTGGAACTAGTTACGGTGATTTTATAAATCAACAAGATTTAGATTCTAATTTAGACTTTTTATATACAAATTATACAGATAGAGCAGCTCCAACATATCAAATAGCAAGATACAATACGGGTAATGGAGCAAGTAATAGAACTATATTAACTAACGGATTATTATCTAGATCTCCTACAGCGTTTAAAGTATCACCATTTACAACTAACAGAACCAAATTATTTGTAGGTACCATTGCTGGTGAGTTATTGGTAGTAGATAATGCTAATAATAATAGTATTTCTTGGTCAAAATTAACAACACCAGATTTTGTGGGAAGTGTTTCTGATATAGAGTTTGGAGCTACTGAACAAGATATATTTGTAACAATGAATAATTATGGTGTAGAAAGTATTTGGTATTCAAGCAATGGTGGTTCAACATGGAATGCTAAAGAAGGTAATTTACCAGATATGCCTGTTAAGGCTATTTTACAAAATCCGTTAAACTTAGAACAAGTTATTGTTGGAACAGAATTAGGTGTTTGGTATACTCAAAATTTTTCAGCAGCAACACCAACTTGGACATCAGCCTTTAATGGTATGAGTAATGTAAAGGTAATGGATTTAGATATGAGAAATGATAATATGGTTTTTGCAGCAACTTTTGGTAGAGGGATTTTTTCTGGGCAATTTACTGCTGAAACATTTAGTGTAGAAGACAATGAAGTATTAGTTAATGGAATAAAAGTTTATCCAACCGTTTCTAATGGAGCAATAACTATAGCATCTAATGATAAATTTGAAGATGTTAATTTAAAGGTGTTTAATATGAATGGCCAATTGGTTCACTCTAGAGAAATAAACTTAAATAACTCTTCAGAGAATATTAACTTAGATGTTGCATCTGGAATTTATCTAATGAATTTTTCACAAGGTAATTTAAAAATGACGAAGAAAATTATTATCAAATAATATTCTTAGAGTACACAAAAATGGCTACTAAAATTTAGTAGCCATTTTTGTTTATAAGTAATTTTTTATAGTAGCTAATATAGATTCTGAATCGATTCCAACTTCCTGATATAATTCAGATTTATTTCCGTGTTCTATGAAAGCATCCGGAATCCCCATGTTTTTTATAGGATTATATAGGTTATTTGCTGTAGCATATTCAGATATGGCAGAACCAAACCCTCCAACTATAGTTCCATCTTCAATAGTAATGATAGAAGTATGTGTGTTAAAAATTGTTTTTAATAGTGTTTGATCTAATGGTTTAATAAAAGGAAAGTGATAATGTCCTATTTTGTTATTATTTAATTCTGAAATAACTTCAGAAACTAAATTACCAATATGTCCAGTACTTAGAATAGCGACTTTAGAGCCCTTTTGTAATTCTATTCCTTCACCAATGTTTATTTTCTTAAAATCTTGCTTCCAATCTATAGTTACACCTCTTCCTCTAGGATAACGAATAGCTATTGGATTGTCTAATTCTAATTGAGAAGTATATAGTAAGTTTCTCAATTCTATTTCATTTATTGGGGCTGCAATAGTTAAGTTGGGTATACATCTTAAATAAGCAATATCAAAAGTACCATGATGCGTAGCTCCGTCTTCACCTACAAGTCCTGCTCGATCTAAGCAAAAAATTACTGGTAAGTTTTGTAAAGCAACATCATGAATAATCTGGTCATAGGCTCGTTGCATAAAAGTAGAATAGATGTTGCAAAATACAACCATTCCTTGAGTAGCCATTCCAGCAGCTAATGTTACAGCGTGTTGTTCTGCTATTCCAACATCAAATGCTCTTTCGGGCATTTCATCTATCATATATTTTAATGAAGAACCTGTAGGCATTGCAGGGGTTATGCCAATAATTTTATCGTTTTTTCTAGCCAATTCTAAAATGCTATAGCCAAAAACGTCTTGGTATTTTGGAGGTTGAATTTTATGCGGTTTAGGAGTTAATTCTCCAGTTTTGGCATCAAACTTGCCAGGAGCGTGATATTTTACCTGATCTTGTTCAGCTTGTTTTAACCCTTTTCCTTTCGTGGTAATAACATGCAAAAACTTAGGTCCTTTGATTTCTTTTAAGCGATTGAATTCGTTTAATAAAGCTTCAAAATTATGTCCATCTATTGGCCCTGAATATTCAAAGTTTAAGGCTTCAAAAATATTGTGTTGATGGTTAGCCTCTCCCTTTTTGATACCAGTTAAGTATTTCTTTAAAGCACCAACACTAGGGTCAATGCCAATAGCATTGTCGTTAAGAATTACTAGTATGTTGGCACTGGAAACACCTGCATGATTTAAGGCTTCAAAAGCCATACCACTGGCAATAGAGGCATCTCCTATTACAGCAATATGATGTTTATTAATTTCTCCTTTAAGGTTTGACGCCATAGCCATACCTAAAGCAGCAGATATGGCGGTAGATGAATGGCCTACGCCAAAAGTATCATATTTGCTTTCTGTACGTTTAGGAAAACCGCTTATGCCTTTGTATTGCCTGTTGGTGTGAAAGATGTCTTTTCTGCCAGTAAGAATTTTATGTCCGTAAGCCTGATGGCCAACATCCCAAACTAATAAATCGTTTGGAGTATCAAACATATAATGCAAGGCTATGGTAAGCTCTATTACTCCTAAACTAGCTCCTAAATGGCCTTCTTTGGTAGCAACTATATCAATAATAAACTCTCTTAACTCTTTTGCTAAGTGAGGCAATTGGTCTTGTGAGAGTTTTTTTAAGTCTGTTGGACTTTGAATATGATCTAGTAACTTGCTTAACATAGGGCAAAAATAGTATTTTTACTGCTATGGAAGAGATTTTTACAGATGAATACTTTATGAAAAGAGCCTTGCAAGAGGCTGAAGTTGCTTTTGAAAAAGGAGAAGTTCCGGTAGGAGCAGTTATAGTAATTAATAATAGAATTATTGCAAGAGCGCACAACTTAACAGAACTTTTGAATGACGTTACTGCACATGCAGAAATGCAAGCTATAACAGCGGCAGCAGATTTTTTAGGAGGCAAGTATTTAAAAAAATGTACGCTTTTTGTAACCTTAGAACCTTGCCAAATGTGTGGAGGTGCTCTGTACTGGAGTCAGATTGATCGAATAGTTTATGGGGCTAAAGATGAAAGTAGAGGTTGTGAAGCAATGGGCACAAAACTACATCCTAAAACTACAGTTACAGGGGGTGTTTTAGCAGAAGAATGTAGTCAGTTAGTAAAGCGATTTTTTATCGAAAAAAGAAATTTAAATTAACCTTTCTTTTCTATAAAAGAATCAGCTTCATCTTTAATAGTTTTAATGGTTTCATCTGTAATCATGTACTTTCTAATGTCTTTTCCTTTATATCTATGATAAATAAATAAAGGCATCCAAACAAAAAAGAAACCAGCTACTGCAGCTCCAATGAATTTAGGAGCCGTAATGTCTTTTTGAGACTGAAGGTAAAAACCGTAACATCCGCTAATAATAACAAGGCTAAATATGATGTATAAAATATATTTCATTATGGTATTTTCTTGTTGTTGCAAATTTATTCGATTAACCCAATTTTAGCAAATAACTCTAGCAAAAGCCGTTGTTTATTTATTTTTTTTCTCTAATGTATCTTTTAATTCCTGTAAATCGTCTATATAGATTTGTCGTAATGTTTCTACATAAGGCCTATTATTATAATAGCCATCATTGTAATTTTTAATAGCTTGATTAGTTAAAACCAAAGCTTCTTTTAAATTTTTGTTCTTTTCTAGAACCAATGCTTTGTAATAATTACCATCGGCATATCTTCCTTTGGTGTAATGAAGGAGTTTGTTGAAGTTGAACAATGCATTTTCATAGTCTCCAGATTCATAAAAAGCAATTCCTCTGTATAAAAAAGCGGTTACTTCTACCCAGTCTTCTCCGCTATCATTTATTTCTTTATTAATATACTTATCAAAATATTTTATAGAGTTATTGTAATCTTTTAGGCCTAAATAAGCAATTCCTCTCCAATAGTCTACACTATGCCCTTGTGCTTGTTCTGTAAAGTTTGGATTAAAGCTATCGGCCGTATCAAAATCAGTTATTGCTTTTTTATAGTCTCTATAAAACCATAGGTAGTTATATCCTCTCCAAGCTTGCCAGGCTGGTGGGTGTATAGCTACTACAGTGTCATAAATGGCTTTCCATTTGTATGGAATTCCTCTTTTTAAATAAGGTATAGATAATTCTCTCCAAGCGTCATAGTTATTCCGATCTAGTTTTATGGCTTCTTCTAGTTTTATCATACTCTCAGAAGAGCCTTGATATAAGCTCATGCCTTCTCTAAGTATTTGTTTAGATTTTTCTTTTCTTTCAGCTAGACTTAACTCATTTTTGGTGTTTTTTTTGCACGAAAATAAAAGTAAAATTAAGCACATGCTAAGGGATAATTTCAGTGATTTTTCCATTTTCTATTCGGTATGAGATATACATATAATAATTTAACGGTGTTTTACCATCTTGATCAAAAAAGAAGTTCCATTCTGTTTCAGCAGTAAGATGTAGTAATTGGTTTACCATATTATCGTCTAAATCTGTAAGTTCTAAATTTAGATCCATTTCAATAATTTCAAACCAACCTGCTTTGCCTTCGCAATTCACTAAAAATCTAAAGTTAACATAGCCAGAGTCTGCATAGGTATTTTTGTATTGAGATAAAATGGTCTCTCTAAATCTTTTTTTATTGTATTTGTAGGCGTTTAATCCTGCTCCACTATAATACATCGTAATTTGAGGTTTCTCTCCTCCACACAATTTGTGCTTTTTGTTTAGTAGTGCGGTTTCGGGGTTTATATGACCAATATGATATGGGTATTTTTCTACTAAAGAAATTTCCTTTTTAAGAGAAGGAGTAAAATAATATATACTTATTCCGGTTAAAACCAGAATTATAATGATTAATAAAGTGATATTGGTGTTTTTTTTCAAAGCTTAAAAATTTATGACTTAAAGCTAAATAAAAAATCCTGCAAAGGAGCAGGATTTTTTATGAATGACCATAATAGTTATATCAACGTGTATTTTGTATAAAGTTTATAAATCTAACTGTATATGTAATTCTTTTAATTGATCATTGTCAATAGTAGCAGGAGCATCAATCATGACATCTCTACCTGAATTGTTTTTAGGGAACGCAATAAAATCACGAATCGTTTCTTGTCCTCCTAAAATAGCTACTAATCTGTCTAAACCGAAAGCTAAACCACCATGAGGAGGTGCTCCATATTCAAAAGCATCCATTAAGAAGCCAAATTGTTTTTTAGCCTCTTCTTCAGTAAACCCTAAATGCTTAAACATAATAGCTTGGGTTTCTTTGTCGTGAATTCTAATTGATCCACCTCCTATTTCGTTTCCGTTTAATACTAAATCGTAGGCATTAGCCTTAACAGCACCAGGGTCTGTATCTAATAGTTCTAATTGACCTGGTTTAGGAGAAGTAAACGGGTGGTGCATTGCGTGGTAATGACCAGTTTCTTCGTCTAATTCTAATAATGGGAAATCGATTACCCATAATGGTGCAAACTCATTTGATTTACGCAAGCCTAAACGTTCTGCCATTTCCATACGCAAAGCACTTAATTGTGCACGTACTTTATTAGTGTCTCCAGAAAGTACACAAATTAAATCGCCAGCTTTAGCTCCTGTAGTTTCAGCCCACTTTGCAAGATCTTCTTGGTCGTAGAATTTATCTACAGAAGATTTAAAGCTTCCATCTTCATTACATTTAACATATACCATTCCTAAAGCACCTATCTGCGGACGCTTTACCCAGTCTATTAATTTATCGATTTCTTTTCTAGTGTAAGAAGCTCCACCTGGAACCGCAATACCAACAACTAACTCTGCGCTGTTAAACACTTTGAAATCTTTGTGTTGTGCAACTTGGTTTAGCTCTCCAAATTCCATTCCAAAACGAATATCTGGTTTGTCGTTACCGTATAAACGCATCGCATCATCAAACAACATTCTTGGGAACTTTTCTATCTCAACTCCGTGAATTTCTTTTAGTAAATGACGTGTTAAACCTTCAAAAATATTTAAAATATCTTCTTGCTCAACAAAAGCCATTTCGCAATCTATTTGTGTAAATTCAGGCTGTCTGTCGGCACGTAAATCTTCATCTCTAAAACACTTTACAATCTGAAAGTATTTATCCATTCCACCTACCATAAGCAATTGCTTAAAGGTCTGTGGCGATTGCGGTAAAGCATAAAACTGTCCTTCGTTCATACGAGATGGAACTAAGAAATCACGAGCACCTTCTGGAGTAGATTTAATTAAATAAGGAGTTTCTACTTCTATAAACTCTTGATTAGACAAGTAATTACGAACTTCTTGCGTTACTTTATGTCTAAATATTAAGCTGTCTTTTACGGGGTTACGACGAATATCTAAATAACGGTATTGCATACGTAACTCTTCACCACCGTCGGTTTCATCTTCAATCGTAAAAGGCGGAAGTTTAGCATCGTTTAAGATTTCTAGTTTAGAAACCAAAATTTCAACATCACCAGTAGGCATGTTAGGGTTTTTAGAAGCACGTTCAATAACGGTTCCAGTAACTTGAATAACAAATTCTCTACCAAGCGTTTTAGCTTGTTCCATAATAGAAGCATCGGTACGTTCTTCATCAAAAATCAATTGAGTAATACCGTAGCGATCACGTAAATCTACCCAAATCATGAATCCTTTATCTCTAGATTTTTGTACCCAACCAGCTAAGGTTACTTCTTTATTCTCATCGGCAATTCTTAATTCGCCGCAAGTATGACTTCTATACATGGTTTTAGATTATATAATTTAAAAGTGCAAATTTAATAAGATTAACAGAATGGTTGCCAATTAATCTTTATATTCTTTTTTTAATATTTCAATATCAGATAATAGTTTTTTAATAGCTTCATCGTCTGTGCCATCATACATACCTCTAATACGCTTTTCTTTATCAACTAACACAAAATTCTCTGTATGAATCATGTTATAAAGGTCTTCAGGCTTAGGGTTATATTTAGCAACTAAATATGATTTTCTAGCTAAATTGTAAATTTCTTTTTTACTACCAGTAACTAAATTCCATTTTTTGCTAATAACCCCTTTTTCTTTAGCATATTTTTTGAGTTGCTTGGGTCTATCAATTTCAGGTGTTACAGAGTGGGAAAGAAGCATAATATCATTGTCTAATAATGTGGCTTGTTGTATGGTCTTCATGTTACCAGTCATTATAGGACAAATGGTTTTACAAGTAGTAAAGAAAAAATCTGCTACATATATTTTGTTTTTGTAATGGTCTTGAGTTATGGTGTCTTCATTCTGATTTACTAACTTAAAATCAGCAATCCTATGTCTTTTTTTAATGTGTACTATAGTACTATCAACCAGTTCTGGATTGATGTTTTTTCCAGGAGCAAAATAAGGAAGCCGTTCTACAGGTTTTAAGGCATAATAAAATAGCGCTAGAATAACAGCTGATAAGAATGCGAAGAAAATAAAAAACTTTTTATATCCTTTAAAAAATGATATTAGAGAGGGTCCAGAATTATTCATTAAAAAAAATTTAAGCAAAGATACGTTTTGTTACCAGTATTATTTGTTAAAGAATGCGTTAAAACTATTAGCTTAACTAAAAAGCTCTTTATTACTTGGTTTAAAAAGATTACTTTTGAACGTTAAAATTTTTATAGACTATGACAGCAGGCGGAATTATTATTATGGTTGCTCAGTTTTTACTGAGCTTGTCATTATTAATTATACTTCATGAATGGGGACATTATTATCCAGCCAAATTATTTAAAACTAAAGTAGAAAAGTTCTATTTGTTTTTTGATGCATTCGGTAAATCGTTATTCAAAAAGAAAATTGGAGAAACCGAATACGGAATAGGTTGGTTACCATTAGGAGGTTATGTGAAAATTGCCGGAATGATAGATGAAAGTATGGATAAAGAGCAAATGAAACAAGAACCACAACCATGGGAGTTTCGTTCTAAAAAGCCATGGCAACGTTTGGTAATTATGTTAGGAGGGGTTACTGTAAATTTTGTGTTAGCGTATATAATTCTGGTAGGAATGATGTTTGTGTATGGCGAGAAGTTTATCCCTAACTCAGAGTTAAAAGAAGGAGTAGTAGTTAGTGAATTTTTACAAGAAAAGATTGGTTTAAAAACAGGAGATAAAATAATATCTATTGGAGGGGAGTTAGTTAAAGATGCTGGGAAAATAAATAAGTCTATTCTTTTAGGAGAAGGTACTGTTGTAGTAGATAGATTTGGAGAAAGAGTTGAGTTAGATATACCTGTAGATATATCTGGTCAAACCGCAAAAAACGACCCTAAGTCTTTTGTTACAATTCCTTTGCCGGTAATAGTTTCTAAAATTCCAGATTCATCTATTAATGCTAAAAGTGGTGTTAATAAAAATTGGATTTTTAAATCCATCAATAATACCTCTATTACTACAGCAAACTTCAAAAAAACTTTAGAAAGGCTTTCAGGTCAAAATGTTGAAGCTACATTATACAATGTAAAGGGTGAAGAGAAATCATATAAAGTAGATATTAATTCTGAAGGGAAAATAGAAATGGTTGTAAGTACTACTAATAAACTTGACGAGTTAGATAAGATTGGTTTTTACGATGTTTCTATTAAAGAGTATTCTTTTATACAATCTTTTGGAGCAGCAAAAAATAAATTTGTAGAAACCATAATTGATATGATTACTAATGTTAAATTATTGGTAACATCATATAAAACTGGTGCTGCTAGAGGTATGGGAAGTTTTATATCTATAGCTAAAATTTTCTCTCCAACATGGGATTGGTTTAAGTTTTGGGATAGAACAGTTATGTTGTCAATTATGTTAGGAGTGTTAAATTTATTACCGATACCTGCTTTAGATGGTGGTCATGCTATGTTTACGTTGTATGAAATGATTACTAAAAGAAAACCTAGTGAAAAGTTTTTAGAGTACGCACAAATGGTTGGTTTTGTGATTATGATGATTATTTTTGTCTATGCCTTTGGTAATGATATTTACCGACATTTTATAAAGTAGAAAAAAAATGTTTTTTTGTGTTGCGTCGAATATAAAATAAGTATATATTTGCATCCGCTTATACAGAGCAACACTCCTCCTTAGCTCAGTTGGTTAGAGCATCTGACTGTTAATCAGAGGGTCCTTGGTTCGAGCCCAAGAGGAGGAGCTAAATAAGCAAAGGCAATGTAACAGCCGATAATTGTTACAATCAACATAGTTCTATATGAACATTCCTCTTTAGCTCAGTTGGTTAGAGCATCTGACTGTTAATCAGAGGGTCCTTGGTTCGAGCCCAAGAAGAGGAGCAAGATTAGACAAGCCATCATTTTTGATGGCTTTCTTGTTTTTAATTATTAAAGCTAGCTGGCTTCTTGTAAATACAAATTATTCGACAGAAAAAAGTCTCTTAATGTTTCTCTAGATGTAAGATTGTCTTGAATTATAAAATTATCTATAGCGTCTTTTAGGCGTACAGATAAGTTTAGCCGAATAGCAATTGGAATAATAAATTCTGAATCTAAATTTTTAAACAATTCAACAGCCTCTTTTCCAAACTTAGTTTTTTCATCTATAGAATTAGATTCTAAGATTCTAAGTATTAATTCTTCTATTTTCCCCATACTCAAATTTACAAATCAAATCATTGTATGTCAGTTATATACGTTAAAATTTATTAACAATAATTAATAGTGTTATTGTTAATTACTTATTCTCTGTTGTAATTTTTTGTAGAATTCGGGTATTAATTATTAAGTGAGCAAATAGGCGAACAATGAATTTTATTGAGTTGAAGGTAGGGTATTTCGTTGTTAAATCGTTTTATATGTGTAGAGATTATTAACCCCTAATTATAACTCAACGCAATAATTTTCAGTGTATAAATACTGTATCTTATTTATTTCAAAAAAATAAAAAACACCTCAACTCGAGGTGTTTTTTTATTCGAGAACTTATTTTATACCTCTTTGTGTCTAAAACAGCTTACAATATGGTCATTAACCATACCTGTTGCTTGCATGTGGGCATAAATTACTGTAGACCCTACAAATTTAAATCCACGTTTTTTTAAGTCTTTAGAAATTTGATCTGATAGAGGAGTAGTAGCAGGAACTTCAGCTAAGGTTTTAAAGGTGTTTGTTATAGGTTTTCCATCAACAAAGTCCCAAATGTATTTAGAAAAACTACCAAACTCTTTCTGCACTTCTATAAAGGCATTTGCATTGCTTATAGTGGCTTTAATTTTTAATTTATTTCTAATAATACCAGCGTTTTGTATTAGTTCGTCAAATTTGTCTTCTTGATAGTTGGCTATTTTTTTATAGTCAAACTTATCAAAAGCTTCTCTAAAATTCTCTCGTTTATTTAAAATGGTTATCCAACTCAATCCGGCTTGAAAGGTTTCTAAGATTAAGAATTCAAACAGTTTCTGATCGTCATATACAGGAGCTCCCCATTCTTTATCATGATAATCTTTGTATAAATCTGAACTTTCACACCAAGCACATCTTATTTTTTTCATATGAGTTGTTTTAAGAAGTATTAAAGATACAAAGTAAGGACTAATTACTATTGTCGACCTACACAAAGTAATTATTTTTAATAGTATGACATATTCAGAATATAAATCTCTTATGAATGATTTGGTAGCGAAAAAGGCTACCACAGGAGAAAACCAAACAGAAGCACTTATTAACTACACTTTCTTAAATCATAAACGAATGGAGCGTTTAGATAAAAAAGCTTCGTTAACAGATGAACAAAAAGAACAGATTAAACAATTTAACAAACCTGTAAATTGGTTGGTGTTAACTGAAAGTTGGTGTGGAGATGCTGCACAAATAATGCCTTATATGAATAAGATAGCAGAGTTAAATAAGCTGATAAACTTTAAGGTGCTGCTAAGAGATGAAAACTTAGAACTAATGGATGCACACTTAACCAACGGAGGTAGAGCGATTCCTAAATTAGTGATACAAGAAAAAGATAGCGAAAAAGTAATAGGAACTTTTGGGCCAAGACCTCAAAAAGCGACTCAAATGGTAACTGATTTTAAAGCAAAAAATGGAGAATTAACCTCTGAATTTAAAAAAGATTTACAGATTTGGTACACTAAGGACAAAGGTAAAGAAATCATTAAAGATTTACTTTTGCTCTTGAATTAAGTATTCTTTTTCAAAGTCGATAGGGTTAAAAGCATTGTCTACAGAAAAATCACCAATTTTGGTTCTTCTTAAGGCAGATAAATGAGCACCCGAGTTTAATGCTTTTCCAAAATCGTGAGCTAAAGAACGAATGTAGGTCCCCTTACTGCAAACCACTCTAAATTCAAGCTTAGGTAAATCAATTTTGGTGATTTCAAATTCATCAATTTTAATTTGTCTAGACTTTATTTCTACTTCTTCGTTTTTGCGAGCATACTCATACAAACGCTTTCCGTCTTTTTTCAATGCGGAGAAAACTGGAGGGTATTGTTCAATTTCACCAATAAAATTAGGTAGAGCCTCTTCTATAAGTTCTTTGGTAATATGATTTGTTGGGAATTGCTTATCAACCTCTGTTTCTAAATCGTACGAAGGAGTGGTAGTTCCTAAAGTTATCTCACCAGTATATTCTTTTACTTGCCCCTGAAATTCTGATAGACGTTTGGTGAATTTACCCGTGCAAATAACCAATAAGCCAGTAGCTAAAGGATCTAGTGTACCTGCATGCCCAACTTTTATTTTCTTTAAATTAAAAGCTTTTCTAATTACCCAACGAATTTTACTCACCGCCTGAAAAGAACTCCACTCTAAAGGCTTATCTACTAATAAAATTTGTCCCGATTTAAAATCTTCTTCTGTTTTTTTCATGTTTATTTTCTGTGAAAAAAGGAATTTATTTATGAAAGCAAAAGTTTTCTGACGTCAAAGTGTTTTTAATTAATTGCTGATTAAGATGCTTAATACCTTGTTGAGAGATATTATTTTGTGATGATAATAAAAAATATTGTTGATAATATAATTGCTCCAATAATAGCCATTCCTAAAGGAAACCTAATTAAAAAAAGTTTAGAATTAGTTATTATTTCATAATTATCATTTCTTTTTAGATAGATTATATTTAATCTTTGCCCTTTCATATATCTTCCATTACCTTCTGATAATTCTTTAACGATTTTATTTCCATCAGTATCATAAAATTCTACTACTGGATAAGTTGTTGTCACTCTACTTTCTCTATCGTTGTCAGCACATAGTCTTAAGTCGATTATTTCGGAAACTGTTTTAATTCCATTTTTTTTAATTAACCCTTTTATACCTCCAATTAAAAGAATAAGTCCGGGAAATCCAAATATTAAATAAGTTATAATTTTTTCCATTAGAGTTTTTATAATACTTCTAAGCTTAGTAAAAATTAACTATTGACAAGGGTTAGAATAATAGCTATTATACCTACTATAAAGCAGTAAATAGCAAAATAAGATAACTTACTCTTTTTTACTAAAGAAATCATCCAGGTACAAGCAAATAAACCAGAAATAAAAGCGGCTATAAAACCAGCAGTTAATGGAATGGCTTGACTAGAATGAACGGCTAAATCACCACTTAAAACATCTTTAGCTATTTTACCAAATATAAGCGGTATGACCATTAAAAAAGAGAAACGAGCTGCCTTAGCTTTGTCTACTCCTAATAATACCGAAGTAGCAATAGTAGCGCCAGATCTTGAAATGCCTGGCAACATAGCAATAGCTTGAGAAATACCTATTATAACGGCGTTTTGATTCGATACATTTTTAGTGGTGTTTTTGGCTTTATCAGCTAAAAATAGTAATAGTCCAGTTATTAATAACATAGCACCAACAAAAAGAATACTACCGCCAAATAATTGTTCTAATTGATCTTCAAAAAATAAACCAACAAAAACTGCTGGTATCATTGATAAAACAATCTTTAAAGAAAATTGAGTCTCTTCATTCCACTTAAACTGAAACAAACCTTTAATAATTTCTAAAATATCTTTTCTGAAAATAACAATGGTACTAAGAGCTGTAGCAAAATGTAAGACTACTGTAAAAATTAAACTTTCTTCTCCTACACTTTCATCTCCTAGTATGGCTTTACCTAATTCTAAATGACCTGATGAAGAAACTGGCAAAAATTCAGTTAAGCCTTGAATAATACCAAGGATTATAGCTTTAATTATTTCCATGAATTAATTCTCTTTCTTTTTTTTATCAAAAAGGATTGCATAAATCTGTATTCCAAATCCAATTAATACTAAAGTTGGTGCTAAACGTATGCGTCTGAAATTATAAATTTCTGGATTAAAAACATTCGGGTCATCACTACCACCACCGGCCATTAAGATAAAGCCTAAAGCAATAACTCCTAAACCAATAAACATTAATTTATAATTGGCTTTTCCGAAAATGAAATCTGGTTTGTTTTGATCACTCATAATTTAATAATATAAATCGTCTGTTTTTAAATTTAAGAAACGTTGGGTTGCAAAATAAGTGCTAATCCAGGTAATAATAATACCTAAGCATAAAACACCAAAACATAAAGCCCCAAAAGATATAGGATTTTCTAAAATACCAGCTTCTGGAATATTGTTGTCTATAAAATATGCCAATGCTATAATACCAATAACAGCTATTATAGAACCTAAAATACCTAAGCGAATACTTCGCCAAATAAATGGACGTCTAATAAAACGTTTTGTGGCTCCAACCATTTGCATGGTTTTTATAATAAAACGTTTAGAGTATACTGCTAAGCGAATAGAGCTGTTAATTAATAACATAGCTATTGCAGTAAAGACAATGCTAAATACAAGCAACCAAAAACTAATTCTTTTAACATTTTTATTCATTAATGAAACCAAATCTTCATCATAACGAACTTCATCTACATATTCTCTTTTTAAGATAGAAGTCTTAAATTCTTCTAAAGAGTTTAAAGTAACAAATTCACTATTAACAAAAACATCTATAGAGTTTTGAAATGGGTTGTAACCAATAAAATCCATAAACTCTTCTCCATTTTCTTCTTTGGCTAACTCTGCTGCTTCTTCTTTAGAAACAAATCGAGTTTCTTTTACAAAATCAGATAGTTTTAAACTCTTTTGTAAGGCATTTATTTCTACTTCTTTTACATTTTCTTTTAGATCTATAGAAATTGCTATTTGCTCTTTAAAATGCTTTTCAACTTTTTTAGCATTCATTACTAATAAGCCTAAAACACCTAATAGAAACAATACCAAAGTAATACTAAGTACTACAGAAAAATAAGAGGATATAAGTCTTCTTTTTTGATATTTTTCAAAAGATTTACTCATGTGTTCAAATTGAATAACGGGTAAAAATACTAAATCATTCACTAATTAATCTTTTTCTTAACATTTTCTTTTATTGAATGAAATACTTGTTATAAAATGAGGTGATAAATCATCATACATTTTTATCTTTACTTAAAAGAAGAATCATATGAATATTGTTGTAATTGGTGCAGGAGGTGTTGGTGGTTATTTTGGAGGTAAATTAACACAGTCAAGGAATAAAGTTACCTTTTTAGTACGAGGTAAACATTTAGATGCGATTAAAAATAAAGGACTCCAAATTAAAAGTATAAAAGGAGATTTTTTGGTTCATCCAGACGCAAGTAATAATTACGATAGTATAGAAAAAGCCGATTTAGTTATTTTAGGTGTCAAGTCTTGGCAAATACTAGGTGTAGCGAAAGAAATTAAACCATTTCTCAGCGAAAAAACAATGGTATTACCATTACAAAATGGAGCTGATAATGCCGATAAATTACTAAGTATTCTTCCTAAAGGAAATGTATTAGCTGGTTTATGTAAAATAGTAAGTAAAGTGGATGAACCAGGAGTGATTAATCATTTTGCTTTTGAACCTGAAATTATCTTTGGTGAATATAATGATGAGAAGTCAGAAAGAATACTTGCTTTAAAAGATGTTTTTGAAAGAGCAGGTTTTAAAAATACCTTGGCAGATGATATTCATTTAGCCATCTGGAAGAAGTTCCAGTTTATTACATCGGTTAGTGGTATAGCAGCTTTAACTAGAGTAACTTTTGGTGAAATGCGAGCTCAACAAGAAATAAGACAAATTATTTTCAATACAGCGCAAGAAATAGTTGCTATCGCTAATAAAAAAGGAATAGGTTTAACTGAAGAAGATTCTCAATTTGTATTAAAAGCAGTAGAAAATTCTCATCCAAATACAACAGCATCTATGCAACGTGATGTTATGGAGGGTAAGCCCAGTGAATTAGAAAACTTTAACGGGTATATTGTAAAAATGGGGAAAGAATTAAGTATCGAAACTCCAACTAACGCTTTTATTTATAACTGTTTATTACCTCAAGAAAATATAGCCAGAAAGCTAGTGTAAACACTTTCAGAATCGTTTAATAAACCGTAAATTTGCGCCTTTAAATGACGGTATCATGAGTTATCACTTTAACGAGATAGAAAAAAAATGGCAAGAGTATTGGGCAAAGAACCAAACTTTTAGAGCAGAAAACAGTTCAGATAAGCCAAAATATTATGTGTTAGATATGTTTCCTTATCCTTCTGGAGCAGGTTTACATGTTGGACATCCGTTAGGGTATATTGCTAGTGATATCTATGCACGTTACAAACGTCATCAAGGGTTTAACGTATTACATCCACAAGGGTATGATAGTTTTGGACTACCAGCAGAACAATATGCTATTCAAACAGGTCAGCATCCAGCAGTAACTACTGAGACTAATGTTACTCGTTATAGAGAGCAATTAGATAAAATTGGTTTTTCTTTTGATTGGTCTAGAGAAGTACGTACTTCTAATCCGGAATACTACAAGTGGACTCAGTGGATATTCATCCAGTTATTCAATTCATGGTATAACAACGATACAAACAAAGCGGAAGATGTTTCTACGTTAATTAAGGCATTTGAGGCGAATGGTAATGCTGAGGTAAATGCAGTTTGCGATGAAGAAACACCTTTGTTTACAGCAGAAGAGTGGAAAGCTTATAGCGAAAAAGAGCAACAAGAAATTTTATTAAAATACCGTTTAACTTATTTAGCAGAGACCGAAGTAAACTGGTGTCCTGCTTTAGGAACTGTTTTAGCAAACGATGAAATTGTAAATGGTGTTTCTGAACGTGGTGGACATGAAGTAGTACGTAAAAAAATGACCCAATGGTCTATGCGTATTTCTGCTTATGCAGAGCGTTTATTAAACGGAATAGATTACAATCAAGATAGTTTAGATTGGACAGATTCTATTAAAGAAATTCAGCGCAATTGGATAGGGAAGTCTCAAGGAGCTTCAGTTACTTTTAACTTAAAAGATCACGAAGAAACTATTGAAGTGTTTACTACCCGTCCTGATACTATTTTTGGAGTTTCGTTTATGACTTTAGCTCCAGAGCACGAGTTAGTGTCACGAATCGTGACAGATAAACAAAGAGAAGCAGTAGAGCAATACGTAGAAGCTACAGCTAAACGTAGTGAGCGTGATAGAATGGCCGATGTAAAAACCATTTCAGGAGTATTTACGGGGGCTTATGCAGAACATCCGTTTACAAAGGAGCCAATTCCGGTTTGGATTGGCGATTATGTATTGGCTAGCTATGGTACAGGAGCTGTTATGGCAGTACCTTGCGGAGACCAGCGTGATTATGATTTTGCGAAGCATTTCGGAATTGATATCCCTAATATTTTAGAAGGAGTAGATATTTCTGAAGGAGCTAATGCAGATAAAAATGTAACAATTGCTAACAGTGATTTCTTAAACGGATTAAAATCTAAGAAAGCAAGTAAGTTAGCTATCTATAAATTAGAAGAATTAGGACAAGGTAAAGGAAAAACGCAGTATCGTTTACGTGATGCGGTATTCTCTCGTCAGCGTTATTGGGGAGAACCATTCCCGGTTTATTATAAAGACGGAATGCCACAAATGATTGCCGATGAACATTTACCAATTCAATTACCGGAGGTAGAAAAGTATTTACCTACAGAAACAGGTGAGCCACCTTTAGGTAACGCAACTAAATGGACTTGGTGTACTACTAAAAATGAAGTAGTAGAAAATACCGAAACGGGTTCTTGTATGCATCCGTTAGAGTTAAATACTATGCCGGGCTGGGCAGGTAGTTCTTGGTACTTATTCCGCTATATGGATGCACAAAACAATAATGAGTTTGCTTCTAAAGAAGCTTTAGATTATTGGCAAAATGTAGACTTATATATTGGAGGTTCTGAACACGCTACAGGACACTTATTATATTCTCGTTTCTGGACCAAATTCTTATTTGATAAAGGATTGTTACCAGTAGATGAGCCATTCAAGAAAATGATTAACCAAGGAATGATTTTAGGAACTTCTGCTTTTGTTTATAGATGGGAATATGGGTTAACCGAAAAATCTTCAAATCAAAAAAGAAAACAAATTTTCTTTAGTAAATCAATAATTGAAAAGGTTATTAAAGAAGGTATATTTATCTCTGAAATCAATGATGAAGCTAAGAAAATTTATTCTGAATTATTGAGTTTGCATAAAGATTTAAAGGAGTCTGAGCCAAATTGGAATCATTTTACAGCTGTTCATGTAGACGTTTCTTTAGTAAATGCATCAGATGAATTAGATGTAGAAGGATTTAAAAATTGGAGAGCCGATTTTAAAGATGCTGAATTTGTATTAGAAGATGGTGTTTACAAAGTAGGGCGTGAAGTAGAAAAAATGTCGAAGTCTAAGTTTAACGTAGTGAATCCAGACGATATTTGTAATCAGTATGGAGCAGACACCTTACGTTTATACGAAATGTTTTTAGGCCCACTTGAACAAGCTAAACCTTGGAACACTGCTGGTATTACCGGAGTACACTCGTTTTTAAAGAAACTTTGGAAGTTATATGTAGATGATAACGGATTAAAAGTAACAGATACTGAGCCGACAAAAGACAACTTAAAGACCTTACATAAAACCATTAAGAAAGTAGTTGAAGATATTGAGAATTTCTCGTTCAATACTTCTGTTTCTACGTTTATGATTTGTGTAAACGAGTTAACACATCAAAAGTGTACATCTAAAGAAATTTTAGAGCAATTAGCTGTTATTATAGCGCCTTATGCTCCGCATATTGCAGAAGAGTTATGGAGTAGGTTAGGTAATGCAGATTCGGTTGCCTTTGCTTCTTTCCCTAAGTTTGAAGAAAAACACTTAATAGAAAGCAGTAAAAACTATCCTATCTCTTTTGATGGAAAGATGAAGTTTACTTTAGAATTGCCATTAGATATGAGTAAAGAGGATATAGAGAAAACTGTATTAGCTCATGAAAAAACACAACAATTGTTACAAGGAAAAACGCCTAATAAGGTGATAGTTGTTCCAGGTAGGATTGTAAATCTGGTTGGTTTAAAATAGATACAAATAACAACTCATAATAAAAAAGCGGCTAACTAGGCCGCTTTTTGTTTTTATAGACTTAACGAAAGTTATAGATCTATGGTAGATAATAAGTGGGTTAATAATCCTTATTCTATAATCACTTTTTTAGTGATGTTATTGTTTCTACTGTCAGTAATTTTTACAAAGTACATTCCGCTTGGAGTGTTAGTTGGAAATTGAATATTTTCTGTAACTGAAGTAGTTGAGTATACTTTTTTACCAATTACATCAAACACCTCAACACTAATAATTGTGTTTTGAGAATTGTTATTGATGTTTAAAATTCTATTTTCTTGAACTGGGTTTGGCGCAAGAGTAATTTTGTTTTCTAAAGAAAATTCGTCCGTACTTAAAGGAATACAAGAAACGTTAGGAGTTTGATAATTTCCAGGAGTAAGGTCGTATCTTGGGCTATTATTAGTTTCCCAATTAGCAGGGTTATGAATAGCTGTTCTTAAGGTAAAGCTATCACCTGTTAGAGTTCCTGTATAGCGCATATTGTCAATTTCTGGACCAGATGGAGTCATTGAAATACAATTAACACCATTTGTTAAACCAGGAGGTACAATACTTTCACTAGTAGACGATACACAAGAGCTTTGTGTCCATCCTGTAGCACCATCAACACAAATAGCATCATAATCAGACATTATAGCCGCTATAAAAGTGGCATCAGAAGGTATAGCAGATATGGTATTTCCAGCTGTTTGATAAGCGTAAACCTGATCTCCAGATCCTAAATTAGCAGAACCAGCTTCTAAAGTCATTGTAGCGCCAGTAACCCCAGTAATTGTATATGTATCTGGTGATGTTTCGTCAAAAGAAATGATAGTTCCACATGATATTCCTCCAGCAGGAGCAGTAAACCTATAAGTACCTTCTGTACCAGCAATATATGCTCCGTTATTTATAATTCCTCTGTCTGAAAAGAAAATAATTTCATTTCCTGGAATGTTGTTTAATGTAATAAAAGAGTAGCCTTCAGTAGCATCTGTATTCATGCCTAAAAAAGCAATGTCTCCGGGATTTAATTGGGCATATAAGTTGAGACTTAATAAAAGTCCGAAATATAAAATGTAATTTTTAATCATAGTTAGCTAGGTTTAATTAATAATAATTTTACTACAAATTTAATAAAATTAATAACACAAATATGCATTATCCCAACTAGGTATATTGTTTTTAAAAACTTTTTTAGTAGAGATGTCTTCTTTTTTAAATATTTGAATATGAGCTTTTGTGCAAGTATCTTTTTCGTGCCTTAATTGGTATAAATAATGCTTGTAATTTGTTCTGTTGGTATTGGTGGTAAATTCTATTTGTCCTCTAGGGCCTTCTTTTTTTTGAGTAGAAAATGTATTTGAATTTTGTAGAAAATCATTTATCAGAATACCGTTTTCATAACCTAAAACAGCAAAAAATGTTGGTTTACTACCATATGTTTCCATGTATTTATTTATAAAACTAGTATTTTCATTAGTGTTTAAGTCTGCATACCACGAAGTTATGCAGTGTGTATCATTGAATACTTCAGGAAATTTGTTAACAACATCTTCTTCACATGAAAATGGAAGAGAATAAATAGGCACCTTTTCGTGTAATTTATTTTCTGATAAAAAGGACGCATGTTCTTCAGAAAATATACCATTATGAAATGCAAATAATGCATCAGGATTCATAGAATTATACCAATCTAGCATTAATTCAGCTTCATTTTTTCTTGGGTTGATAGGAGATATAAAATGACCAGAAAACTCCCCTTTTCCAGCTATGCTATCTTCCATTAACTTTATAAAACCATATCCGGATTCATAATAACAAGTAGACGTTCCTATTTTTAAGAAGTTATTAGAAATGAGATGTTCTCCTAGTAATGTTGTAGCATCATATAATCCCATTGAGTTGCAATAGATGCCTTTTCTGTTGCTTAAATCAAGAGGCTGTGTTGCTCCTAGATCTGAATAAATAAAGGTTTCTTCTATATTTTCTATGTAGTCTAAAACTTCAGATAATCCTTTATGTCCAACAATACCTGTAACTAAGTCTACTTGTTCTTGGTTCACTAATTTTTGTATACCATCTATAGATTGTTTAGCATCATTACCGTAACCAATACCTTCAATTTTCAGTTCATATTGATTTGTCTCAGATTGGGATAGTCTTAATCCTTTAATAAACTCCTTAGCTAATTTTGGATAAGCTTTAGATTGCGGAAGTAATACACCTATTTTTCTCAATTTTATATGTTTTAAATGATAACTAAATACAGAAAACAAGGAAGGTAAAATCACCTTCCTTTTAATAAGATTTTTTTAACTTCTAGAAGGGAAAATTCCTTGTAAAGCAATACAAACATTAATTCCTAAAAATGGGTTTTGAATATTAAATGCTTGGTTTCCTCCAGATAATGCTGTAGTACCAGAAATTTCTAAACCTCCAACTTTATCTCCTTTTGTTGGAGATTCGCGGAATATATCTGGCATATCTGTACCAGTACCTAAGCCATTTGCACCGCTATCTGAATCTGGTGTAGCGTTAGAATTATCTGTAGTAAATAAATCTACACTAGCTGTTCCGTTAATTAAAGCGTGTGAATGAGAAGGCATGTTTAGCTGACTTAAAGTAACATTTTCTCTACCACCTCTTTCTCCCCATGTAACAGTAGATAATCCTGGTCCATGACCAATGTGTACAATACTTCTACCTCTTAAATCTGGTAATCCAAAAGTGGTTCTTCCATCTCCACCAAAAGTAGTTCCTAGTAATGAAAATAAAGCAGAATTAGCTGAGATAGGTAATAATTGTCCATCACACTTTGCCCAACCTCTTGGTGCAAAATTAAATCCGAATGGTTGAATTTGTCCTAAAAATGGTTCCATAATAATTTGTTTTAAAGTTTAAAAATTGATTAGTAATTATCTGAAACCAAAATTATAGCTAGCATGTTGTTATTTTTAACGTACATATTTCCTTAAACAAAACCAGGTAGAAATACTTAGATAGAAAAGGGTAACAAAAACAAGTAAAATAGTATATAATAATACAAGCTAAGTGTTTGGTAGTGAGTTGTTTGTTTTTAAACAAGTTAATTCTCTATTAAATTTATATTCTTTTACTTTCAAAATATAAATGAACATATGTATATTTGAGAGACTAACATAAAACCAAAAAACTATGAGTGTAGAAACCAAACCAAGAACGAATACAGTAACATTAGAGAATGCTAAAAAATACACAGAAAAGTGGCAAATAGCAACTAAGGACCAACATTGTAAAGCCTTTTTAATTCCAGCCTTAGATTTAAGTGAGTTGTTAAAAGAAATGGAAATTTTAAAGAAAAATGATTTAACCGGAAAGTACGAGTTAGATGAAAGCAAACTAACCAATGCAGGTGTACGCGGTTATTTAGGTATAGACTCTACTAACGGAACAGGTAAAGACAATGGATATGGAGAAAAAATGTTGTTTGTAGGTACCGATTATAACAGTAAAACAGGTGCGCATAATGATATTATTTTAAATCCAACGAATCCACAAAGTAAGGATAGTGGGATTTATGATTTTACTTATCCTTGTCCAAGTACTTGTGATATTAATAGTGAACTATATCATGAAGATAAATAATATTGCACGATATTATTCAACATATTGGATTATTCATTTTATTAATTAATGTTATAATATATTTTAAGGTTCCTTTTGTAGAAAAGAGCCTTAAAATATTCTCTGTGTATTTATTGGTGATCTTGTTAATCCAAATTATTTCATTGATATTATGGAGTTTTAAAATCAATAATATTTATCTCTCGCATTTTTATTTTGTTTTCCAATTTGTACTACTGAGTTTCTTTTATAGGTGTCTTTTTATATCAAAAAAACAAAAAATGGCTATATTGATAATGTTATTTTTTGTTTTAGCTTTTATTTTTTCAAGTTATATAATTACTCCTAATTTGTTTTATAGTTTTAATCCATATGAAGTGATACTAACATCTATTTTAATAGTTTTATATAGTATTCAATATATATTTTTTTCACTATTAAAAGATAAAAAGTATCTATATATAAATATTGGGGTATTATTTTATTTATTATCAAGTACTTTGATATTTTTATCGGGAAATATGATTATAAAATTACCCGATTTTTTAAACGATATAACTTGGGTTGCTAATTCAATATTATTTATATTTTTTCAACTTTCAATTTTTTATGAATGGTATAAAAATTTGCGTTATAGAAAGAAAGTTCTATCAAATAACTAATAAATGGAATTACTCTTTTCAGAAGAAAATAAAATCATACCTATAGTACTATCTGCTATTTTTTTATTGTTGTTTATGGTGGTATCATTGGTATTGTTTTTCCGCTTTGCCCGCAAAAAAATAATAGAAAAAGAGTTAGAAAAGTCGGCTATAAAACTAGCGAGTCAAAAAAAGGTATTACAGGCAACCATAGAAACTCAGGAGCGAGAGCGCAAACGCATAGCTCAAGATTTGCACGATGCTATTAGTGCCAAACTAAATGTGGTAAGCTTGCACATAAACATGCTATTAGACGGTAGTTTAACTACTAATGAGCAACAAGAATCTTTAAGCAATGTATTAGGTGTAACTACAAACGTTTTAGAGAGTTCTAGGCAAATAGCACATGATTTATTGCCACCTATTTTAGAAAAATTTGGTTTGGTAGAAGCTTTAAAAGAATTGTTAGCAGAGTTTGGAGCCACAAAAAAGGTAGTAGCTCAACACCAAATTAATTATCTTACTACTTTAACCAAGGCAGAAGAATTGCATGTGTTTAGAATAGTGCAAGAATTGCTGAACAACTCTGTTCGCCATGGCAAGGCTACACTTATGCGTTTAGAATTGCAAGATGCTGCTGGCGAAATGAAATTAACTTATAAAGACAATGGTAAAGGATTTTTGGTAAAACAAGCATTTAATGAAGGAGGATTGGGGTTAAAAAATATTAAAAGTAGGGTTGCTATACTAAATGGAGAAATACAAATAAAAAGTAGTTTAAACCAAGGAGCTACGTTTACCATAATCATTAAACACAACAGTTATGAATAAAATAATTAAAATTGCTATAGCAGATGATGAAATATTGTTTAGGCAAGGAATTTCGTTTATTTTAAATAAAGAAGTAAATTTTGATATTGTTATGCAAGCTGCAGATGGTGAAGATTTATTAACTCAACTAGAAAATGCAGAGGTATTACCAGAGATTATTTTAATGGATTTAAAAATGCCTAATTTAAATGGTGTCGAAACTACCAAATTAATTAAAAAACAATATCAAGACATAAAAATTATAGCAATAACTAGTTATTATAGTAAACCGTTTATTAGTAACATGATTGCTACTGGGGCAGTAGCTTATTTAGCTAAAAATACGCCGCCAAAAGAAGTTGTATCTACCGTAAATGCAGTAGCCGATAAAGGTTTTTGTTACAACGATAATGTAATGCAGGTAATACAAGAAAATATGTTAAATCCTGATGCTAAAACTACCCGTAGTTATTTTGACTTAGATTATTTAACCAAAAGAGAATCTGAAGTGTTAAAATTAATATGCAATCAAAAAACCACTAATGAAATAGCAGAAGAATTGTTTATAAGTCCTAGAACAGTAGAAGGGCATAGAAATAATCTACTACTTAAAACAGAATCTAAAAACGTAGCTGGATTGGTAGTTTTTGCTTTTCAACATAAAATAGTTTCGTTAGAAGAAACGTTTAATTAAAAGTAAAACCGTAAAAACAATTCTTTGCTAATTATATATTGTTTGTTGTTGGTAGTGTTTAGTGATAATTTTTCTTGAGTGTTATTATTGTTATTAGTGTAATTCGCATTAATAGCAAAAAATTCTTCCTTACCAATAGGGCGTTTCATCATAATAAAATGGCCTAGATTATTTATTCTAAAACCTATAGACAAACTAAAAGTTTTTTTAAAACGTAATTTAATACTCCCATAAATCTGATAATTAAAAGCAAACGAATTTGATTTTTCTGATTTAACAGAACCAGGGCCTAAAATATAATGATCTTCTAACCCTAGTTCTTTTTTAAACTTTAAATGCAAAAAAGCATAAGGAATAGATGCTTTAACTTGGTATAATGATAAGCCGCTTCCTAAACCAATTCTAAATTTCATGGTAGATTGGTTAGAAAAGTTTAATGTGTAGATGTTAATTTCTGAAATAGCATTTAATGAACTATGTTGGATAGTTGCTTGTTGATGGTATTCTCCAGTAGATGTTATTAATAAATCGTTTGGAGTTATTTGTTTTTGTTGCCAATATAAAGCACTGGAATGGTATTTATATCGGCTGGTATAACGTGCTTCTAAACCAATATTGAATTCTTTAAAAGGAAAAGAAATAGAGGAAGATATAAACCAAGAAGGTTCTATTTGTCTGTTAAGAAAAGTATTTTTTTTTTGTTCAATAATACTGTTCAAATCCTTTGTTTCAGAAGATAATAAAAGACTTTTGTTTCCTTTAATTAACGGAATTGAATTTCCTACTTCTAAAGAAAAATTAAGTTTTTGGAAAATCTTACTTTGTGCGTGTATAGGAGTAATTGTTAAGCAAAATAAGATAAGCAAACAAGCAGGTTTTGCTAATGATACAGGAAGGTATTTAGAAATAAAGTTAATATAAATGGGTGTTGTAAATAATAAAATGAGGTTGTCTTAAAAGTATAAATTTAACTTATAGACAACCTCTAGTATATTTAATATAACTTTCCTTCAACAGGTAATGATGAAGCGCCATCTGTACTATTCATATGAACTTTAGGAGCTAAGAATCGTACCTGATTATGTGTTTCTCCTTTTTGAATGGTACAGTCCATAACAATACCAAATAAGTTTCCAGAAACAGAGTAATCATAGTCATTATTAGATATTGTTCCTTTAAAGCTAAACTTATTTGTTTTTGCTACAAGCTCTAACATAGCATCTACAATTTTCTCTTGATTTCTTTCGCTAAGTCCCCACTTATCCATAGTGTGCTTTGTGTCAGAGTAAGAAGCTTTTGCTCCACCAGACCAGAAAGCAAAAAAGCTAATACCTCCACTTACTTCTTTTTTAGATAATTCATCGTACTCATGTTGTTTAGAAGCGTCTAACATACTTCTTACAAGATTATCTAAAGACTTAACATTTTCAGGAGTAATACACAACATGTTAATCGTAAAGTCTACATCAATAGTTGAATGTGCTGATACGGTATAAGTAGCTCCAGAACATTGTCCTTGACCATAAGCGTTTACAGATACACCATCTACAGATGCTCCGTTTTTGTTGTCTACATTAAAAACTTTTTCTAAAGTTGCTGTTTCCATGTTTTTTTAATTTTAATTGGTTCGATTTTCCTACTCTATTTTTAGCTTTTCGGATTCCGCTTTTATAACAATTCAAATGTCTTATTTATATATTCCTTATTTATACGGATTTATGGGTGATATTATAAACAGGTGTTTTTACCTATATGTTTTTTAGTAAACGTATTACACAACTTTAGTGGCAATACTTACCAAAAAACCTATACCATTTTGAATATTAGCTATAGCGTTAGCTTTTTGACTATTAGAGTTGGTAGCATGATCAATTTCTTGTAATACTTTTATAGCATTGGCATTGCTAATAGCACTTTCTTGAATAAAAGAAGTGATTTCTGTTGTACTCATACTTGTTAAATTTGCAATTTGACTAGCAAATTGAGAATTGGTTTGATTGGCGGCTTGCTCTGCAAGTTGGTTCCAGTTTATAGATGGCATATGCTATTGTATTTAGTTGTTTTTTATAATTGAGTGAACCTTTAATAGTTTTGAAAAATCATTCCCTGAGTGTATTAATAAACTATCTAGTTTGTTTTCTATGTTGCTAATATTAATGGTGTTTTTTGTTAGGCTTTGAACAGCTGAAATAGCTGTTTTTTCTTCGGATTTTAGTTTTACGGCAGAGTTGATTAAATTTTGCAAGGAAGTTCCAGCTGTACTAAAGTTGTTGTAATTTTTATTGAGTTGAGCTATCAATTGATTTTGTTCAGCATCTAGAACAGATTGCATTGAGTCTTTTTTCTTATTGATAATAGGAATAATGCTTTTTAAAATATGAGGAAGCTCTTCTTTGTAATTAAGACTGTCGGGTAAATTTTTCGAAAAATTATCTAACAACGCAGGTGTGTAAGTGTTAGTAATAAAATTGTTTACTTGTTCTTTTCTGTTAGCATATAGTTGATTAATAAGTGATATGTTGAGAGAATGCATACCAGAGGATTCTTTTAAGACCTCTTGAGTAAGTGTAGTTGTAGAAGATGGAATAGATGCACATGAGCTTAATACAATAATAGACAGCGCAATAAAAAAAATGTTTGGTTTCATATATAATTAATTAGTTAGATGTAGAAAAAAGTTGCTTGATTTTGGCAATTAAGCTTTGTAGTACACTAAAAATTGCGTCAGAAGAAAAGCCGCCTATTAGAGCTAGAATACTTTTGTTAAATAGATTAATTCCATTATCTGTAGTATACAAAGAAATAATTTCAGAAAGTATGATACCTGCTATGATGCCCAAGAAAATTAAAGCAGTATAGTAAATAGCATCTTCAGGAACTAGAGTTCCTTTTTGAATAGCAGTACTTACACTTTTTAATAGGTAAAAAGCAACACCTAAGCCAGAAATAGAACAAAGAAATGTTAGGTTTAATAAAAGTGAAAGCCCATTGTTATCCATAATCCCTTTATCTAACGAATCGTTATTGACCTCAGGAAACAAAGCAGTGGTAACAAATGCAGTTAAAAAAAATAATGCTAAAAGTATTAAGTTTCTAACCAGTGGTACCTTGCTATATGAGTTTTCTTGAATACCCTCTTGGTTAATTATATTTAAGTATTGGATAGATTTAGGGGTAGCAGGAAGAACATCTTTAATGAGTAGTGCATGAACGGTAAGTAAATCATTAATTTTTGTACTTTCTAATAAGGAATTAACTTCATTATTAATTGCTAAACCATTGTTTAAAGCAAAAGAAAGCATAGCATTTATTTCGCTTTTAATTTCATTGGTTACGCCTGTGCTTACCAATTGGTTGGTAGAAGAAGTTGCAACCTCGCCTTTTGTAATAGTAGTGTTAGTACTCATAGAACAATATTCTTTATTGTTAGTTTGAATTGTTAAATTCAAATTTACGTACAAGAGAATAGGCTCTTTAGAGCATTTGTATTCGGTTTTTTAAGTAGGTGTTTTTACCTGTACTATCTTTTTAAGGAAAAATGACCAATGAATTCTTGTTGTATGCCGGGTTTTTGAATTTCTTGATAAATAATTTTAAACCAATAATCATCAGAAGGAAGGGGCCTGTCATTATATTGTCCATCCCAACCTCTTTTAGAATCATTGTTTATACGAGCAAGAAATTTGTTATAACGATCAAAAATATTGATTTCAATAAATAGCAACTCATTAATTCCAATTACATTCCAAGTGTCATTAATACCATCGTTATTAGGCGAAAAAAATCTAGGATAATCAATTAAAGCAACTTCTATAACTTCAAAAAAACACCCCTCTAAATCTTTTATAGTAATTGTATGTGATCCTGGTGATATATTGCTAAAAACTCCATCTTCTTGAAATTCTTGATTGTTAATACTAAAGAGGTAATTACCATTACCAGAAACCGTAGCGGTTATTTGATGGAGGTTAGAAAAGGCATTGCTGGTTGTAACGTTAAAATTATTTGGACCAGTGTTTACAGCAATTTCAATGGGCTTAATAAGTACGCAATTGGTTAAATTATCTTCAATTCTACCAAAAATCATTTCCGGATTGGAGTTGGTTAAATAGTTGTTTTGAGTTGATATTGGTGAAATATTATCAATAGCATCTAACTCAGTTTCAAAATAATTAATTTGAGTAGAATTTATAGAGTTTAATTCTGTTATCAATTCAGAATTAAACATGTTTAGGTCGATGGTAATTAATCCATCAGAAATATTATCTAAGTCGCAGGTTTCATAAAGTAAAGGAGGGTGAGAAATAACCAAATTAGTATAATCTACAGTTGTATTATCTGTAGCTGTAATATCTATTCCGTTGCATAGAGTATAAGTTACCTCTACTTGGTAATTAGTTAAGTTTTCTGGACAAACTACGATTTCATCATCATTAGAAACAAAAGTATTTCCGTTTGTAGTATTATACCAGCTTACCGAAGTATTAGCTACTCCAGAAGGAATAAATCTCCACGATTCATTATGGGTTTCCCAGGCACTAGTATTTCTATTTTCTGGGCTTATACCCATTGTGCCATTTGCATTTTGTAAACCTATTAAACTACGCCCGCCATTCCATTCAGTACAAATAGATTTTTGCTCAATATTTACTTCTATTATATTAGTCGCCTCATATAAAACCATCTGGAAAGTTGAAGTAACATCGGTACATTCAAATAAAGGAACTTGATAGTAACTAACTACTAATGCTCTACAAGGATATTCGCCAAATACTTGCCAACCAATTTCCCCACCTTCACTAGGGTCAATATCATGAAAAACTCCATAGATAGCATTGGTTATTTTTTTAGGTTCGATATTTGTAGGAAAATTAGCATCAGGAATAGGTAAATCGAATTGCCATGGACAAAAGTCTGCTGCTTCAGCATCTCCACCAGACATGTTGGTTCCATTATCGTTTATATTACTTAGATCAAAAGAAATAGCCCCATTTGAGCTTACTACAGCTTCTGAGTATTCTTGGTTATAAAAGCAAAAGTTAAAAGGCAAACTTACTTTCGGATCAGACCAAACATCGTCTACACTTACACTTATAGGGTAAGCTAATCCGTTATAAGGATACTGTGGGTTGTATTCTATTGATTCAACAGTATAGTCTGTAGGAACTCCAGTTTGCGGATAATTTGCTACCAATGTTACACAACCAGTTTGAGAGTTACAATTAATATTAATGTTTTGATCAGAATTTTCGTCGGTAATAACTACTTCAGGGCAATTAACAATCTGTCCGTTAACTAACAGAGTCGATAAAATAAAGAAACAAATATGAATCTTTTTAAGATGCATGAATAATTAAATAGTTGAAAATGCGTAAGGTTCATTATAGCAATAAGTTACAAAAAAAACAGGTCTTTCGCAATTTTTTAAAGTTCTAAATATTTGAATTTCAAGTTAAAAGAATGCTTTTAATTGAATGTTTCCGGTGTGAATTACTTGAGAAGTTTCAGTCTTTCTTCCGAAATAAGAAATATTTAAATCTAAGAATTTTGTAATTCTTTTTTGGGCAAATAAACTCCACGTTAGGTTTTTACCCTTTTCTAAACCTTCTAACATTTGATAGGCTACGGGAGAAAAAGAACTTCCTTCAAAATTATTAAGGTAATAATTGAATTCTCCGTTTAGTGAAATTTTATCTTGTTTAGCAATAGAAAAAGAAACTCCCATTCTTTGTTGGTTTAGCTTTTCAAAATCACTTACCTGATTTTCTTTATTAGTGAATTCATAAAAAGCATCAAACTTTGTATTTTCAGAAGCTAAGTATGATAATTTAGGAAAGAAACTAATTTCGTTTATTTCGAAATTATTATTAGCAAAATTTTCTGAAGCATTCTCTGTATTATTAAGATTATTTTTTAAATCAAACAGCCAGTTGGTGAAAAACTTATGAGTAAATTGTAATTGATGTCCTTTGCTTTTATTTTCTTGAAAACCAATACTTAAAATGTTTCTGCTTTTGCTTTGTAAATAGCTATACGTAGTTGAGAAATGTTGTTTTCCGCGTTTATAAAACAAGCTGTTTTTAAAACTAGAATTAACAGTAATAAATTGGTCTTCGTCTGTTTCAAATAAGTTAAAACCTATTGAGTTATTTCTTTTTGTTTTTTTATCTAACAGAAAAGAAGTCTGATTAAAGAAATGAGAAGCTATTTTTTTAAACGAACTATTAGAATTAATCCAGTTTTTTGGGTCTATGGCTAATGAAGCACTCCATTTGTTTTGCTGAGTTTTTACAAAAACTTGATTAGGAAGCAATACTTTAATAAATGTAGCTTGATCTTGAAATTGTGCAACTTCAAATTCATTTAATTCCTGAATACCATTAGAGTTGTAGTCTATCCAAGTATAAAAACCTTGCCCTTCATCTACTGCCACATAAGTAAAATCTTGTTGAGGTACTACACCGGCATTCATTTCAAAAGTGGTGTTAAAACGTAAAAATTGTTTCCAGAAATGTTGCTGATATAATATTCTGGAATTAACACTCTTTTCATCTTCTAAATTTTCGTCAGTATAAGTAAGCGTACGGTAGTTAGCATGAAGGCTTAATTTAGAACTGTTGGTGTTAAGTATTCTAGATCTTAAATAATAAGTATTAGAAGTATTTACTTTTTCAAGAAATCCGTTACGTAAACTATCGTTAACCCTGTACTTATAACCAATAGTTGCATAAACTTTAGTGCTATCTCCAATTCCGGTAAAAGCCTCGTAAGAATTGTATTTTTGACTCGCTCCGGTAAGTAATTGAGTTGTGTTATCTTTTTGTTGATTGTTTTCGATACTTGTTTTAGCTCCTACCCATGCTTTTTTTAAATCATAAATTCCTTGGGCAGAAAGACGTAAAAAAGTTGAGTTGAAGTTTGAAGAACTACTTGTTAAGTAACTAGAATTGCTACTAAACCTTAGTTTGTTGAATTTTAAATCGTTGGTTAATACATGTCTATTACCATTGTAGTTTTCAGAATAGTTTAAATGTTCGAAAGTATAATTAGTAAAGCCTCTTTTGTGATGGTAGAGATTCAAGCCAGAACGAATAATATTTTGATGACCTAAAGGAGTTTCTAAGTTCCAATCTCTGTCAAATTCAATACGGTATAAACGTTCTATAGTTCTAAAGTTTTTGTCAATGTAATCGGTATCAACAAAAGCATTTAAGTTCCATGAACTATCTCTTTTAATCAATTTTCTATTAACGGTTAATTTTCCAGCAAATCCGTTATTGTTTTCATCATCTATACTAGAAAATAGGTTGAGGTCATTTTTACTTCCAGCTAATTCAAATTCAATTTCGGTTTTTTCGTTAGGCTTGTAACTAGCGTCTACAACTGCCATTTGGAGCTTTGTAGGTGCAATTAATTGGATAATAGGTTCGTAATTACCCTGAGGTATGCCTCCAAAAGGAGCTACATACTCATATATATTACTAATTGCGTTGCTATTAACTAGCACATAGTTTCCTTGATTTTCACCAACTAAACTAAAGCGTACTTGATAGAGTTCATCATCAGGGTTGTTAGAAAAAACAAAAGCTTCTACTCCGCCAATAAGTTCTTTCTTGTATAGTATTTTATTTTCGGAGTATGCTTCTAAACTTTCAGATGGAGCCGTCATTAAACTATTATCATCACCTGCGTCTGCTAAAATAGATACTTGTTCTGAGCTTAAATTTTGCTGTAATGGCTGATTTTTAGCATCGTTTTCTGTGTATACATGGGCACTAACACTTAATTTTTTATTTTCATGAGAACCTCCACCATAAGCTATAATTCTACTATAATTTCTATCGCTATATTGATACTCAACATTAATTCTCATTTCTGAGGTTATAGGGTACGTAGCGTTGAATATAATTTCCCCAGCATTGTAATCTATAATATAATCATTGTTTTCACCGCGTTCTAACCTTATTCCGTTTACGTATACAGTTTCGCTACCAGAAACTAATAAAACAAACAACTCACCATTTGGTCCAGATAACTTATAAGGACCCTGATTACCTTCTTGTCCTTGAAAAGTACTTCTAGTATATTGTCCTCTAACGATAGCTCCGGAGGCAAAGAAATTGGTAGCAGAGCTATCTCTTTTAATAGTTCCAGTACCATAAATACCTTGAACTTTTTTGGTGAATCTTCCAAAGTAAGAATTCTTGTTTTCTAAGTTTACATCACCAGCTCTTAGCAGCCAATTATCGCTAAATAATTCAACAAAAACTTGGTCAAACTCATCTAAGCGTTGAGAATATCCGCCTTCCTGTAATGGTATATTTGCATCTTGTAAAGAGGCCCGTAAGGATACATTATCTGAAATTTTACCAGAAACCTGTAAATCTAATTCAGAGTTTAAAACTGAATTTTGATTGTTTCCAACAGCAATTCCTCTCGAGATGCTTCCTGAAGTTTCTAACCCATTAAAAGGTGTAAAATTTCGTTGTGTATTAGATGTTCCTAATTTGTATAACTTTTTAAGGCTTGAATTATCTTGAACAATAAGTTTTTCATCAAACAAAAAGTACTCTTTGGTTAAAAAATCAGGATATTTGGTGTATTCAACATAAACAGAATCTGTAGCAATTGGGTTATTGAAAGTTAAAATACTTTTAGCAAAATCTATTTTATAAAAAGTAGAATCAATGGGTTGAAATTGTTTGTTTAGAACTTTAAACTTATATGGATTGATGCTAACAGAGTCTAATAAAATACTATCGGTTACTGCTAACTTTTTTTGAATGCGATTATTGAGTGATTCTTGAGAGAACCCCAAGATTCCGACGCAAAAAAATAGTATGAATAACCGTAATTGCATATAAAGTATAGTCGTGGTCTTAACGAATAAATGAATTTATTAGTATAATAATTAGCTAAAGTACGTTTTTTGACCGATGATGTAATCAATTTTGTATCTTTAGAGAAATGAAATCTATTAAGTCTGGTAAATAATTCTTAAGTCATGAAAAATATAGTTCTAATTGTAAGTTTTCTATTCTTCGCATTGCATATGAATGCGCAAGATAAACAGTTAGCGTTTGATGAAGCTAAAATTAATGTCTTTTTCAAAGGATTTAAGTTATTAGATAAAGAAGACTATTCTCTAAGTTTAAGTCCAAACTATATTAAAGATAATCAAAAAGGCTTCTCTATTTATGAGCCTATTACTCATCAAAACTTAACCTACAATCCTGAAATGATTGTAACCAATGGCTCATTAAGCTTAGATAACTTAACTAGAAATATAAAGAGAGATTCTTTTAATCCGCATGGAGCTACTGACTTCAAGAACGCTCTCGGAATTGGAGTGGCAAATACGATTTTACAGTTGCTTCAAAAGTGAAATACCTAATTTTCTTTGTTTTGTTAACTTTTTTGTTAAAAATTTAAGACTTGTTTAACGTAAAAAAAGCTTGTGTTTTCTGTATTTTAGCTTGATTAAATTAATGAAGTTAGATGAAGATTATATCTTATAATGTAAACGGCATACGTGCAGCATTAAAAAAAGGCTTTTTAGATTGGTTGCAACAAGCTAATCCAGATGTTATATGTATTCAAGAAACTAAAGCTCATAAAGAACAGTTAGATTTAAGTTTGTTTGAAGAGGCTGGTTATCCTTTTCATTATTGGTATAGTGCTGAGAAAAAAGGATATTCGAGTGTAGCCATTCTTTGCAAGCAAGAGCCTAATCATATCGAATATGGAACAGGTATAGATTATATGGATTTTGAAGGTAGGAACATAAGAGTAGATTTTGATAATGTTTCTATTATGAGTTTGTATTTGCCATCTGGAACGAACGATGCTCGTTTAGAGTTTAAGCTTCAATACATGGCAGATTTTCAATCTTATATCAATGAATTGAAAAAAGAAATCCCCAATTTAATTATTTGTGGAGATTATAATATTTGCCATGAAGAGATTGATATTCACAATCCGAAAGGATTAAAAAACACGTCTGGTTTTTTACCTGTAGAGCGTGAATGGATAGGCAATTTTATAGATAGTGGCTTTATAGATTCTTTTCGTTATTTAAATAAAGAGCCACACCAGTATAGTTGGTGGAGTTATAGAGCCAATGCAAGAAATAATAATAAGGGTTGGCGTTTAGATTATGCAATGGTAGCAGATTCAATGAAAGACAGAATAAAAAGAGCATTGATTTTACAAGAAGCTAAACATTCAGACCATTGCCCAATAGTAGTAGAAATAGATTAAAAAATAACCAATATAAAAATGATAAAAAAAGTAGCCTTATTAGTGATAGGAGTGTCTTTAATGACATCATGTGTTTCTAAAAAAGTATATGCAGATTTAGAGGACAATTACGCAAAACTTAAGAAAGAAAACAGAGCTTTAGAAGATAAGAACAAGGATTGTTTAGAAGAAACGGAAGCATTAGAGTCACAACTTGCTGAAGCTAAATCGAATATTGAGCAATTAAAAGCGGATAAAGCAGATTTAGCTAATCAGTTGGCAGAAGTACAACAAAATAGATCTAAATTAGATAAGTCATATAAAGCATTAGAGAAGAATAGTGCTTCTGTTTTAGCAGAAAATCAGAAAAAGAATAGAGAGTTATTAGAAAAGTTAGAGGCTAAAGAGAAAGATCTTAAGGCAGAGCATGATAGGCTGGTAGCTTTACAAAAAGAATTAGATGCTAGATCTAAACGAGTAGATGAGCTAGAAGCAGCTTTGGCGGCTAAAGATGCTAATATGAAAGCTTTAAAAGAGTCTATATCTAAAGCTTTAACCAATTTCGAAGGTAAAGGGTTAACTGTAGAGCATAGAGATGGTAAAGTATATGTTTCTATGGAAAATAAATTATTATTCCAATCTGGTAAATGGGATGTGGGAGCAGAAGGACAAAAAGCTGTAGAACAATTAGGAGCTGTGTTAGCTGAGAACCCAGATATTAACGTATTGATAGAAGGTCATACAGATGATGATGCTTACAGAGGTTCAGGACCTATTTCTGGTAACTGGGATTTATCTACAAAAAGAGCTACTGCAATTGTAGCTATTTTACAAAAGAATGATAAAATTAATCCAACATCTTTAACGGCTGCAGGTAGAAGTGCCTATGCTCCAATTGCAGATAATGATACTCCAGAAGGAAAGGCTAAAAATAGAAGAATAGAGGTGGTCTTAACTCCTAAGTTAGATGAGGTTTCTAAATTATTAAACGAAGTTAAATAATACTTTATGAAATATACTGTTTTACCAAATACTGACATTAAGGTTAGTAAAATTTGTTTAGGAACTATGACTTTTGGAAATCAAAATTCAGAAGCAGATGCTCATGAACAATTAAGTTATGCTGTAGACAAGGGAGTTAATTTTATAGATACTGCAGAAATGTATGCAGTACCACCAAGTGCAGCTACACAAGGTAAAACAGAAGAATATATAGGCAATTGGTTTGCTAAAACAGGCAAGAGAGAAGAGCTTGTTTTAGCAACTAAAATTGCTGGCCCAAGTAGAGGAATGACTTGGATTAGAGAAGATTTAAGCTTCTCTAAACAGAATTTTATTACTGCTTTAGAAGATAGTTTAAAGCGTTTGCAAACAGATTATGTAGATTTATATCAATTGCATTGGCCAGAAAGAAATGTAAATATTTTTGGTCAGCGTAATTACTCTCATGATGCATCAGAACAATGGGAAGATAATTTTAATCAGGTATTAAGTGTTTTAGACGAGTTAGTTAAGTCTGGCAAAATTAGACAGGTAGGTGTTTCTAATGAAACGCCTTATGGTACCATGCGTTTTTTAGAAGAAGCTAAAAAAGGATTGCCAAGAATGATTACTGTTCAAAACCCTTATTCGTTGTTAAATAGAACTTACGAGTATGGAATGTCTGAAATATCTATGAGAGAAGACATTGGTTTGTTAGCTTACTCTCCATTAGGTTTTGGAACCCTATCAGGTAAGTATTTACTACCTAACCCTCCAAAAGACGGAAGGGTAGCTATGTTTCCGCGTTATCAGCGTTATTCTAGTGAACAATCTACTTTAGCAATTAGAAAATATAAAGAAATAGCCGATAAATACAACATGAGCCTTACTCATTTGGCTTTAGCTTTTATAAACCAGCAGCCTTTTGTAACTAGTAATATAATAGGTGCTACTAAAATGTCTCAGTTAAAGGAGAATATAGAGAGTATTCATGTAGAGTTAACTACAGAAATACTGGCAGATATAGAGCAGGTTCACAGTATAATACCTAATCCGGCTCCTTAATTAGTTTGGTTTTTCCAATTCTCGTCTCCTTTTTTAATTAGTTCAGCAGGGTTTTCTTCTTGCCAAGATGTTAAGGTATTGGTTCCCCAAGCGTTGTAAAAAAGGTAGAGTTTACTATCTCTTACTTCAAAAGTTTCAGGGTTTATAGGAAACTTTTTGTTTTTAGCAGCAACACCATAAGCACAATACCCTCCATATTCAGGTAGGTATTTTTCGGGTGCTTCGGTAAATTGTTTAAGGTGTTCTTGAGAGCTAAATAAAAAAGTTACATCATTATAAGTAGTTTGGTGTTCCTTGTTTCCTTTTCTGCTTTGTTATCAAAATAGCTCACTACATCATAACCTTCTATAGCGAATCCTTTTTTGGTATAAATGTCTTTGTTTTGTGAGTAACTAGTTAATGAGCTTACAACAACTAATAAAAATAAAAAATGCTTCATAAAATATATTTTTATGAATGAGTCTTTAGAAAAAGTAAAAGCTAACAGTTAGCCAAACAATTCTGTTACCACTTGCTCTATTTTAGAAACACCTACAATTTCTATTAGAGTATTTTTTAGTCCTATTTTGTTGTGTTTAGACACCATAATTTTGCTAAAACCTAATTTTTCTGCTTCAGATATTCTTTGGTCTATTTTGTTAACGGGTCTTATTTCTCCAGATAGGCCTACTTCTCCTGCAAAACATATGTCTTTTTCTATTGTAATGTCTTCGTTGCTTGATAAAATAGCTGCTACTACAGCTAAATCTATTGCAGGATCATCTATAGAGATACCACCGGTAATATTTAAGAATACATCTTTAGCTCCTAGTCTAAAACCAGCTCTTTTTTCAAGAACAGCTAAAAGCATATTAAGACGCTTAGCATTATATCCAGTAGCACTACGTTGAGGAGTACCGTAAACAGCAGTACTAACTAAAGCTTGAATTTCAATTAATAAAGCTCGCATTCCCTCTAAGGTTACAGCGACGGCATTACCGCTTAATTGTTCGGTGTTTTTAGAAAGTAATATTTCTGAGGGGTTAGCAACTTCTCTTAGTCCGTTAGATAACATTTCAAAAATGCCAATTTCATGGGTAGATCCAAAGCGATTTTTGAGTGAGCGTAAAATTCTATAAACGTGGTTTCTGTCTCCTTCAAACTGTAGTACAGTATCTACCATATGCTCTAAAATCTTAGGCCCAGCAATGTTTCCGTCTTTAGTAATATGACCTATTAAGATAACCGGTGTAGCTGTTTCTTTTGCATATTTAATTAATTCTGAGGTGCACTCTCTAATTTGAGAAATACTTCCGGCAGACGATTCAACAAAATCAGTATGCAATGTTTGTATAGAATCTATAACTACAATATCTGGCTCTATTGCTTCAATTTGCTTAAAAATATGTTGTGTTTTAGTTTCAGTAAGAATGTAGCATTGTTCAGAATTTGGAGTAATTCTAGCAGCTCTCATTTTAATTTGCTGGGCACTTTCTTCTCCAGAAACATATAAGGTTTTAAAAGGTAATTGTAATGCTATTTGTAGCAACAAAGTAGACTTTCCAATACCTGGTTCACCTCCAAGTAGGGTTAAAGAACCTGGAACAATTCCGCCACCCAAAACTCGGTTAAATTCTTTATTAAGTGTTTTTAAACGAAGTTCTTTTGAAGTCTCAATATCAGAAACTTTTATAGGTTTTGCTACTCTATTAGATTTAACTAAACCTACTAGTCGTTTACTTTGTTTGTCTTCTTTTTGTATGATCTCTTCTACAATAGTATTCCAGTTATTACATGAAGTACATTGCCCTTGCCATTTAGCATAAGAAGCTCCACAGTTTTGACAATAGAATGTTGTTTTTATTTTCGCCATTGTTGCAAAAGAAAAATAGGAAGTTAGTAAAACTAACCTCCTATCTTTATAAAAGTGTTTTTAAAATTAGTATCCAAAATCAGCCTTAATCATATCTGCATAATGTAACATGTCGTCTTTGGTTAATCTACCAATAGGTTCCATAGTAAATGCATTTTGGTATGCTTTCATTGCCTTTTTTGGCTCTTCTGTGTTTTCGTAAAACTGAGCGATATAATAAAGCCCTAACATAGTTTCTGGGTATTCTTTTTTAGCTAATTTTCCTAAAAGTTCTAAAGCTTCCCAATCTTCATTTTTCTTAATAGCAGCTTCTGCAGCATTAAAGTCATTTAATCTAATTTGTTTTTCTATACCATAAAGAGTTTCTATGGTTTCGTATTTCTTAACTAAATAGTCATAGGCTGTTCCTTCGTCATACCCTAGAATTTCTTCTTTGTATTCTCTTTTGCTGATGGGTTTATACTTTTCAAAAATATTTTCTATGGCACTAGGAATGGAATGAGCAACTAATTCATAATGCGATTTTTTTGGGAAGTAATTGTAGTTATAATGAAACAGCTCGTTGCTTATAGTCTTTAGTTGTCCATGTAATGAAGCAATACTGTTTTTGCTTTTCTTTCTGTCGTCTTCTGCGGTAGCTAAAGTGTAAAAAATATCGTTTTCTGTAGCTTCTAATTGCTCTTTTAGTCTCACTTCCATTTTTGGTGTAAAACTAGGACTTAAGGAAATGTATCCGTTAAAAAATGGTTTTTCTTGGAATAAGTAAAAATTTAAAAAGTTTGCAGATTCACCATGACCAGCAATAATTCTGAAAGGAACTGTTCTATAATTATTATCTAAAAAGTTAAAAAGTTCTAAAGTAACAAACTCAAAAAAAGCAGCTCCAGTTCCGTCTGGTAATCCGTTTAAATCATCACATAAGAAATCATTTTCTTTTGTTTCTAATTGCTTAATGCCAACTACTATTGCATCAGGCATTTCATCCCAATACGAGTAATAATCTACAATTCCAGCTATAGGATTAAAAAGATAGTCGCCATCTAGAACTACAATAACAGGGTACATAGTGTCTGCATTAGCTTCATAATCTCTAGGTAACTGTATTTTAAGTTGAACTTTTCCCTCTGGTCCGTCTATTTCTGCTAATGAAGCTTGTGAAAAAGTTAGGATACTAGTTAAAAGAAAAGCAATTAATAAATTAATTTTTTTCATGGTATTATTTTAAATAAGAATTAGTCTAATATTATTAAAAGCTGAATTGGCTTTTTAAGAAGTACAATATACTTATTTTTTTTGATTGAGGATTGGTATCAAAAAGAATGATAATGCTCCAGCAACAATAGTTAGCAAAGTTTGAGAAGACCATATAATCCATCCAACGGCTAAACCAGAGGCTTTACTAATACCAAAAAGTAACAAAGTTTCTCTTATTACATAAGGAAAACTTCCTAAACCTCCGTTAGTTGCTGCAATAGTGAAAGATCCTGAAATAAAAGAGCTTAAACCAGCACCAATTGATATGTTTTTGGTTTCATCTACAGCAAAAAAGATAACGTAAAACATGAGTACGTACATAGTCCAAATAAAGACTGTATGAAAAATAAAAGTCCATTTATTTTTCATGTGTAAAATGCTAAATACACCATCTTTTAATCCGGTAATAAAGCTTTTTAGTTTTAATGTAAATTTATTATTTGGTTTTTTTAGATATTTATAAGTTAAAGAGCCAAGAATTGTAATTATAAGTATAGAACCAATAAGTAATATGGGGTTAGAACCTAATTTATCTATCGTTGCTTGAGAAAATGAAATAATAACATCTGATACCATTTCATATTGAAAAATTAAAGCAACCAGAACTATAATAATAGACATGATAAGGTCTGCTATTCTTTCTGCTATAATAGTACCAAATCCTTTTTCAAATGGAATGTTGTTATAAGTGGTTAAGGTGGTGGCTCTCAATATTTCGCCAGATCTAGGAATTCCTAAATTAGCAAAATAAGCAATCATAACAGCCATAAATCTGTTAGCTAGAGATGGGGTGTAGCCCAAAGGCTCTAATGTGTATTTCCAACGGAAAGCTCTAGATAGATGACTTAAAAAACCCAATAATATCGATATACATACCCAAAAGTAATCAGCGTTTTTAATGTATTTAATAACATCTGTTCTCTCTTTTGGAGTTGCTTTGTTATAGGTAAGCCAAATTAAAAAAACACCAAAAGCTATTGGTATAATAATTTTTAGTGTTTTTATGATCGTTTTTTTGTTCAAAAATCCTATTTCAATAGGTTGTTTTCTTCGTTAGGGAATACTAAAGAAGGTTTGAATGTTTTAGCTTCTTCAATATCCATCATGGCATAAGTAATTAAAATTAACACATCTCCTGGGGCAACTTTTCTAGCAGCTGCACCGTTTAAAGTGATTTCGCCAGAATTGCGAGGTCCAGGGATTGCATAGGTTTCAAGGCGCTCACCATTATTGTTATTTACAATCTGAACTTTTTCTCCTTGAACTATGTTTGCAGCATCCATTAAATTTTCATCAATGGTAATGCTTCCTATATAATTTAAATCGGCACCAGTTACTTTAACTCGGTGTATTTTCGATTTTACTACGTGTACTAACATGGGGCAAAGGTATTAATTTAATGCGATATTGTCTATTAATCTTATGTTCTCTATAAACGCAGCAATAAATATTCTGTATTTTTTATTTTTTGACTTGCGTTTTACTGTTTTAAGGGTGTCAATATTTGCTATTTCAACATATTCTAAGTTGAATTTTTTATTTTTGGCAAACTGCTTGGTAACCCATTCTGTTACTTCTTTAGCACTTTTTGTGCCAAACTTTTCTTTGGCAGCTAATAAAGTTTTATGTATAAAAGCAGCTTCTTTTCTTGCAAGTAAACTTAATCGCTCGTTTCTTGAACTCATTGCTAAACCAGAATCTTCTCTATAGATATCACAACCTACTATATCTAAATCTAATTTTAGTTTTTGGGTAAGTTTTTTTACAATTTGGAGTTGTTGAAAATCTTTTTCTCCAAAATAAGCTTTGTTGGGTAGTACCAATTTAAATAAGATTTCTAAAATTGTGCCTACACCATTAAAATGACCTTTTCTGTGTTTACCCTCCATTTCGAATTCTAAACCGTCAAATTTATACTCTTTAGAAGTAATTTCTTGTTCGTAAATTTCGTTAGCAGAAGGAGCAAAAACTATAATATCATCACTAATACTTTCTATAAGTTTTACATCGGCATCTAAAGTTCTTGGGTATTTGTCTAAATCAGCATTATTGTCAAACTGAGTGGGGTTGACAAAAATGCTTACAAAAACAATGTCGTTTTCATCAAAAGCATTCTGTATTAAAGATAAATGCCCTTTATGTAGAGCTCCCATCGTTGGAACAAAACCAATTGTTTTTTTGGTTGCTTTATGGGAGGTGACTAAGGTTTCAACCTCTTTTTTTGTATTAAAAACAGTCATTTTACAAAAAATTAACGAGTGGCAAACTTAATACATTACTGTTAATCTGCATAATTTTTGTAATTTTGCAAAGTTTTAAACTAAAGTAATATATAGATAAGTTGCTTTTTGTAGCATTAGTGACTCTAAAAATATACACATGAAAGATAAAAGGGTTTTGTACGTTTCGTCAGAAGTAGTTCCATATTTACCAGAAACAGAGATTTCGTCTAATTCGTTTCAAGCGGCTAAAATGGTTAATGCTGTTGGAGGACAAACAAGGATATTCATGCCTAGATTTGGTAATATAAACGAAAGAAGGCATCAACTACATGAGGTAATTAGATTGTCCGGAATGAACCTTGTAATTAATGATTTAGATATGCCTTTAATTATTAAGGTGGCTTCTATCCCAAAAGAAAGAATGCAAGTTTATTTTATTGATAATGAGGAGTATTTTAAGAGAAAAGCGACTTTTACAGATGAAGACGGAGAACTTTTTGCTGATAATGATGAGAGGGCAATCTTTTTTGCTAAAGGTGTTATTGAAACAGTAAAGAAATTAAATTGGGCGCCAGATGTTATTCATGTCCACGGGTGGATGGCTTCTTTATTGCCTTTATATTTAAAAGAGTACTTTAAAGATGAGCCTTTATTTACAGACAGTAAAGTGGTTACATCTGTATATTCTAGTGGTTTTGATGGAGCTTTAAATATGAATTTGATTGATAAGATTGCTTTTGATGAGATTGATAAAGAAATAATAAAAGATTTAAAAGAGCCTACTTACAATAACTTCATGAAACAAGCAATAGATCATTCAGATGGTGTAATTATAGGCTCATCAGATGTTAATTCTGAGTTAACAACATACATTGAAAGTTCTGAAAAACCTACTTTAGATTTTAAAACGCCAGATGAGTACGAATCTGCTTATACAGAATTCTATAATACCTTAATGGCTGAATAAGAAAAAACATGAAAAGAATACAAAATCTAATGTGTGCAATTCTTGTAATTGCATTCTTTTTTACTTCTTGTGAGAAAGATTTTAATGGTATTGGTAGTGATATTTTAGATCAAACTAATTTTGAAGGTGGATTACAAGTAGATCAGTCTATGTTAAGTGTTTCTACAGAACAAATTAATTTTCATTCCCCTCAAGGGAATACGATTCCATTTCCAGTTCAAACAGATAATTTGTCATATAATTTATTAGGCTATTATCATGATCCTATTTATGGTAATACTACCAATACAATAGTTTCTCAAGTTAAATTAAATGTTTATGGAATTGATTTTGACCCAACATCACGATTAAAAAAAGTAGTAATAGCTGTTCCGTATTACAGTACGAAAACAGAAACAGATGCTGATGGTAATGGAACTTATGAGCTAGATTCTATTTATGGAGCAACAGAAATAAAATTATCAATTCATCGTTCAAATTATTTTTTAAATGAATATGCGCCAGGAGATAATGGAGATTTTGATGAAGCTCAGAAGTTTTATTCAAATGATGCTAGTTTATTGAATGGTAATTTATTAGAAGAAATTTATTCAAATGATAATTTTGTTCCTAGTGAAGACGAGAGAAGGATTTTTGAAGAAGATCCTGAAGATCCAGCTGACCCACAAGTTGTTGAACGACTTTCTCCAAGACTATGGGTAGAGTATAATAGTGATGTACCTGCTGATGCTGCTAACTTGGCTAATTTTGATTGGCTGTTAGATCCTGCTAATGCATCAAACTTAGAAAATGAAAGCAGTTTTCAAAATTTTTATAGAGGACTGTATTTAAAAGCAGAAAGCGTTAATGCTAATGCGGGCACTCTCATGGGCTTAGATTTGTCTCAAGCCTATATAGACATTACTTATGAGTACGATGTTGTAACATATCCAGAAGACACTAATGGAGATGGAGTAAATAATGAAGATGATGATCCAGTAACGACTCCTACAGAAGGGGTGGTAAAGATGACTTTCACAGGAAGAAATGTAACCTTTTTTGAAAATGATTTTAATTATAACCAACAACCAGATAGGTTATATTTAAAAGGAGGTGAAGGTTCAATGGCTGAAATTGAAATATTAAAAGGTGATCATGACAATGACGGGATGACAGACCTTGAAGAATTAAAAGAAATTGCAGCAGCAGAAGATTGGTTAATTAATGAAGCGAATATGCAATTTTATGTTGATAATACTATGCCACATGGTAGTGAACCAGAGCGTATAATGTTATTTAATATAGACAGTAATCAAGTTTTGTTAGATTATATCTTTGATGCAACTACAGATACAAATCCTAATAATGTTAAAATTAAACATTTAGGTAGGCTACAAAGGGATGCTTCTGGTAATGGTGTTAAGTATGACATTAGCCTTACTGAGCATGTTCATAGTCTAATAAAATCAGATTCTACCAATGTAAGGTTAGGGTTAATGTTGTCAAATAATATTTCATTATTAGGAAGTTCAGAAATTAAAAATACAGAGGCCAGTGATGGTTCTTCTGATTTAGTTTTGTCTTCATCTGTAGTTTCTCATAGAGGAACGGTTTTATACAATGAGGATGAAACAGATGAAGATAAAAAGTTAAAGTTAAAGATTTACTATACTAAAAGAACAGAATAGATTATGTGCGGAATAGTTGGTTACATTGGTTATAGAGAAGCATACCCTATTATTATAAAAGGATTACAAAGATTAGAATACAGGGGGTATGATAGTGCAGGAGTTGCTTTGTATGATGGTGTTGACATCAAACTGTCCAAAACAAAAGGGAAAGTAGCCGATTTACAAGCACGTGCAGAGAATGAAATTACAACTAATGGGTCATTAGGTATAGGTCATACTCGATGGGCAACACATGGTGTTCCTAACGATATTAATTCACATCCTCATGTTTCTAACTCAGGAGATTTGGTAATTATTCATAACGGAATCATTGAAAACTACGACCCACTAAAGAAAGAACTAACAAAAAGAGGATATACTTTTCAGTCAGATACAGACACAGAAGTTTTAATAAACTTAATAGAGGATGTTAAGAAAAACGAAGGTGTTAAATTAGGTAAAGCTGTTAGGTTGGCTTTAACACAGGTTGTAGGAGCTTATGCTATAGCGGTATTCGACAAGAATAGGCCTCATGAAATAGTTGCTGCCCGTATGGGGAGTCCTTTGGCTATTGGTGTAGGAGAAGGAGAGTTTTTTGTGGCTTCTGATGCTTCACCGTTTATTGAGTATACTAATAATGCTGTTTATTTAGAAGATGAAGAAATAGCAGTTATTAGTTTGCAAAAAGAATTGAAAATTAGAAAGATATCTGATGATTCTTTGGTTCAACCTTATATTCAAGAATTGCAGTTAAATTTAGAGCAAATTGAAAAAGGTGGTTATGAGCATTTTATGCTGAAAGAGATTCATGAGCAGCCAAATGCGGTTATAGATACCTACAGAGGAAGAATGTTGGTGAACGAAGGAATTATCCGTATGGCTGGTGTAGATGATCATATTGAGAAGTTCTTAAATGCAAATAGAATCATTATTGTTGCTTGTGGCACTTCTTGGCATGCAGGTTTAGTAGCCGAATATATTTTTGAAGACTTAGCAAGAATACCAGTTGAGGTAGAATATGCTTCAGAGTTTAGGTATAGAAACCCTATAATTACTGATAAGGATATTGTAATTGCAATTTCTCAATCTGGGGAAACTGCAGATACTAGAGCTGCTATTCAATTAGCTAAAGAAAAGGGAGCTTTTGTGTTTGGGGTTTGTAATGTAGTAGGGTCAACCATTTCAAGAGAATCAGATGCGGGTGCTTATACGCATGCAGGACCAGAAATTGGTGTAGCTTCTACTAAAGCATTTACCACTCAAATTACAGTTTTAACTCTAATGGCTTTAAAACTTGGTAAGGCAAACGGAAATGTATCTGCTTCAGATTATCATATGCATTTACAAGAGCTAGCTTTAATTCCAGAAAAAATAAAAGCTTCGTTGACCTCAGATGCGCATATTCAAGCTATTTCTGATATATATAAAGATTCGGCTAACTTTTTGTATTTAGGAAGAGGTTTTAATTTTCCAGTAGCGTTAGAGGGAGCCTTGAAGCTAAAAGAAATTTCTTATATACATGCAGAAGGTTATCCAGCTGCAGAAATGAAACATGGTCCTATTGCTTTAATAGATGAGCAGATGCCAGTAGTAGTTATTGCAACCAAAAGAGGTCATTATGAAAAAGTAGTTAGTAATATTCAGGAGATAAAATCTAGATCTGGAAAAATTATTGCTATTGTTAATGAGGGGGATGTACATGTAAAAGAATTAGCAGATCATGTAATAGAGGTTCCAGATACATTAGAGTTATTAAGTCCTTTATTAACAACGATACCATTACAATTATTATCATACCACATTGCGGTAATGAGAGATTGTAATGTAGATCAGCCACGTAACTTAGCAAAATCGGTTACTGTAGAGTAATTATTGTGTATAAATAAATAAAAGAAAAGCATCTGTTACAAGCAGATGCTTTTTTTGTTGCGTAAAAATCTAATTTTTAGTAGTTGTTTTTGAATTAAAAACATATCTTTGCACCGCGAAAAAAGGGCTAACCTTTTTTCCAGTTAATTTTCTAAACATTAAATAGTTAAGAATGTCAGCAGTTACAGGAAAAGTTGCACAGATTATCGGACCAGTTGTGGATGTAGAGTTTAACAGCTCAAATGGTCAACTTCCAAAGATTTACGATTCATTAGAAGTAAACAATAACGGTACAAAATTAGTATTAGAGGTACAATCTCATATTGGAGAAAACACTGTACGTACAATCTCTATGGATTCTACAGATGGTTTAAGTAGAGGTACAGAGGTAGTTGCTACTGGTAACCCAATACAAATGCCAATTGGAGATGATGTTTATGGTCGTCTTTTCAACGTAATTGGTGATGCGATTGACGGATTAGGAGAATTACCAAAGTCAGGAGATGCTGGTTTACCAATTCACCGTCAAGCACCTAAATTTGAAGAATTATCAACTTCTACAGAAGTTTTATTTACAGGTATTAAAGTAATCGACTTAATTGAGCCTTATGCAAAAGGAGGTAAGATTGGATTATTTGGAGGTGCTGGAGTAGGTAAAACAGTATTGATTCAGGAGTTAATTAACAATATTGCAAAAGGACATGGTGGACTTTCTGTATTCGCAGGAGTAGGAGAAAGAACTCGTGAAGGAAATGACCTTTTAAGAGAGATGTTAGAGTCAGGTATTATCAAGTATGGTGATGACTTTATTCACTCTATGGAAGAAGGTGGATGGGATCTTTCTAAAGTAGATAAAGCTGCTATGAAAGAATCTAAGGCAACTTTCGTATTCGGACAAATGAATGAGCCTCCAGGAGCTCGTGCTCGTGTAGCATTATCTGGATTAACAATAGCTGAGTACTTCCGTGATGGAGCAGGAGACGGACAAGGAAAAGATGTATTATTCTTCGTAGATAACATCTTCCGTTTTACACAAGCAGGGTCTGAGGTATCAGCATTATTAGGACGTATGCCTTCTGCGGTAGGTTATCAGCCAACATTAGCAACAGAAATGGGTGCAATGCAGGAGCGTATTACTTCAACTAAAAAAGGATCTATTACATCTGTACAGGCCGTTTACGTACCTGCGGATGATTTAACAGATCCAGCACCAGCAACAACGTTTGCTCACTTAGATGCAACAACAGTATTATCTCGTAAAATTGCCGAGTTAGGTATTTATCCAGCGGTAGATCCGTTAGATTCTACATCAAGAATTTTAACAGCTGATATCTTAGGTAATGATCATTATAACTGTGCTCAAAGAGTAAAAGAGTTATTACAACGTTACAAAGAATTACAAGATATTATCGCTATTTTAGGTATGGAAGAATTATCTGAGGAAGATAAATTGGCGGTAGGACGTGCTCGTAGAGTTCAACGTTTCTTATCTCAGCCATTCCACGTAGCAGAGCAGTTTACAGGTATCCCAGGATGTTTAGTAGATATTAAAGATACTATTAAAGGATTTAATATGATTATGGACGGTGAGTTAGATCACTTACCAGAAGCAGCATTCAACTTAAAAGGAACTATAGAAGAAGCTATAGAAGCTGGAGAGAAAATGTTAGCTGAAGCATAAACTAGTAATGAGATATGAGATATTAGTAGTGAGAACTTCTAAATACTCAATACTCACTACTCAATACTAATAAATTATGTATTTAGAAATAGTAACACCAGAAGCAACTTTATACAGCGGAGAAGTAACCTCTGTTGCTGTTCCAGGAGTAAATGGTGAATTTCAAATGTTAGACAATCATGCACCAGTAGTTTCTATTTTAGGAAAAGGTAATGTGAAAATTTATGGAAATGTTGAGTTAGACAAAAGTGTAGCTGAAAAGTTTTCTAAAGGATCTAATAATGAAACATTGTTAGCTATTAATAGCGGAACAATTGAAATGAAAGATAATAAAGTAATTGTATTAGCAGATTAAATACATTGCTAATTATAATATCAAAACGCCTAACAACTTGTTAGGCGTTTTTTTGTTAAGAACATTCTTGTTTATGAAAATTTACAAGTAAGTTTTTCGTTATATTTGAGCTTATGAATTCATTTTTAGGACACCAAACTACAGTAGATTTTTATGGTTGCCATGAAGAGCGTATTAACTCTTCAAACTATATAAAAAAGGTGTTGTTACAAGCAGCTAAAATGATGAATCTTTCAGTTGTTAATGCAATCATTCACGAGTTTTCTCCAATAGGTGTAAGTGGTGTAATTGTAATAGAAGAAAGTCATATAGCAATTCATACTTGGCCAGAACATAATTATGTAGCGATCGATTTTTTTACATGTGGTAAATCTTATGATTTAGTTGAAGGGATTGATTGGCTTGCAAAAGAATTTCAAGCTAAAAAAGTAACTCAATCCCAAGAAAAGAGAGGAAACTTACAAGAAGTTAAAAAACACACGTTAGTTACCAATGGGCATTAGAAAGCAAACATATTTGTTACTCGATGGCGATAAAGGAAAAAATAAAGGAGACTATTTTGTTGAATATTTCATTTCAGGATTAATAATACTTAATGCATTTGCAATTGTATTGGAATCTTACAAAGAAATTAATATTGAATATAATCTACTTTTTAGAGGAATTGAATTGTTTTCTATCATCATTTTTTCTGTGGAATATATTTTGCGTTTGTGGGTAGCAGATTATATGTATCCGCATTTGTCAAAATTTAAGGCGAGATGTAAATACGCATTTTCATTTTTAGGTTTAGTAGACCTGTTTTCAATATTACCATTTTATTTACCTTTTATATTTAAAATGGACTTGCGTATTATTAGGTCATTGCGTCTATTGCGTTTATTGAGAATACTAAAATTGAATAGACACTTTAAATCACTTAAACTAATAGGTTCCGTAATAAGAAAAACTAGAAATGAAATATTAGTAACAGTTTTTTTAGTTTTATATTACTAATTTTAGCTTCAACTTTAATGTTTAATATAGAAAATGAAGCACAACCAAAAGCGTTTGAAAATATAGGTGAATCATTATGGTGGGCGGTGGCAACGTTAACAACTGTTGGTTATGGAGATATTTATCCAATTATTGGTCTAGGTAAGTTATTAAGTGCTGTAATTGCTTTGTTAGGAATTGGGATTGTAGCATTGCCAACTGGTATAATTAGTTCTGCCTATATAGAAGAGGTTCAGAAAAATAAAAAGACATGTACTTGTCCTAATTGTGGGGAAGTAATAAATAACTAAAATACAATGTTTGGGAAATCAGAAAGTTTTGAATTAGATAAACTGCGAGTAGGGTTTACATTCAAGTTTCAAAAAGTTGAATGGGAAATATTAGAGGTAGGAGAGTATGATTGGCGAGGTGATGGAAGAAGTATAGAATATAAAATTCAGTCTAAAAATAATGAAATAGCTTATTTAGAGGTAGAAAGATATAGAGGTGATATAGAAGTGTATTTTAGTGAAGAAATAACAATCGACTCATCTATATTAGAAAATGCAATTCAAGAAAAATCAATAGTTTATTTAGCTAAAGAGTATAGTTTAGAAGAGAATTACAGAGGTGTATATAAAAATATAACTAATAGTGGGTCATGGGAAGATCTTGAGTCATACGTATTTTACAAAAAAGATATGATGTTTACAATAGAAAAATGGGCTGATGGTAGTTATGAATCTTTTTGTGGTATGGAATTAAAAAAATCAGCAATTAAAAATATTAAAGCTAACTAAATATGAAAAACCTAATTACTTCGGTCTTAGCAATAACATTATTACTATTTTCTTGCGGAAAGTCTGAAAAGCCAGCACTAGAAGTAGCTGTTGAGCCAACTGATGTTCTTCAACAAAAATTATCAGGATCAGACTATTCAATTGTGTTAAACGATATGAATGTTGAAGAACAAAATGATTTGATGGTTTTTAAACACAAATACCACATTTTCAAAGTAGAAAACGATTCTTTAATTGTCGACTCTTTAGATTGGAAACCTGTAAATGAAAAGTTCTTTACAGCTCACGAAAATGATTTAGGAATGGAAATCGTCTCTAATCATAATGGGAAATTATCTAGAGTAGCACAACCAGTAGGATATGGTTGGGCTATTGGAAATCCAAAGTATGGTGAATGGGTAAGTAAAGATGAAGAAAAAGATAGTATAGTTTCAGACTCAACAACAGTGGCATCTAAAAATCATACTACTAGTGAAAGAAGATGGAGATCTCATACTCCAAGTTTGTTATTTTGGTATTGGATGTTAAGAAGGCCAGCTTACCAACGTGATTACAATTCGTATAATGCATATAGAGCTACTTCAACTCCTTACTATGGTAGAACTACTACCGGAGCTTATACACATGGTACTAGGAGTACATATCAGCAGTCTAAACGTCCAAGTTTTTACAGTAGAGTGAAATCTAACTCTGGTTGGAAAAGTTTTTCATCTAGAAAGAGTAGAAGCTCATCTAGATATAGTGGGTCTTCTTCTACTAGGTCACGTTCAGGAGGTTTTGGAAAGTAATTTTTGAAAATTAGATTTGAGTACAAATAAAAGAAAGTCTTTTGTTTTAAAAACCGCCTTGTTTGCAACAGGTGTTAGTGGTATTGTAGCTGAGTATATACTATCTACATTAGCATCATATTTTATAGGTAATGCAATTTTGCAGTTTACACTTATTGTTTCTATTATGCTTTTTGCAATGGGACTTGGGAGTAGAATTAGCAAGTTGTTTAATAAAAACATTGTTGCTTATTTTGTGTTAACCGAGTTGATACTATCGGTATTAGTGTCGTTTTCTGCTATTATTTCTTATTTGGTCTATGGATTTACAGATAGCTCGTGGCTGGTTATTTATATACTTTCTATTTTAATAGGATTGTTAATAGGGTTAGAAATTCCTTTTGCAACAAGAATTAACAATGAATTTGAAGAACTTAGGTTAAACATATCTAATATTCTAGAAAAAGATTACTACGGAAGTTTAATCGGAGGACTGTTTTTTGCTTTTGTAGGCCTACCTTATTTAGGTTTAACCTATACACCCTTTTTACTTGGACTTTTAAACTTGTTTATCTCTTTTTGGCTTTTTTTAGTGTTGAAAGATTTTATAGGTGCTAAATGGCAAAAAGGATTTAAGATTGCTTATTTATTAGTGTTTGTAGGTATAACATTAGGAGCTGTTTTTGCTAAGCCAATTGTCACTTTTGGAGAACAAGTAAAGTATAAAGATAAGATAGTTTATACAAAGCAAACTAAGTACCAGAAAATAGTAGTTACTAAGTGGAGAAATTGGCATTCGTTATATATCAATGGAAATCAACAACTTTCTACTTTTGATGAGTTTATGTATCATGAACCAATGGTACACATGGCTATGAATTTATCAGGAGTTAAAAAAAACATTTTGATTCTAGGAGGGGGAGATGGTTGCATAGCTAGAGAATTACTAAAGTATAAGGGTATTGATAAGATTACATTGGTAGACTTAGATAAGGCAATGATTGAGTTAGGAAAAGAGAATACGATATTTACCGATTTGAATGCCAACTCTATGAATAATGATAAGCTCCAGACAGTAACTCAAGATGCCTTTACATATTTAGAAAAAAGCAAGCAACAATTTGATTTGATATTAGTGGATTTACCAGATCCTAATAATGTAGATTTAAACAAACTTTACACTAAGGAGTTTTATTACTTGTGCAAGAATAAATTATCTGACGATGGAGTTTTTATTACTCAAGCAGGTAGTCCGTATTATGCAACAAAAGCATTTTATTGTGTAGATAAAACCTTGAAATCTGTTGGTTTTAAAACCTTGCCAATGCATAATCAAGTTTTAACATTAGGAGAATGGGGTTGGGTGTTGGCAAAGAAAAAAACAATAACAAAAGAAATGTTATCAAATATAGACGTTTCTAATGTTTCTTTAAGATGGTTTAACAATGAAGCAATACCGCAAATTACTTCCTTTGGTAAACCTCTTGTAGATACAACTGGAATAAAAACTAATACTATTTTTGAACCTGTATTGTATACCTATTACAAACAAGGTAATTGGGATTTGTATTAAAAAAACCTAACAAAAGTTAGGCTTGTATTTCAAAATTATATTTAAGTTATTCAGTCTTCAACCCTAATTTGTTCATAACTGTTTTAGTAATATCAAATTTTTCATCTGCATAGGCAAATTCATTACCATCTGTAGTTAAAATTTGTGAGTAGTTTTGCTCTTTAGCTACAGTTTGCACCATGTCACTAATCTTTTGATAAAGCGGCCTTAATAGTTCGTCTTTTCTGATTTGAGTTAATTTTACACCGTTATTTTTAAACTTATTAATGTCATTTTCTAAAGCAATTATTTCTTGTTGAAGGGTTTTTTTCATTACATCTGAGTTGGTGGTTTCTCCTTCTTTGTATTTTTCTATTTTAACTTTATAACTAGCTATTTTGTCTTCGTAAGCAGAACTTAATTCTTTTCCATACTTATCAAGCATATGTTGAACTTGAGTCAACTCTGGCATTTTACTCAATATCAAGTCTATATTTACAGTTCCAACCTTGCTTTGTGCCTGAATATTTAAACTAGCTAGAAATAAAGAGCTAACAATAAAAAAGTATTTTAATTTCATAATTATTTAATTTCATTTTTTCAAAGATACTAAACAGGGTGTTGCTTCCAATTATTTAGCTTATTATTAACAAATTACTTGTCTCTATATTCTATAATATCAGCTGGCTGACAATCTAAAGCTTTACAAATAGCTTCTAGTGTAGAAAATCGAATAGCTTTAGCTTTACCGGATTTTAAAATAGAAAGGTTTGCTGTAGTTATCCCAATAATTTCTGCCAATTCTTTGCTTTTCATCTTGCGTTTAGCAAGCATTACATCTAAATTAATTTGTATGGGCATAACTATATAGTTAATTCGTTTTCTTGTTGAATCTCAATTCCTCTTTTAAAAATACTTGATAAAATAAAAATTATGACTGTTAGCAAAATAAAATCAATACTTGCTAAGGGATAAGTAATATTGTATACTTTTTTTAAGTATATCAAATGAATATTAAATAATATGGTTGCAAACCAAAGGTTTATAATAGATGTATTTATTTTATTAAGAACCATTAATAGATTAGAGTTAAAAGGCTGAGAATAATTGATTTTTTTCAGAAATCTAGCCACTAAAAAAATTATATAAGCCTGAATAGCAAGCAATACTATCTTTCCCAATATCATAAAAGAATAATGATTAAAACTTAACTGATAGGCAGCACTTAAATTTAATCCGTTGTATAGGTTTTTTGAAGCTTCGGGGTTAGCAATACTAGCAAAATATGATATGGCAATACCTCCTAACTTTATAATTATTCCAACACATAAAACCCATGCAATGATGTGTAAAACCTTAATTTTTTTTTCTATTTCCATAATTATATAGTTAATTCGTTTTCTTCTTTAGCAGTTTTAGCAATTTTAAATATTTCACTTAACACCATGAAAAATAAGCCTAAGATTAAAGTGATTAAAAACGGACTAGTTCCAAAGCCAAATTCAAATGAACCATGTTTTATTTCTTTGTAAATCATGCTAGGTATTGTGTTTAGGAAGGCTATTATGATTAATGTAATACCTATTTTGTTCATGTTCTGAATAACAGAAGAGTTGAAAACGTTTAATTCGTTAAACTTTTTAATAACGTTTCTAAAAAGATAAATGCAGTAAATAACAAGCATATAAGCGATCATGGGTAAAATAAGTAGTGATTTTGTTGTTGAGGTAAATTCTTCTATATGTAATCCATAAATGCGAAGATTGTATTTTCCTATTAGACTATTATTAAATAATGTAATTCCAATTAGTAAAATAATAAAAGGTAGAGTCATTAAGGAAAGAATCCATAAAAAGTCAATAATAGTTTTTAAAATAGTTAGTTTTCTCATTTTTAATTATTGTTTAACGATAACAAATTTATAAAAATTATTGAAAAACAATAATAAAATATTAAAAAAAGATAATTTAATTTGTTTTCGGTAAGCTAAATGTCTTTGTATATTTGACAAATGTTTCCAGATAAACTACATAAAAAGCTTTTAAACAGGATAGAAAACAGATCATTAAGAGGTTTAGCAACTAGAGATGATTTAATAGATTTTTCCTCTAATGATTATTTGGGGTTTGCCAAGTCAGAAGCTATTTTTAATAAGGCTCACCAGTATTTATTAGATAGTAGCTTAAAAGTTAATGGTGCAACTGGTTCAAGATTGTTGTCTGGTAATTATTCTTTATACAATGAACTAGAAGCAAAATTGTCTAATTATCATAATTCAGAATCAGCTTTATTATTTAATTCTGGGTATAATGCTAATTTAGGTTTGTTTAGTTCTGTACCCCAGCGAGGAGATATTATTTTGTATGATGAATATGCACATGCATCTATTAGAGATGGTATAAAACTATCTAATGCTAAAGCTTATAAGTTTCAGCACAATAATTTAGACGATTTAAGTTCCCAACTCGAGCGCAGTCGAGAGTTCTTTTCTGAAAATGAAATATATGTAGTAACCGAATCGGTTTTTTCGATGGATGGAGATTCTCCAGATTTAAAAGCAATGCTTCAAATAACTAAGAAACATAAAGCTCATTTAATTATTGATGAAGCTCATGCTCTAGGTGTTTTTGATTTCGGGTTAATTCAGCAATTAAGAATAGAAAAAGATGTTTTTGCAAGAATAATGACCTTTGGAAAAGCTTTAGGATGTCACGGAGCTGCTATTCTGGCTTCTAATCAATTAAAAAAATATCTAATTAACTTTTCTAGACCATTTATTTATACTACCGCGATGACTCCTCATAGTTTATCGTTAATAAAAGTTGCTTATAATGAGTTAAATTCAGCAAAAGGGGATCAAAAATTAGAAAACATAATTCAGTTTTTTAAGTCGAAAATAGATGAATTAGGTGTGAGTAAATACTTTATTAATTCTAACTCGGCTATTCAGTCTTGCATTATTTCTGGAAATAAAGAGGTGAAAGATATTTCTAATTTATTATTACAAAATAGCTTTGATGTAAAGCCAATATTGTCTCCAACTGTACCAGAAGGCGAAGAACGTTTGCGTTTTTGTTTGCACATCTATAATACAAAAGAAGAAATAACAAATGTATTAGAGTTACTTTGTAATTTTGTAAAAACTAATTAGTAATTGAAATGAAATGAGTCGTAACAATTTGTTAATGTCTATACGAATGTTTAGTAACGAATTGCATCTGGCCATGAAAAACGATAAAAAGTAAGCAGATGAAATATACATCAGAAATTATTATCAATAAACCTCTAGCAGAGGTTATAGATAAACTAGATAATAAAGATAATATCAAGCATTGGCAAAGAGGGTTGACAAGTGCTGAAGATTTAGAAGGAACTCCAGGGCAAGTAGGAGCTAAAATGAAGTTGAGTTATCAAATGGGAAAACGTAAGATGGAATTAGTAGAGACGATAGTTAAAAATAATTTCCCTTATGAATTTGATGCTACTTACGATGCTAAAGGAGTGCATAATATTCAGAAAAATAAGTTTGAAGCTTTAGATGAAAATACTACTAAGTGGATATCACATTCAGAATTTCAATTTCAAAGTTTCGGTATGAAAGTATTTGGATTTTTAATGCCAAGTGCATTTAAAAAACAATCGATGAAGTATTTGAATGATTTTAAAAGCTTTGTTGAAAACGGAACATCTGTAGCAGAATAAATTTCTTTATGAAACAAAAAAAACTATTTGTAACTGGAATATCTACCGATGTGGGTAAAACGGTAGCTTCTGCGATATTAGTAGAAGCTTTGCAAGCAGATTATTGGAAGCCAGTACAAGCTGGAGATTTACACTATTCAGATACGCATAAGGTTCAAGAGTTAATTTCTAATAATCAATCTATTTTTTATCCCAATTCTTACGCGTTAAATACTCCTATGAGTCCGCATGAATCAGCAAGATTAGATGGAGTTGAAATTCAGTTAGATCAAATAAAAGAACCTACAACAGACAACCATTTGATTATTGAAGGTGCTGGAGGCTTGTTAGTTCCTTTAAACGATTCAGATACAATTCTTGACCTTATTCAGTCAGATTATAAAGTGGTTGTAGTTTCTCGTCATTATTTAGGGAGTATTAATCATACCTTATTGACAATAAAATTACTTCGAGAAAAAGGATTTGAGGTTGTTTTAATTTATAGTGGAGATGAACATAAAAGTACGGAGTTGATTATTGAAAAAATGACTGGTGTAGAAGTAATAGGAAGGATAGAAGATGAGCCGTACTTTGATAAAAATGTAATTAAAGAATACGCCCAAAAGTTTAGAAGTAAACTATGAGTTTAGAACAAAGAGATAAGAAGTACATTTGGCATCCGTTAAAACAGCATCAGTTAAACCCTGATAGTTTAGCTATTATAAAAGCTAAAGGTTGTGTGTTAACAGATGAAGATGGAAATGAGTATATAGATGCTATTTCTTCTTGGTATACTTGTATGTATGGCCATTGCAATGATTACATTACTAATCGAGTTTCTAATCAAATGAAGCAATTAGATCAGGTAATGTTTAGCGATTTTACGCACCAACCAGCTGTTGATTTATCTGAAGAGATGATGAAGTTGTTACCAGATAATCAAGCAAAAATTTTCTTTTCAGAAAACGGATCTACCAGTACAGAAGTTGGTATAAAAATGGCTTTGCAGTATTTCTTTAATCAAGAAAGAAAAAGGAATGTCTTGGTAGCTTTTGAAAACGCTTTTCATGGAGATACATTTGGAGCAATGTCTATTTCTGGTTTATCGGTTTATAATGGTCCTTTTGAAGATTTTTTAATAGACGTTAAGCGTATTCCGGTACCGAATGGGGATAATAATCAGGAAGTTTTAGATCAACTAAAAATTATTTTGAATGAATTTCCTGTTGCAGGTTTTATTTACGAGCCATTAATTCAAGGGGCTGCCGGAATGGTAATGTACGATGCAACTGGGTTGAATGATATCTTACAATTATGTAAAGAACATCAAGTGATAACTATTGCTGATGAAGTGATGACTGGTTTTGGAAAAACAGGTAAAAATTTCGCATCAGATTATTTAGCAATAAAACCAGATGTAATCTGTATGAGCAAAGCCTTAACTGGCGGATTAATGCCTATGGCAATTACTTCTTGTACTCAAGATATTTATGATGCTTTTTTGAGTAATGATATAAGTAAAGGTTTATTTCATTGTCATACCTATTCAGCTAATCCCTTGGCTTGTACAGCTGCTCTAGCAAGTGTAGAATTATTGCAAACCAAAGAAATACAAAGTGCTATTAGTGTTATTGTCAATTCACATAACCAATTTTCTAAGCGAATAGAGAACCATCCAAAAGTAAAATCTACTAGAAGTTTAGGGGTGGTTTTTGCTTTAGACTTAAATACCAATTCAGAGCGTTACGGAGGTTTGCGAGATAAGCTATTAAAGTTTTTTATGGAAAGAGGGGTTTTTTTAAGGCCCTTAGGCAATACCATTTATATTCAGCCTCCTTACATAATTACAGATAAGCAGTTAGAAAAAGTATATAAAACTATAGAAGAAGCATTAGAAATAGTGTAGTTTTGCAGCAAAATTTACTGGAAAGTCACACTGAGCTTGTCGAAGTGTTTTTTTAAGTTATTTTATGAAAAAACCCATTTCCATAACAGCTATATCTTCTTTATCGGCACTAGGTAGTGAACCTGAAAAGATATGGGAAGTTTATAAAACTAATAACCATTATTTACAGCAACGTAAAGCGGCTAATGGAGGTTCTTGGGTAGCAGCATTACCTAAAGAAAGCCAAGAGTTAGTTAAAAACCTACGTTTAGAAGATGATTATTTAGATTTAGATAATTCGGTTATTTTCGCTTTGTTGGTTTCAAGAAATGCTGTTAAAAATGCTAATTGGAAATCGGAAGTGAATTTTGGAGTGAATTTTGGTTCTTCAAGAGGGGCTACTACTTTATTCGAAAAATATCATCAAACTTATTTAGAAAAAGGAACTTCAGAAACCTTGAGTTCACCCACAACAACGCTAGGAAATATTTCTTCTTGGGTGGCGCAAGATTTAAAATCGAAGGGACCAGATATTAGTCATTCAATAACTTGTTCTACAGGATTGCATTCGTTGTTAAATGGAGTAGCTTGGTTGCAATCAGGGATGTCAGATAAGTTTTTAATTGGCGCAAGCGAAGCAGCACTTACTCCGTTTACTATTGCTCAAATGAAAGCTTTAAGAGTATACTCTAAGGAAAAAGATTTATTTCCCTGTAAAGCTTTAGATTTAAGTAAGAGACAAAATACGATGGTATTGGGTGAAGGAGCTGTAGCAGTTTGTTTAGAGAATGAAATTTCAGGAAAAACAATAGCGCTTATTTCAGGCATTGGTTATGCTACCGAAAAATTAGAACATAGCGCTTCAATATCTGCTGAAGCAAATTGTTTTCAAGACTCAATGAAAATGGCATTGCAAAACCATGATGCTTCTGATGTTGATGTAATTATAACTCATACTCCCGGAACTATTCAAGGTGATTTGTCAGAAATAAAAGCTATAGAGAAAGTATTTGGAGATAATTTACCAGCTATAACAACTAATAAATGGAAACTAGGTCATACGTTTGCTACTAGCGGATTGTTGAGTTTAGAAATGGCAATTTTAATGCTTCAAAAGCAAGAATTCATTCCAGTTCCTTATTTAGAGAAACAAAAAAGACCTAGTAAAATTCAAAATATATTAGTTAATGCAGTAGGTTTTGGAGGTAATGCAGTTAGTGTGTTAGTATCTTTACCTAACTAGAGCTATATAAAGTTTATATTCACATTCCTTTTTTATATTTTTGACCTTTAAAACTGATTGACATTATGAGCGAAGTGAGACATAATTGGACAAAAGAAGAAATTTTAGCTATTTACAATAAGCCATTAATGGAGTTATTGTATGAAGCAGCGACTATACATAGAAAAAATCATGATCCTAATGTAGTTCAAGTATCTACTTTATTATCAATAAAAACAGGTGGATGTTCAGAAGATTGTGGTTATTGTCCACAGGCTGCTAGATATCATACAGATATTGAAGGAAATGATTTGATGTCTGTTTCACAAGTAAAAGCTCAAGCCTTACGTGCTAAAGAAGGAGGTAGTTCTCGTGTTTGTATGGGAGCAGCTTGGCGTAATGTTAAAGATGGGCCAGAGTTCGATAATGTATTAGAAATGGTTCGTACTATTAATAAATTAGATATGGAGGTTTGCTGTACCTTAGGTATGGTTACCGAAAATCAAGCTAAGCGTTTAGCAGAAGCAGGATTATATGCCTATAACCATAATTTAGATTCTTCAGAAGAATATTATAAAGAAGTGATTTCTACACGTGGATTTGAAGATCGTTTAGAAACCATAGATAATGTTCGTAAAACAAATGTTACTGTTTGTTCAGGAGGGATTATTGGTATGGGTGAATCTGCAGAAGATAGAGCTGGTATGTTGGTAGCTTTATCAACTTTAGACCCGCAACCAGAATCTACTCCTATTAATGCTTTAGTCGCTGTAGAAGGAACTCCTTTAGAAGATGAAAAACCAGTTGAAATATGGGAAATGATACGTATGGTAGCTACAACTCGTATTGTATTGCCAGAGACTCAGGTGCGTTTATCTGCTGGTAGAACTCAGATGACAAGAGAAGGGCAAGCAATGTGTTTCTTTGCAGGTGCTAACTCAATTTTCGCAGGAGATAAGTTGTTAACTACCCCTAATCCAGACGTAAATGAGGATATGAAAATGTTTGAAAAGCTAGGTCTAAACCCTCAAAAACCTTTCACTAAAAAGGTACAACCTCAAACAGTTGAAGCAAAAGATTCTCAATATCAATCTTTGGGAGAGAAACCAAAATGGACTCGTCCAGATCATAAAATTGAGCGTAACGAAGCAGCTAAAGAAAAGGCTAAAGCTGTTAGAAATATATAACAAGAATTTTTAAAATATTACAATGAAGAAAGTTGTTGTTTTAGCAATGTTGTTATTTGCCACCCTTACACAAGCACAAGTATTTAGCGGTAAAGGTGATCAAAAAATACAAGTTGGCGCAGTATTTCAAGAATATGCAAGAGGAATACAAGCCGTTTTTGATTATGGTTTAGGAGAGAATATCTCTGTAGGTGTAGCAAGTGGTTATGTGTTAGGAGTTGAAGGAGATGTAAAGGTTAAATTTAAAGATGCATTTGATTTAAAAGCTAGATTCAATGCCAATATTGGTAATGTATTGAATATTAGTGATAATTTCGATTTATATCCTGGGCTGCATTTAGGTTTGAAAAATTTTGGAGGACATATAGGTGCTCGTTATTTTTTTACAAGTGGTTTTGGAGTGTATTCAGAGCTTATGGTGCCATTAGCAACCTACGAATCTGATCCAGTAGGATTTGATAAATTAAACAATCAGCTAATGATTGCCTTGGGAGCATCATTTAACTTATAAAGTTATTGCAATTAGAGGAGGTACATAGAGTTTCGTCTATTTCAAAAAAGGTTTTTTTACAAGAATATGTAAAAAAACAGAGGCCTGTAGTAGTAGAGAAGTTTACTGAAGATTGGCCTGCATATTTAAAATGGAATTTTGATTACATTAAAAAAATTGCAGGAGATAAAATAGTTCCTTTATATGATAATAGACCAGTAAATTATAAAGAAGGTTTTAATGAACCTCACACACAGATGAAAATGTCTGATTATATAGATTTACTGCTTAGTAAGCCGACTAATTATAGAATTTTCCTCTACAATTTATTAAAAGAAGTACCTGTATTGCAGGCAGATTTTAAGTTTCCTAAGTTAGGAATGAACTTGTTTAAATCAATGCCAATGCTGTTTTTTGGAGGAACCAATTCATATACCTTTATGCATTTTGATATTGATTTAGCCAATATTTTACATTTTCATTTTCAGGGTAAAAAGAAGTGCATCATTTTTCCTCCAGACCAAACTAAATACCTATATAAAATACCTTATTCGTTAATATCTAGAGAAGATATAAATTTCGATGACCCAGATTATCAAAAGTGGCCAGCTTTAAAGAAAGCTAAAGGTTTTACAGCAGAATTAAATCATGGTGATATGCTGTATATGCCAGAAGGGTATTGGCATTATATGAAATATATCACGCCTGGTTTTTCTATGAGTTTACGTTCATTGGCTAGAAATCCTAAAAATGTATCGAAAGCTATTTATAATATTTTTTTTATGAGATATTACGATAATTTTATGCGCAAGTTAAAAGGAGAAGATTGGTTAAATACAAAGCTTGAAAAGGCAATTAGATATACTCATAAAATTAATCAAATAGATTATTAATAACTTCGTAAATTAAGTGGTTTTCCCAACCTCTGTATTGAAGATAATTGAATATTTTCTTTTGTTGTTCTTGTTTTGTTTTTTGCTGTAAAGCTTCAATTTTCTTTTCACTAATTAAGTATATTTTTTTTATATAATCTTCTTCAGATATTTCTTTAAGAGCAGTTCTTATATTGTATTCAGAAATTTTTCTAAACTTTAATTCTCTTTTTATTCGGATTTTACCCCAATGTTTATGATTGAACTTACCTCTAGCAAAGCTTTTAGCAAACCGCTCTTCGTTTAAATAATTATGTTTTATTAGGTGATAAATAATTTCGTCTATAGCTATAGCTATCATACCTAGGCTTTTAAGTTTGTCTGTCACTTCTTTGTGGCAACGTTCTTGGTAAGCACAGTAATATTCTAGTTTTTTTTTAGCTTCAGATACGGTGTAAGTTTTATTATTCAAAAAAGAAAAAAATGTTAAATTTTTTATATTAATGTTATGTTTTCATTAAGGGTCTAAAGTGTTGATAAGTACACGGTTAGATGTCTAAAAAAATTGTATATTTGAACCGGTTTTACTAATTAATTATCCCAAAAGTATGAAAAAAATAGCTTTGTTGCTACTGCTTTTCTGTGGTTTAATGTCAGCTCAAGTAGGTATTAACACCACTAATCCAAGTAACGCATCAGTCTTACATTTAGAATCTTTAAATGGTTCAGGAACTCATGGTGGTTTTATGCCCCCAAAAGTAACTTTAGCTCAGCGAGCAACAATTCCGGTAACAGCTGCAGATGATGGCATGATGATTTTCCTATCAGATGGCACAACTCGTTGTGTTCAAATTTACAGAGCTTCAAGTTCTGCGTGGGTAGACATGTATTGCATGCCTATTGTAGGAGCATCAATTATTTATTATCAAGATTTTGAAGCCACACCAGCAACTCCAACATTAACTTATACAGGTGGTTCAGGTTCTATGTCTTCAGGTAACGGAATTTTTCCTAGTGCACCAATGTATTCTGAAGGTGCACAGGGTTATCAAGTTAGTAATTCTAACTCTACGTTGTCTTTTGATCCAATAGATTCATCTACATATTCAAACATTGATTTATCATTTGATTTGGCTTCATTTGCTGGTACGTCTGGAAATGGTGCAGATGGTACAGATGTGGTTGAGGTACTGGTAAGTACAGATAATACTACTTGGTCATCAGAAGTAACGATTAATGGTAACAATAATGCTAAGTGGAGTTTTGCAGGATCTGCAGTAGCCTCAGGGGTATACGATGGTGACAATACACCTACAAATTATGCTCCAACAATGGGAGGTAATTTAACTGGGCCAAATGCCTATTCAAAAGTTACATTGTCAAATTTACCAGCGGTAGCTACGTTATATATACAAGTAAGGATGCATAATAATTCTACTAATGAAATTTGGGTTATAGATAATGTAGTTTTAAACTTAAACTAAAATAGGTATGATAAAATATGTATTCATTTTCATGATAGTTAATTTATCATTTTCTCAAGTTGGTATAGGAACAACTACACCTAGTTCGGCAGCAGTATTACATATTGAAACGGCTAATTATATAACTACTAAAGTAGGTGGTTTTATAATGCCCGTAGTAACAGAGGCAGAACAAACTAGTATTCCGGTAACAGCTGCAGATGATGGTTTAATGGTTTTTGTTAGCGATCCAAGTACCGGAAAATGGTGTTGGGATATTTACGATGGAGATCAAGCAGTTTGGAGGAGTATTAATTGTGCTCCTGTGCCAGTATGTAATACGCAAATTTATTTAGAAGATTTCTCAGGATATACTTTAAATACGGGAAGAGATAGAAGGACCAATTCTGGAGATTACCCAGGGGGAGTTACTTGGACTGTTGATGATTCTGCAGCAGATTTTTTAGGGCAAGATAATGACTATGCGTATACCAATGCTACAGGGCAGTTTGAATTAAATAATACAGACGGGCCAGTTTCATTTATTACTCAGGCGGTTACAATTTCTGGATATGCAACAGTGTGTTTTTCTGTAGATATAGATGCTTCTGGTAACTTAGAATACGATCATTCAGATCATTCTACAGACGATACAAATAATCAAAATGATTATGTGAATATAGAATATTCGATAGATGGAGGAGCTTGGCAACTTGTGGCTAATTATGGGGGTAACGGAACAGTAAATCATACATTGGTTGCACCAGCAGTTGCAGATGGTACTTTTCCTACTGGTCAAGTTTCGGTGTCTGGTTTAAGTGGTACAACTTTGGCAATTCGCATTACATCAAATACTTGGGCAAGCGATGAAAAGTTCTTTTATGATAATATATTAATAGAAGGGGGTAATTAATTACTCACAGATTTTTGTAAAAAAGAATAAAAAAAATCCTGTTCGATACGAACAGGATTTTTTTATTTTAATTTATTTCCTTTGTTATCATAAAAATGATACTCAAGATAAGTGTAAGCATCTCTAGGTAATATTTTGATCCATTTTTTATGTTCAAAAAACCATTTTGAACGTATAGATGGAATGCCTTTAGTTAAAAAGGCTGCAATAAAGGGATGTGCGTTTAATGTAACGCTTTTATGACCTTTATTTAATAATTTGTTTAGCTCAGCTGTCATTTTGTTTACTAGAACAATAGGAGCTTCTATTTTATCTCCATTATTTCCGTTAGGATTTGCCTCTAGTGTGTCAATATTTCTTTCTGGCCTCACACGTTGTCTAGTAATTTGTACTAAACCAAATTTACTTGGAGGTAATATTTTGTGTTTAGCTTTATCGTCTGCCATTTCATCTTTTAAGTGTTGAAATAGTGCCTTTCTGTTATCGGCATTAGACATATCAATAAAGTCAACTACAATAATACCGCCCATATCTCTCAAGCGTAGTTGTCTAGCTACCTCTGTAGCTGCAATTAGATTAACCTCAAGAGCTGTTCCTTCTTGACTTTTAGCTTTATTAGAACGGTTACCACTATTAACATCTATTACATGCATAGCTTCTGTGTGTTCTATAACTAAATAGGCTCCTTTGCTTGTAGAAACCGTCTCGCCAAAAGAAGTTTTAATTTGTCTTTCTATGCCAAATTTCTCAAAAATTGGAGTCTGAGATTTGTATAGTTTAACAATAGATTCTTTTTTAGGTGCAATACGTTGCACCGTTTCTTTAATTTGGCCATAAAGTAATTTATCATCAACATGTATAGCTGTAAATGAATCATTAAAAAGGTCTCTTAAAATAGAAGAGGCTCTATTCATTTCGCTTAAAACAGTAGATGGTAATTCTGCTTTATGTAATTTTTTACACATTGCTGTCCACTTGGACAACAAGTCTTGTAAGTCTTTGTCCAGTTCGGCTACTTTTTTGCCTTCTGCCACAGTACGAACGATAATACCAAACCCTTTAGGTTTGATGCTTTGAATCAATTTCTTTAGTCTGCCTTTCTCATTTCTATCGCTAATTTTTTGCGACACCGAAACACGGTCAGAAAAAGGAACTAGTACGATGTATCGTCCAGCTATAGATAGCTCAGAACTCAATCGAGGTCCTTTTGTAGAAATAGGTTCTTTTACAATTTGTACAAGAATAGATTGATTAGATTTTAGTGCATCATTAACAGCACCATCTTTGTCAATCGGTTCTTCAAATGGGAAGTTTTTTAGATCAAAATCTTTTAGTTTACCTGTGCTTACACGTTTAACGAATTTTAATAAAGAAGGAATATTTGGACCTAAGTCATGGTAATGCAAAAAAGCATCTTTTTCATAGCCAACGTTAACGAAAGCTGCGTTTAACCCAGGTACAGTTTTTCTAATTTTTGCTAGAAAAATATCACCAACCGTAAACTGATTGGCGCTGTTTTCTTCTTTATGTAATTCTATTAGTTTTCCATCTTTTAATAAGGCAAAATCAACTTTTGAGGAACTGGATCTAATTATTAATTCTTTGTTCACTCTGTTGTATTTTGTATCCACTACGTTTATAACGCAATAGATGGATTACACAATTTTTTTACAGGTATAATTATCTGTAGGGCAATTTGTTTTAGCCCAATTTCAAGGAACGTTTTAAATAGAAAAAGTAGTTTATGAAAACTACTTTTTCTTGTGACGGTTAGCTCTTCTACGCTTCTTACGCTTATGAGTAGCTACCTTATGTCTTTTTCTTTTTTTACCACTTGGCATAATAAAAGTTTTTTTAGTTAATAATTCGTTTTAGTGTTGTATTACTTTACTTGTACATTGGTTTTTACACCTTCTACAAATGTCTTAGCAGGTTTAAATGCTGGAATGTTGTGAGCAGGTATTTTAATAGTAGTGTTTTTTGAAATGTTTCTACCAGTTTTTTCAGCTCTCGTTTTAATGATAAAACTACCAAATCCTCTTAAATATACATTGTCTCCACTTTCTAGAGAAGTCTTAACTTCCTCCATAAAAGATTCAACAGTTGCTTGTACATCTCCTTTTTCAATCCCTAGCTTTTCTGATATTTTAGCTACGATATCTGCTTTTGTCATTATGTAATTATTTAAATAGTATGTTCAAATTTTTCGGGTTGCAAATATAATAATTAAAATTCCAAATAGAAATGCTAATTGATTAAATTTTAACTAGATAAAAAATTATATTCGCCAAATATACAAGAATATGAATGAAATAGCTAAAAAACTCATTTCGTGGTACTTAGTAAACAAACGCGATATGCCTTGGAGGAATACTACCGATCCGTATAAAATTTGGTTGTCAGAAATTATGTTACAACAGACAAGAGTTGCACAAGGTATGCCTTATTATTTGTCTTTTATTAATGCGTTTCCTACTGTACATGATTTAGCAAAAGCTAATGAAGATGAAGTGCTAAAATTATGGCAAGGCCTTGGGTATTATTCTAGAGCTAGAAACTTACATGCTACAGCAAAATTTGTTAGTAGAGAATTAAACGGATTGTTTCCAAATAATTATAATGGCTTACTCAGCTTAAAAGGTGTTGGAGATTATACAGCCAGTGCTATAGCTTCAATTTGTTTTGGAGAACCTAAAGCAGTTTTAGATGGAAATGTATTTAGAGTCTTGTCTAGAGTTTTTAATATAGATACACCAATAAATGAGTCAATTGGTAAAAAAGAGTTTGCGTTGTTAGCTTCAGAGCTTTTAGATAAAGATAATCCAGCAACTTATAATCAAGCTATCATGGAATTTGGAGCTATACATTGTAAGCCACAAAGCCCATTATGTAATAATTGCATATTAATAGATAGTTGTCAAGCTTATAAGAGTAATAGGGTAAAAGAATTGCCAGTTAAATTAAAAAAAATAAAAATTAAAAAAGTTTATTATAACTACATTGTACCTATAAGTCATAATAACGATACTGTTTTAGTAAAAAGACCCCCAAAAGGAATTTGGGCTAATTTATTTGAATTTCCATTAATAGAATCACCTAAAGAAATTACTCTAAGTCAATTGGTTTTATCAGATAAGTTAAAGCAGTTAGGATTAGAAAGTAATACTCCCGTTTTATATAACGAAAATTCTATTGTACATAAGTTATCTCATAGGCATATATATACCAAGTTTTGGATAATTGATGTTGATGAAATATCTAATAATAAAGTGTCTTTTACTGAAATAGAAAAGTACCCAGTACCAGTTTTAATTGCTAATTTTATTAAAGACTTCTGTAAGAACAATTAAAAAAGTCTTATTTTTGATAAGAGATAGAACTAATATTATGAGCGGAACATTAAATAAAGTAATGCTAATTGGGCATTTAGGTGATGATGTAAAAATGCATTATTTTGAAGGTGGAGGATGTTTAGGTAGGTTTCCCATTGCTACAAACGAAAGCTATACCAATAGGCAAACAGGAGAGAGAGTAACAAATACAGAGTGGCATAATGTAGTAGTTAGAAACAAAGGAGCTGAGGTTTGCGAGAAGTATTTAAAAAAAGGTGATAAAATATATGTAGAGGGACGTTTAAAGACTAGGCAGTGGCAAGCCGAAGATGGAAACACTCGTTATTCAACAGAAATTCATGTTCAGGATTTCACTTTTTTGACTCCTAAAAATGAACATCCAGGAGGTTATCAGGGACAGCAACAGTCTCAACCTGCACAGTCAGATCAACAGCATAGACAATCTAATCAAGCTATACCACAACAACCAATTGGGCAGCAACAAGACGGCGATGATTTACCTTTCTAAAAAGAACGTTTAACTAATTTGATATATAATTGGACCCCGATTCCCAATATTTTGTAATAGGATTTTTATTTATAGCTTCGAGTACCTTAATTGGTTTTGTAGGCTTATTGTTTTTATTGGTATGTTCGGCATTAATTTCGGGTGCAGAAGTAGCTTTTTTTTCGTTAACTCAAATACAATTAGAAGACGAGTCTAACCAATTTAGAAACAGGCAATCTGTAGTTAAACTACTAGCCAACCCTAAAAAGTTACTGGCGACAATTTTGGTTGCTAATAATTTTATCAATATAGCTATAGTACTTTTGTTTGCTAATTTGTTTAATCCTTTTTTTGAGAGCATAAATGTTAAGTTTGATATTTTAGGATGGTTTGTTATAAAACTCGCTACCGTATTAAAAGTAGGTGTAGCTACATTTTTAATTTTATTATTCGGAGAAATTCTTCCTAAAGTATACGCTAGTAGAAATAACGAAAAGTTTTCTGGTTTTATGGCTAAACCTTTGTTAGTTATGACTAGGTTTTTTAGGATTTTTAGTTATCCTATGCAAACAACATCAACATTCTTAGAAAAAAGATTAGCTAAAACAAAGTCTAATATTAGTGTAAATGAATTGTCACAAGCTTTAGAGCTTACTTGTGAAAAAGATACAACTGTAGAAGAACAGAAGATGTTAGAAGGTATAGTCTCTTTTGGTAATACAGACACAAGTCAAGTTATGTGTCCTCGAATTGATATTTTTGCATTAGACATACAAGATTCGTTTACAAATATCATTAAACAAATTACTAAAGCTGGTTTTTCGAGAATACCAGTATATACAGAATCTTTAGATAAAATAGAAGGGGTACTTTATGTTAAAGATTTGCTATCGCACATAGATAAAAACAACTTTAAGTGGCAAAATTTAATTCGCGAACCTTTTTTTGTTCCAGAAAACAAGAAACTAGACGACTTACTGAATGAGTTTCAAGAAAAAAAAGTGCATTTAGCTATTGTGGTAGACGAATATGGCGGAACTTCTGGTGTAGTTTCTTTAGAAGATATTATTGAAGAAATTGTTGGGGATATCAGTGATGAGTTTGACGATGATCATTTAGTTTATTCGCAAATAGATGATAATAATTACGTGTTTGAAGGAAAAACATCATTAAAAGATTTGTATAAAGTTACCAATGTAGATACTGATTTGTTTGAAGAGCACAAAGGCGAGGCCGAGACCATTGCTGGATTTGTATTAGAAATATCTGGAAGCTTTCCTAAAAAAAATGAAAAGATCACCTTTCATGATTATCAGTTTACTGTAGAGTTGTTAGATAAAAAACGAATTAAACAATTAAAGCTAACATTACCAGAGTAATATTAATACTTCATGTTAGTACATTGGCTGCAATTAAAAATCTCCGTACTTTTACACTTTTAAAATTTTGAAGAAGAAAATGGCTAGAGATGAGCAATTAAAAGAACGTTGGAATGAAGTAGTAAACATACTTTCTAATCGTTTTGCAGAAGGAGATGTGTTAGATTTAGATAGTATTATCTATTTAATTGGAGTACAAGAATTAGGACAATTACATAGAAAGTTTAAAAAAGACGAAAAAGTAAACCTAATGCATATAGCAATATGTAGGTTGTTAGAACCGTATGGTTATTATGAGTTCGATTTTATAGATGACGATGGGTGGCCACATTATAATACCTTAGAAGCTTTACCAAATTTAAAAGCTGGAGAGCAAACTATTTTAATGAAAGAGGCTATTGTAAGCTATTTTTTAGAAAAAGAATTGATAGCATAATTTTAAGTTGTAAATTTGCCCCTCGCAAACTAGAGCATGATGATAGATAAGATTAAAGAACTTATTGGAGAAGCAGAAAATTTTAAAGCCCAAACCAAAGAAGAGGTCGAGGCCTATAGAATTAAGTACTTAGGAAAAAAAGGTTTAGTAAAAGACTTTTTTGCTGAATTTAAAAATGTGGCCGATGATCAAAAGAAGGAATTCGGTAATATGGTTAATCAGTTAAAAAATACCGTTTCTGATAAAGTTACTGCCTTAAAAGAAGAGTTTGAGAGCCAAGAAGAAGCAAAAGGTGGTTATGGAGATTTATCTAGACCATCTGAGCCAATAGAACTAGGTTCTAGACATCCAATTTCTTTAGTAAAGAATCAAATCATAGATATTTTTTCTAATATAGGGTTTAATGTTTCAGAAGGACCAGAAATAGAAGATGATTGGCATAACTTTTCTGCATTAAACTTGCCAGAGTACCATCCAGCAAGAGATATGCAGGATACGTTTTTTATTCAAACCAATCCAGATGTATTGTTAAGAACACACACAAGCTCTGTTCAGGTGCGTTATATGGAAGATAATAAACCACCAATTAGAACTATTTCTCCTGGTAGAGTATTTAGAAATGAAGCAATATCATCACGTTCTCACTGTATATTTCATCAGGTAGAAGGTTTGTATATAGATAAAGATGTGTCGTTTGCAGATTTAAAACAAACGCTATTGTATTTCACAAAAGAGATGTTTGGTAAATCTAAAATAAGATTACGCCCGTCTTATTTCCCTTTTACAGAGCCAAGTGCAGAGGTAGATATTTATTGGGGATTAAAAACAGAGACAGATTATAGAATAACTAAAGGTACAGGTTGGTTAGAAATTATGGGTTGTGGAATGGTAGATCCTAATGTTTTAACTAATTGTGGTATCGATCCAAAAGAATATTCAGGTTTTGCTTTTGGTATGGGAATCGAGCGAATAGCAATGTTACTACATCAAATTAGTGATATTAGATTGTTTTACGAGAATGATGCTCGTTTCCTTGAGCAATTTAAATCGGCTTTTTAAGTTTATATACTATCAAAAATATATTTTACATATTGGTTTTATTGTTAGGTTTTGTGTCTTGTAATGAAGATGTATTACCTAAACCAAAAGGGTATTTAAGCTTAGAATACCCAAAACCCATGTACGCCGAAATGAAATCTACCTGCCCATATACTTTCGAGAAAAACATACATGCAGAGATTGAAGCTCCTAAATGGAAGAGTTATTGTGGCCTAAATCTTAATTACCCTAAGTTAAAGGGTAAAATACACATTACCTATTCTCCAATAAATAACAACCTTAAGATGTTGTTGAGAGATGCTCAAAATTTAACTCAAGAGCACACGGTAAAAGCAGATGGTATAGTTACTATTCCATATGAGAATAAAAAACAAAGAGCTTACGGAATGGTATATGATGTTGAAGGCGATGCTGCTTCTGCTTTGCAATTTTATGTAACAGATAGTGTAAATCATTTTCTTTCAGGTTCAATTCATTTTCATGCCAAACCAAATTACGATTCTATTTTGCCAGCTTCAGATTATTTAAAAAAGGATGTTAAAATATTGATGGAAAGTCTTAAATGGAAAGAGTAGTTACTGACATATTTACAGATATATTTTAACCTCGCTTATTTGGCGAGGTTTTTGTTTTTTAATATTGTAACTTTATAAAAAGATTTAAAATTATGATGGGATATTATATAATCGCTGGTGTTTTAGCTTTAGTTAGTATGCTAGTGAGTTCTAGATTAAAAAGTAAATTTAAAAAATATTCTCAGCTGCATTTACGCAACGGAATGAGTGGGGCCGAAATAGCCGAAAAAATGTTAGCAGATCATGGTATTTATGACGTAAAAGTTATATCTACTCCTGGAATGCTAACAGATCATTATAACCCAGCAAATAAAACTGTTAATTTAAGCGAGGGTGTATATAACCAACGCAATGCAGCTGCGGCAGCGGTTGCTGCTCATGAAGTAGGTCATGCTGTGCAACACGCCACTGCTTATTCTTGGTTAACAATGAGATCTAAAATTGTACCAATAGTACAAGTGGCCTCTGGTTTATCTCAATGGGTAATAATGGGAGGCTTTATGCTTTCTTTAAGTTCTCCAATGGGTAAAATGGTAATGTTAGCTGGTATTATTTTATTTGGTATTATGGCAGCATTTAGTGTTATCACTTTACCAGTAGAGTACGATGCTAGTAACAGAGCCTTAGCTTGGTTAGAAAACAAACACATGGTAACCCGAGAAGAGCATGCTGGAGCAAAAGACGCATTAAAATGGGCAGCTAGAACTTATTTAGTAGCTGCAATAGGAGCCTTAGCTACTTTAATGTACTTTATCATGCGATTTGCAGGTAGCGACGATTAAACTTTAATATGATATTAACTAATAGGCGACCAAGTTTGGTCGCTTTTTTTGTAGTTTTGAGTTATGGAACAATTTAAATTATTTTTAGAATTAGGTCTAACTCATGTATTAGATATAAATGGGTACGATCATGTATTGTTTTTAATGGTATTGGCAGCTCCTTATTTATTTTCAAATTGGAAAAAAATTTTACTGCTAGTAACAGTTTTTACAGTTGGACATACCTTATCATTAATTTTAGCGGCTTTTGAAGTAGTAAGCGTAAAAAGTAGTTTAGTTGAGTTTTTAATACCCGTTACTATTGGCGTTGCTGCTGTTTATAATATAATAACGGCCGGTAAAAATCAAACGAATGACAAAGTAGGAGTGTTGTTTTTTACTACTTTGTTTTTTGGTGTGATTCATGGTTTAGGGTTTTCTAATTATTTCAGGATGATAATTGGTAGATCAGAAGAAAAAATAGTACCCCTTTTAGAGTTTGCTCTAGGTATAGAAATTGCTCAAGTTTTAATTGTAGTTGCTATGTTAATATTAGCTACTTTATTCCAAACTTTTTTAAGAGTTACAAGAAAAGATTGGGTGCTGGTCGTTTCTTCTATAGTAATAGGTTTAATTATTCCGATGTTGTTAGAGCGCTAAACTTTAACAAATACTTGTTATACAATTTAGTCTGAATTTAGTAGTTTGGTAGCATATATATTATGATAGATAAAAAACAAGAACGTTACGATAAGGCATATTTGCGTATGGCTAAGGAATGGGGAAAGCTTTCCCATTGTAATCGAAAACAAGTTGGCGCAATTATTGTGAAAGATAGAATGATTATTTCTGACGGATACAATGGTACGCCAACCGGATTCGAAAATTATTGCGAAGATGAAGAAGGTTATACCAAGTGGTATGTGTTGCATGCAGAGGCAAATGCGATATTAAAAGTAGCATCGTCTACTCAATCTTGCGTAGGAGCAACCCTGTATATTACCTTATCACCTTGTAAAGAATGTAGTAAGTTGGTTCATCAGGCTGGAATTAAAAGAGTTGTATATCTAGAAGAGTATAAAGACGATTCTGGTATTCGTTTTTTAGAAAAAGCAGGGGTAGTTGTAGAACATTTAGCAGAGATTAAAGAATTGGTTTAAAATAGAAAGTATGGGTTATCAAAAGAAATATTTACCATTAATAATTGGAGTTACCTTAGCAATAGGCTTCTGGTTTGGTGGTTTGTTTCGTTTTGGTAACAACACTCCTTTGTTGGCTTCTGCTAAAAAGCAGAAGTTAAACAGGCTAATTGATTATATAGATTATGAGTACGTAGATGAGGTTGATACAGATAGCATTGTAGATGTAACAGTAAATAAAATTTTAGAGAATTTAGATCCACATTCAGTATACATTCCAGAAAAAAACTTAGCGGCTGTAACAGAGTCTATGAATGGTGAGTTTGTAGGTATTGGTGTTAGTTTTTATTTAAAAAAAGATACCATTTCTGTCATTAAGGCTATACAAGATGGACCAAGTGAAAAAGTAGGAATTAAAGGGGGTGATAAAATATTATTAGCCAATAATGATACCTTGTACGGGAAAAAGTTTTCTAGTGAAGATGTGGTAAAAAAGCTAAAAGGGGAATTGAATTCTGTTGTTGATTTGACTATTTACAGACCTGTTACCGATAGTGTTTTTAAAGTAAGGGTTGAAAGAGATAAAGTACCTATAAAGAGTGTTCCTGTTGCTTATATGTTAGAAGATAGATTAGGCTATATCAAAATCAATCGCTTTGCAGAAACTACTTATAAGGAATTTAAAGAAGAGTTAACGAAGCTACAAAAACAAAACCTTACGCATTTAGTTTTAGATTTAAGAGGGAACCCTGGAGGTTTTTTAGATAGAGCTAACCAAATAATAGACGAATTTTTAGAAGATGATAAACTAATTATGTTTACCAAAAACAAAAAAGGGAACATAGAAAAGTTTTTTGCAACATCTAAAGGTAGTTTTGAAAAAGGGCATGTATATGTGTTAATAGACGAAGATGCAGCTTCAGCAAGTGAAATTGTAGCTGGAGCTTTGCAAGATAATGATAAAGGAACCATTGTTGGTAGGCGTTCTTTTGGAAAAGGACTAGTACAACGTGAAATGCAATTAGGAGATGGAAGTGCAATTCGCTTAACAGTTTCAAGGTATTATACGCCTACGGGTAGGTCTATACAAAAGCCTTATAAAAACCAAAAAGAAGGAGATTATTACGATGATTATGCTGCAAGGTATACCTCTGGAGAATTAACAGACTCAACTAAAATAGAAGTAGCCGATTCATTAAAATTTACTACGCCAAGAGGAAAAGTAGTTTACGGTGGCGGAGGTATTATTCCTGATGTATTTGTACCGATTAAATCCAATGAAGAATACAATAAAGTAGCATTTGGAGTAAAAACCAATATGTTAGATAACTTTGTATTTGATGTTTTAGAGAATAACAGAAAACACTATCATACTTTTTCAAGAATTAGTTTTATTAATGACTTCGAAGTATCAGATAAACTATTACAAGAGTTTAAAGATTATTTACGAATTAAAACCAGAGGTGAGTTAACCGTTACAACTTCTGAACATGATGCTTATATAAAGAGAAGTATTAAAGCAGCTATAGCTGAGCAAATGTTTGATTTAGTTCTTTCTTATCAGATTAAAGATGAAGATGATACTATGATTAACAAGGTTAAAGAGTTGTTAGAAAAATAGACTTGTATTTAAAATATACCACTTCCGTTACTTAGTAAAATCCAAAGAAACATTCCAAAGTAAACCGAAGCTACTATAAACTTAATAAAAGTAGAGGTAAGAAAACCTATAAAAGACCCAAAAGCCGCTTTAAAGGCTCTACTGGAGTCTTTAGAATCGTATAATAATTCTCCAGCTAAGGCTCCTAAAAATGGTCCTATAATAATACCAAAGGGAGGAAAAAAGATAAGACCAACTATTAAACCTATGGTTGTACCAAAAATACCGTATTTAGACCCTCCAAAATGTTTAGTGCCCATAGCAGGAATTATATAGTCTAAAATATAAATACCAATAGCTATAGCCAAGGTAATGCCCAATACCCAATAATTAATTTCAATTCTTTCTGTTAAGTATAGCACTAATAATCCGAACCAACTAGTTAAAGGCCCCGGAAGCACAGGTAAAAAACTACCTACTATACCACCAATCATTAATAAAATACCGATAAGTACTAAAATAATATCCATATAGCTTTTTTTGATAAGACGTTTAAATGTTAAAAAAGTTACATTTTTAAACTAAAAACTTAGTTCAACTAAATTTTTAGTTTATATTTGTTTTAACTAAAAATTTAGTTGAACAAAATAAGTTTACTCAAAATCGAATTGAATTATGAAACAGTTAACCAAGGCGGAAGAAGAAATAATGCAGTATTTATGGCAATTAGAGTTAGCTTCTGTAAAAGAGCTAATAGGTTTGTTTCCAGAGCCAAAGCCTGCATACAATACAGTTTCTACCATTATTAGAATATTAGAAACAAAAGGTTTTGTAGATCATCAACAAAAAGGGAAAGGATACTTGTATTACCCAACAATAACAAAAGAAACTTATAGTAAACAAACTACCCATAGGTTAGTAGAAGGATATTTTCAGGGCTCTTTTAAAAGTATGGTTTCTTTTTTTACTAAGAGTAATGATATTTCTGTAAATGATTTAGAGGCTATTTTAAAAGAAATTCAATCAAAGAAGGGTAAATAAAATAAATTATGGAAACTTATATTATACAAATCATATTGTTTCAGCTAGTTTTCTGGTTGTTTTATGAGGCTTTTTTAAGAAGAGAAACCTTTTTTAATGCTAATAGATCGTATTTGTTAGTAAGCTCAGTTTTGTCACTATTATTACCATTTGTTAAGTTGTCGTTTTTTGCAAATACTGTTCCTGCTTTACAAAAAGCATTAGTAATTCAGTTGCCTGAAATATTAATTGGAGAGCAAGAGCCTGTTAACAGAACTAGAAATATTACTAATGGAGTAGTTCAACTAGTTCCAGAATCATCATCATTATTTTCAATAGAGGTGCTTTGGTATATAGGTATTGGTATTTGCGCATTGTTGTTGTTATATAAAGTATCTAGAATTTATTACTATAAGTATACAAATCCGAACCAATGGAAAGGCAATTACTTGGTGGTATGGATACAGAATTCTAATGAAGCTTTTTCTTTTTTCAATCAAATATTTTTAGGAGATCAGATAGAAAAATCAGAGCAAGAAAGCATTTTGAAACACGAAAAGGTTCACGCTAATGAGTGGCATAGTTTAGACTTATTGTGGTTTGAATTATTAAGAATCATCTTTTGGTTTAATCCGTTAATATATATCTATCAGAAAAGAATTACCGAAGTGCATGAGTTTATAGCAGACAGGAATGCATCTCAAAATCAAAAACACTATTATGAAGATTTGTTAGCCCAAACTTTTGGGGTTACTCAGTTTTCATTAGTCAATCAATTTTATTCATCATCATTAATCAAAAAACGAATTATTATGTTAACCAAACAAAAATCAAAATCAATTAAGCTAGTTAGATACTTTGGGGTTTTACCAATAGTGTTGAGTATGCTTTTTTATGTGTCTTGTTCAGAAGTAGATACAAAAAGCAGTTTAACTAATCAAAAAAAACAAGAGTTTACAGAGAATACTGTTATAAGAGATGTTATAAAAATAATAGAAGATGCTATACCGAATAATATTACCGAAAAAGAAAAGCTGTCACCAGAACAATACAAGGAATTAATTTTTAAGTTGAAAAAATATTATGCAAATAATAAGGCTCAATTAGAGACTATCGATGCAAAAAAATACTTTAATATGAGCATGTTTCTAATATCATCAATTAAGAAAAATAGTCAGGGAGAATTGCATCAAGAAGACCAAGATTTCATGAATTTTGTTATGGCAGAAATGTGTGTGTCTAGTTTATTAGATAATATAGACTCTAAGTATGATGATGATAAAAAGATAAGTTTTGCAACCATGCTTAGACAAGAAAAACTATTGAGTCGTTTAAAAGAATTAAACTATGAATTGCCAAATGAAGAGGAATGGGTAGCTAAATATAAAGAAGCAAAAGCTAAAGAAGAATTAATGAGTGAAGATGTAGATTATGCTACCAATGTAGATGTTCCTTTTGCGGTTTTAGAGAAGTCGCCTGTTTATCCGGGTTGTGATGAAAATGGGACTAGAGAAGAATTAAAAAAATGTTTTTCTCAAAAAATAACAGAATTCGTAGCTAAAGAATTTAATACAAAAATAGGGGAGCAAAATCAATTAACCGGTTTATTAAGAATTGCTGTTGCGTTTAAAATAGATAAAGAAGGTAATATAGTAGAAGTTAGGGCTAGAGCTCCGCATGAAGATTTAGTAGTAGAAGCTAAACGTGTTATAAATTCTTTACCGAAAATGAAACCTGGTATACATAAAGGCAAAGCAGTTACGGTACCGTATGCGTTACCAATAAAGTTTAAAATTAACTAAAGCTATATATTGTTTTTAGAATCAAAATCATCATTAATTAAAAATCGAATATTATGTTATCAAAAGAAAAATCAAAATTAGGTAAGTACTTTACAACCGCTCAATTATCTTTAATAGTATTGTTGTTCATATCTAGCATTTTTATAGTTTCAGCACAAGAAAAGAAAGATGTAGATGTTCCGTTTGCAATTATAGAGAACTCACCTGTTTATCCTGGTTGCAATGAAAATGGATCCAAGAAAGAAATAAAAGATTGTTTATCTCAAAAAATATCAGAATTTGTTGCTCAAAATTTTAATACAAAATTAGCTAAGGAGGAAAGCTTAAAAGGATTGCAAAAAATATGGGTCGCTTTTAAAATAGATAAAGAGGGTAATATTCTTGAAGTTAAAGCACGAGCTCCGCATGAAAGTCTAGCAGTAGAAGCAAGGCGTGTAATGAGTTTGTTGCCTCAAATGAAATCTGGCAAGCACAAAGGAAAATTGGTTACAGTACCTTATTCTTTACCAATTCAATTCATGGTTAAGTAAATAAAAAGTTTTTTATTTATTATAAGTGCTATTTTACAGCTGAATGACAAAATTCGGCTGTAAAATAACAGATAGTTTATACTTGTTAGGTACTTACAATAAAGTAATACAATATTATAAAACTAAGATTTGAAGGAAAAGATAAGCGATTAGATAAAATTGTTGAAGAAAGAATAAGTTATTTCGAAAGAGAAAAATTCATTTAGATGATGAAACTCAATTGAGTAAGTAGTTAGAAGAATACTGTAGATCGATGAGAAATTCGTATTTTTAGGGTCTAAATGACTGATTTGAAGAAACTAAGTTGTATTCTATTATTATTACTATTGTTTTCGTGTAATTACTTCGAAAACAAAAAGATTCATGTGTCTGATGAAGATCATGATTTGGTTCAAGAAAAGCTTAAAAACCTAGATAAAACGAAAGTAGATAAATATCCTATTTTTTCTGAATGCGAAAGTTTAGAAGGAGATGTTTTAGCAGAAAAAGAATGTTTTATTACGACTTTAAGTAAGCATATATCCTCTAATGTGTTTACTAACGAAATAGTACTCGATAAACCTTTAAATGAAGAGTTTCAGGTTTTTGTAGAAGTAAACAAACTAGGAGAATTAAGTGTTTTAGAAACTACTGCCAGTGATAGTTTAAAAATGTTGATGCCTTCAATAGATCAAACAATAAAAGAAAGTTTGTTAAGCTTGCCCAAAATACGACCAGCCATGAAGCAACTACCGGGTGTAGATAAAAATATTCCAGGTGATGAGGTTCCGGTAAGCATTCAGTTTCTTATACCAATTAAAGTAGTTACAGTTTTAGAATAGTTACAGTTTTAGAATAGTTACATTTTATAAATCCAATGTGTTGGATTTTGATTAGCACTATCTTTAAACAAATAAAATTTTAAAATTGTTTTGTTTTCAGAGTTGGTAGCAATTTTACCAACAGGGTCTTTAGTCTGAACAATATCTCCCTTTTTAACGTATATTTCTTTAAGGTTATGGTAAACAGTTATATAATTACCATGCCTAATATAAACGGCTTTATTTGCCCCTTTTACTTTCTGAATAACAAAGACTTCTCCGTTAAAAACAGCTCTTGCGTCACTATCTTTAGAAGTGGTTATTTCTATACCTTTACTAGTGGTGTAAACTCCTTTAACGGCACTGTGTCTTTGTTTTCCAGGTTTTTTTGTTAATACACCTCTTTTAGTTGGCCAAGGTAACTTTCCTTTATTGTTACTAAAGTTCTTAGCTAATGCTTTGGCTTCGGCAGTTAAGGTAAATGTTTTGATACTTTTTTTGGTTCCAGATTTTTTATTCGCTTTTGCAATAGCATCACGAATCATTTTTTCTATCTGAGCTTCAATTCGATCACTTTCTTTTTGTTTTTTAGCTATACTTTTTCGGTATTTAGCTTCATCTTTTTTAAGATCTTTTACTAATAGTTGTTGCTGATTTTTTTCTTTTTGTAAAGCTACTTGAGCAGTTCTGTTTTCAGCTATTAGAGCTTCTTTGTTTTGTTTTTGTATTTGTAACGTAGCGTTTAATGCATGCAGCTGTTCTGTTTTAGAAACAATAGAGTCGGCTTGTTTTTTTTGGAAACTCTTGTATTGTTTCATATAATTATAGCGCTTATATGCTTGTAAAAAATTCTCAGATGAAAGTAAGAACATTAGCTTACTTTGTTTAGATTTACTTTTATAAGAGCGTACTACCATATCGGCATAATTCTTTTTTAGTAAATCCAATTCAGTCTCTAAATTTTCAATGTTTTTTTTATTACTATTAATTTCTCTTGTAAGTAAATTAGCTTGTTGATTGGTTATTTGAATTAAGTTTCTGCGAACTCTAATTTTTAAATTCACATCATCTATTTTACTCAATAAAGAAGCAGATTCAGCCTTATTGTTTTTAATTAGGTGGTTGATTTCTCTTATTTCTTTTAGTAAATTCTGACGTTTACTTTCCAACTGTTTTTGCTTGGCAGATTGGCCTAAGGCTAAACTACAGAAAAGTAAGAATGTTAGCAGGATGCGATATGTAAAACGGGTATTATTCAAAAATAATTTCTTTGTATGATACTGGTATTTTAAATGGAAATCTTAATTCTTGATTCAAAGATACATTTCTGTATTCAATACTAACTTTTGTTTCAGAAGTTTTTTCAACTACAACTACACTTAAATTTAATGGGAGTACTTGTTTAGAAATTTCTTGGTATTTATTGTAATCGATATTTAAGACTCTAAAGTCTTTAGGTTGGGCAATTTCTTGAGCTTTTACTTTAAAATGATTAGGGTTTAAAGTAATAAATTGTTCAAATAATTCTTCTTGTTGCTTAGGTTGTAACAGGTAACCATCTTCTAAAACCTCAGAAATATGTGTTTTAGTATCTAACGGGTATAGTACTTCACCAATTAAAATAGCTTGAAGCTGGTTAAATGTTAAATTGGTGCCTAACCAGTTGCTAATAAACCTAAAGTCACCATCGAAGAAAGTTTTGTCTTGTTTGTTGTAAAACCGAACTCTGTTTGGGGTAATGTAAATTTTGGCTCCAGATATGCCAAACTTTTTAATGCTGGCCCATATTTTTTTGTCTTTCTCAACTCTAATATCAACAGTAATATTCTCATCTTGCTTAGCCGTTCTAAAGTTGGTTTTTAAACTAGCTTTTAAAGTATTAAAGTTGGTTGGATTGGCATTATATGCCCTGATAATCTTTTTAGTACTAAGTGCTTTTACAGTACCATTATCGGTTAATCCTTTTGTGGTTTTACATCCCACCAATAAAAGTCCGATAAGAATACTTATAGAAATGAATCTAATCATGATTTAGGGTTTGCTTTTTTAGCTTTTTGTAAATACTTCTGCTCATTTTTTAAGTCGTTTAAACTTTTATAAGCTTTAGCCATCTGGCTGTAAAAATTGCTTTCTAAAGAAGGATTATCTATAATATAATCTATTCCTAATTCTAAAGATTCTAACGCATTTTTAGCTTTGTTTATTGCTTGATAAGCTTTAGCTTGTTGTAAATACAAAACAGCTTGAGCTGGATATAGTTCTAGAGCTTTTTCGCTCGTTTTCAATGCGTCTAAATATTTATTTCCTTTAAGTAAGATATCTGTTAACAACTTTAAATCTTGAAAATTGTTTGAGTTGGCTTGTTCAGACGAAGCTATTAAATGAGTAGCTTTTTCATTGTTATTTTCTTGATATATACTGGCTAATTGGGTAATTAAAGTTTGATGAGGAAAAACTTTGATTACTTTTTCTAGTTCTGGAATATATTCTGGTTTTTTTTTAGCGTATTGAAAAAAATCGTTTGCCACCTTAAACTTTTCTTGTTGTTGCAGGCTATTACTATTACTTACTCTATGTAATGCGTTAATAGCTTCTGGGATATTATTCTTGCTTAAGTAAAACTTATAAAGAGATAAATACGGATAATCTGAATTTGGAAAAGTTTCTTGGTAGCGTTTAGCAGTTTCAAAACCTTTATCGTTTTGTTTTAACTTACTATAAACTATAATTAAGTTGGTGTAATCAGTCTCTCTAGCTGATTTAGAATCGATTTTATTGCTTAAGTAGTTAGCGTATTCTTTATATTTCCTACTAAACGTATAAGCCTGGTGCCTTAATTTATGATGCTCTTTATTAGCTCCAGAAGTCGCTTCTAAAGTATTTAAAACCTTTAATGCATTGTCATACTTTCTAGTTTTTATATAATGCTTTATAAGCATGTCTTGATACTTAGGTTTTAATTGAACTAGTTTCAATAAAACTTCTTCAACTTTATCTGACTTACTTTGGGCAAAATAGAGTAGGTATTGTTCCTCTAGAATCCACTGATTGTTTGGTTTTAAAGAATTGGCTTTTTCTAGTGATTTTTCTGCCAAGGCATATTGATCTATTTCATAGTAGTTTTTGCCTAATTCAAAATGTACAGATGCATTATTAGGATTTATGCTATTACAGTTAACAAGAAGTTCAATTGCTTTATCGTAGTTTTCAATTCCTCTTTGTTTTAAAGCTTCAAAATAGCTTTCTTGAAATTCATCAGATACATTACCTAAATCATCCATTGGTTTTTCTTGAGCATAAATTATGCTTCCAAATAGGAAAACAATAAAGTGAAAAATGTATCTGATTCTTTTCATTAAATGTTAATGTTCAACAATTATTCCATTATCGTATAATCTCCAATACTAATTTTAGTGAATTCACCATTGTATTGTACGTGATTACCGATCATAGCTTCATCTAATATAGCATTTTTAATAGTAGAGTTAGTTTGTATTAAGGAATTTTTAATAGTTACGTTTTCTAAAACAGTGTTGTTTCCTATTGATACATTTGGTCCTACTGTACAGTTTTTTAACACAACATTTTCACCAATGTTACATGGTTCTATAATGGTTGAATTTTTATTAGTATAGCTATCTGCAATCAACTTTTCACCATCTGTAGTTAAAAAACCTAGCATTTTAGTATTGGTATCTATGGCAACATTTTTATTTCCACAGTCCATCCATTCGTCAACAGTTCCAGTTACAAATGTTTTTCCTTTAGCCATCATTCCTTTAATACCATCGTTTATTTGATATTCGCCACCATTAATAATGTTGTTATCTAAAACATGTTGTAGTTCATCTTTTAAAACAGCAACATCTTTAAAGTAATAAATACCAATAACAGCTTGATTAGAAACAAAGGTTTGAGGTTTTTCTACTAATTCAGTAATATGCTTATTTTCATCTAATTTAACTACTCCATAGGCTTCCGGTCTTTCTACTTCTTTAGTCCAAATAACGGCATCAGCTTCCTTGTCTAAATTAAAAGTGGCTCTAATTAAAGTATCTGCATAAGCAATAACAGCTGGGCCAGATAAAGATTCTTTGGCACACATAATAGCATGACCAGTTCCTAAGGGTTGATCTTGACGATAGATAGTTCCTTTAGCTCCTAAACTAGTAGCTAAATCCTTTAAACTTTTTACTACGTCATCTCCAAAAAAAGCAGGGTCACCTAATATAAAAGCTATTTCATCTATTGGCTCGGCTAGTACTTTAGCAATATCGCTTACTAACCTATGTACGATTGGTTTACCAGCAATAGGAATTAGTGGTTTAGGTACTGTTAAACTATGAGGTCTTAAACGAGAGCCTCTTCCGGCCATTGGGACTATTATTTTCATATTCATTTCCCGAGTAGTCGGGGATTTATTTTTTAGATTAAACTTTATTTTTCTTGACTAAAAAGTTTTTTTAGTAAATATCCTGCTAATATTATACCTCCTACTGCTTTTACTGCAGACCAAACTTCATTAGAATTATTGTCAGAGTTATATTTATCATATTGTTCTTTAGTTATAGAACCATTATTGTAAAGGAAAGCCATATACTCATTTTTTTCTTGTATAGAAGCAGTTCCACTATCAATTTTATTTTTTAGTTGATAAATTCTATTGTAGTCTATATTATTTCCCATTTTTCTTATTTAGTTTCTTAATTAAGACAGGAAGTAATTCGTCAAATTGTCTTTTAATTTCATTTATAACTACTTGTTGTTCATTGTCTTTTGCTTTTAGTTTTTCAAGCTCTACTTTTAAAACGTTTATTTCATCTTTAAGTTTACTTTTGACAAGAAAAAAAGCAATAATACCTGTTATTAAAGAAGAAACTATAGTTATAACTATTTGAATATCAACTTTCATACCAAAACTATTTCACACCTGTGCTACCAAATCCACCTTCTCCTCTAACGGTTTCAGAAAGTTCTGTTACTTCTTTCCATTCAGCACGTTCATGTTTTGCTATAATTAGTTGTGCAATGCGCTCCCCATTTTCAATGGTAAAGTTCTCATTAGAAAGATTTACTAATATGACACCTATTTCGCCTCTATAATCAGCGTCTACAGTACCTGGGGCATTTAATACAGTAATTCCTTTTTTAGCAGCTAAACCACTTCTAGGTCTTACTTGAGCTTCATAGCCTATTGGTAGTTCTATAAATAATCCTGTTTTTACAATAGTTCTGTCTAAAGGTTTTAGAGTAATAGGTTCTGTTATATGAGCGCGCAGGTCCATACCAGCAGAAGCTAGAGTTTCGTAGTGGGGTAATGCGTGCTTTGATTTATTAATAATTTTTATTTCCATTTTATTTCTTTTTCAAGATTTGTTTTAGCTCATTTCTCTCTAAGAAAAAAACAAGGCCTAAAAATAAGCATAAAAACAACGTTCCTATATATAAATTGCTATCAAATTGGTAAAAAGATAAGGCTGACAATACTATAGAACCAATAAGGTATATGCTAATGCGTTTAGTGTCGTATGGAACAGGGTAATGTTTTTTTCCTAAATAGTAGGATAGAATCATCATTGAGCCGTATGCAATTAAAGTGGCATATGCACAAACCATGAAGCCATAAACAGGGACAAAAGCGAAATTGAGAATTATGGTAATGATAGCCCCTAAAATAGATAAGTACATTCCATATCTTGTTTTATCGGTTAATTTGTACCAAATAGATAAGTTATTATAAATACCTAAAAACAAGTTGGCGATAATTATTACCGGAACAATTTTTAAAGCAAATAAGTAACTTTCATTTTTAATAATGATGTCTTTTATCAAATCAATATATGCAACAATTCCTAATAAGCCTATAGCCCCTACGATAGTAAAATATTTAAGGATACGAGCGTAGTTTTCTTTAGCGTTCACTGCTTTGGCTTGGTTAAAGAAAAAAGGTTCAGCACCCATTTTAAAAGCGGTGATGAATAGTGTCATAAACACAGCGATTTTATAACATGCACTGTAAGCTCCGTTAATGTGTGGATCTAACTTGTCTAAAAACAGTTTGTCTAAATTTTCATTAATAACAAATGCAATACCGGCAATCATAATTGGCCAACCATATGACAAAAGCGACTTTAAAATAGTTTTGTCTAATTGCCATTTTACTTTCATGTAATAGGGAAGCATACATATAAAAATAATAGTACTTGCAATTAAATTTGCAGTAAAAATATATTGAACCTCATTACTAAAATTGAATATTGATCTGAGTGTTTCCGATTGGAATCCTTTTGCTAAAAATAAAATATTTAACCCAACAATGATAAATACATTTAAGAGCTTAATAATTGCAAAACGTATCGGTCTTCCTGTTACTCTCATGTATGCAAAAGGTAATACCACAAGTGTTTCTAAAAGAATTATACTAACTAATATATAATAAGATAGTAAATTAATATCCATTAAATTGGCTAGAGATGTTGCAAAAGAAAAAAGTAATATTCCAAAAACAAGAGTGCTAATAGTTAAAGTGATAAATGAGGTAGCTAGTACTTTTTCTTGGTCTTTGTGCTGACTAAAAAACCTAAAAAAGGCAGTTTCCATTCCGTAAGTAAATAGTACATTAAAAAAAGCAGCATAAACATAAAACACCGTGTTTTCTGAAAATTGCTCGTTTTTAAAAACACCTGTATATAACCTAGTTAAAAGAAAATTGATTAATCTAGGGAGTACAATGGCTAAACCATAAATAAAAGTGTCTTTAAAAAAACGTTTTAGTACGCTCAATTCGAAGTTTTTTAGAAGTATAAAAGTAAGTTATTGGTACGGTCTAGCAAAATAAATTATACGGAACTCTAAAAGCCTCTTTCTGTTTGTAGTTGCTCGTAAGCAGTTTTTATTTGTTTAAATTTTTCTTCGGCTGCTTTTACATGAGTTTCACCTAAGTGCTGAATTTTATCTGGATGATACTTTTTGGCCATTTTCCTGTACGCTTTTTTTATTTCATCATCAGTAGCAGATTTGTCGATGTTTAATAATTTATAAGCATTATCAGAGTTAAATGTGTTGTTGTAATTAGCTTCCTGGTAACCTGTTCGCTGGTTGTAGCCAGAAAACATTGCCTGAGCAGCCTCAAAATCTGGTCTACTTATGTATAAATAAGCAGCCATTTTTCTAATTTCATTTACTTCATTGGGGCTTACATATCCATCAGAGGCAGCAATTCCAAAAAGATAATGTAGTAATTGTAAACGTGAAGGATGGTCCATGTGCTTTTGTATTTGCATACAAACCCGTCTTGTAGATACCGTATCGTTTTTTATAATTTCATTAAAGATAGAAAAGGCATTATTGGCTTTTTCTTTACCAAATAAGCTCACAAAATGCATGCGAACATAGTCTAATTCACGTTGGTCTATTTTTCCGTCTGCTTTAATTACTAAGGCAGAAAGAATTAGAAGACTCACTTCAAAGTCGCCAGGTTTGGTCTCTTTATTTCTTTGGCGTTGTTCTTTTTCGTATAATTTAGTATCTGCACTGTGCATGCCATCTACCAAGCTACCAAATAAAAAACCTAACATACCACCAATAGGGCCACCAACTGTCCAGCCTAAACCAGCGCCAACAAACTTTACAAAACTCATATTATTTTTTAGAAATGGGGTGTAAATCAATCAAATATAGGTTAAATATGTAGCAAAAGGGCTTTGATTTTACATTTATTTATGAAAAAGGAGTTAGTTTTTGTTTATTTTTGCGTCAATATTAAGTGTTAAATAAAATTTTATTAGAATATGTATCCACCAGAATTAGTACAGCCTATGAAAGATGAATTGACATCTTTTGGGTTTGAAGAAATACAAACGGCTGAGGCTGTTAAAGCAGCATTAGAAAAAGAAGGTACTACTTTAGTAGTGGTGAATTCTGTTTGTGGTTGTGCAGCTAGAAATGCAAGACCAGGAGCAAAAATGTCTTTAGAAAATGCTAAAAAGCCAACAAACTTAATTACTGTTTTTGCAGGCGTAGACAAAGAAGCGGTTAATGAAGCTAGAGCTCATATGGTTCCTTTTCCACCATCATCACCAAGCATGGCGTTGTTTAAAGATGGAGAATTGGTGCATATGTTAGAGCGTCATCATATTGAAGGTAGACCAGCTGAGATGATTGCAGAGAATTTAATGGACGCCTACAATGAGTTTTGTTAGTTTTAATTAAAAGTATTTAACTTAAGGCCATCGACTTATAGTTGATGGCTTTTTTATTTAACCATATGAATAAAGATTTAATAATAAACAATACAATTGTTTTTGTAAAAGATACTTTAAAAGGAGCAGAAAGTGGGCATGATTGGTTTCATATAGATAGGGTTTATAAAAATGCTCTGTTAATTTCTAAAAGTGAAAATGTTGATTTATTTGTTGTTGCTTTAGGAGCTTTACTTCATGATATAGCTGATAGTAAATTTTATGGAGGAGATGAAACAATTGGACCAAAACTAGCAAAAGAGTTTTTGGAGTTAGAAAAAGTAGATGAAAAAATAATCCAGCATGTTATAGCTATTATTGAAAATATTTCTTTTAAAGGAGGTAAAGAGCAAAAAACATTTAGCTCTAAAGAATTAGATGTAGTGCAAGATGCCGATAGGTTAGATGCAATAGGAGCTATTGGAATTGCAAGAGCATTTAATTACGGAGGGTTTAAGAACAACCTGCTATATGATCCAGATTTGCCTCCTCAAATGTATATGAATAAAGCGGAATATAAAAAGGGTAGTGGAACCACTATTAATCATTTTTATGAAAAGTTATTGTTGTTAAAAGACTTGATGAACACAGTAACCGGAAAAAAAATAGCTCAAAAACGCCATGAGTTTATGGAGGTGTTCTTAAGCCAGTTTTTTGCAGAGTGGGAAGGAGAAAAGTAATTATTATTCTCCTTCGTTATTTTTTAAAGCATTCCAGCCCTGTGCTTTTAATTCAACTTTTTCATTTCCTCTAGTAATTAAATGCATGCCCTCTGAAGCATTAGTCATATGGCCAATCACAGTTAAGTTAGGGTTGGCCTTAATTTTAGGGTAATCGTCTTGAGAAATAGTAAATAATAATTCGTAATCCTCTCCACCGCTTAGAGCAATAGTCGTGCTATCTATATTAAATTCTTCGCAAACACTAATAAGCTGAGGGTCTAATGGAATTTTTTCTTCAAATAAGTTACAGCCGACTTCAGATTGTTTGCATAAATGCATAATTTCTGAAGAAAGACCATCACTAATATCTATCATAGACGTTGGTTGAACTTCTAAATCTGCTAGTAGTTTCGGAATATCTTTTCTAGCTTCAGGTTTTAACTGGCGTTCTATTAAATAGTTATATTGATCTAAATCTGGTTGATTGTTAGGATTGGCTTTAAAAACTTGCTTTTCACGTTCTAAAACTTGTAAGCCCATATAGGCTGCGCCAATATCTCCAGTAACAACTAGTAAATCATTTACTTTAGCCCCATTTCTATAACAAATTTTATCTTCTTCTGCTTCACCAATAGCAGTAACACTTATTAGCAATCCTTTGTTAGAAGAAGTTGTATCACCACCAATAACATCAATATTGTAAATTTTAGCTGCTAAATAAATTCCTTCGTAAAGTTCTTCTAAAGCTTCCAATGGAAAACGATTAGAAACTGCAATAGAAACGGTTACTTGAGATGCAGTAGCATTCATTGCGTAAATATCAGATAAGTTTACCATGATGGCTTTGTAACCTAAATGCTTAAGAGGCATATAGGACAAATCAAAGTGTATACCTTCAACCAATAAATCAGTAGATATTAATACTTTTTTGTTAAAGTCTAACACCGCAGCGTCATCACCAATACCTTTTACAGTTGTTGAGTGTTTAATATCAAAGTTTTTGGTTAAGTGTTCTATAAGTCCAAACTCTCCTAGATTACCAAGAGAAGTCTTAGGTTGATTTTTGTCTTCTATCATGGTGCAAAAATAAGGTTTTGACCTTAAATACAAGTTATTAGTAATCTATAAAGTAAAATTATTTGATTATATTTGGGAGATTCAACCCCAAAACGCCATAAAATGAAAAAAATATTACTTTTATTTATTCTTTTTACACCTATTTTATTGATTTCTCAAACCCCTTGTGCTTCTAATGTAGCTGGAGGATTTCCTTGTAGTGATTATGATCTAATGGACCATTTTGACAAAGCAACCTTAAGCAGTCGTAACGGAAGTGATATTTGGGGATGGACCGACCCACTAGACAATAAAGAATATGCATTAACCACATTTGAAGATAAAACATGTTTTTTAGATGTAACCGATCCGGTAAACCCAATTTATCTAGGTTTTTTAAATACCAATGCAGGCTCAAATTACTGGAGAGATGTTAAAGTGTATCAAAATCACGCATTTATTGTTGCAGATATTGTTGGTGCTCACGGAATGCAAGTTTTTGACTTAACCAGATTGCGTTCAGTAGCAAGCCCACCAGAAAACTTTACGGCAGATGCAGTTCTTACCACTGGTTTTGGAGGTTCTACTATTGGAAGTTGTCATAATATTGTAATTAATGAAAGCAAAGCTATAGCTTATTTAGTAGGATGTAGATCTGCCAATGGAGGCGGACCAATAATGATAGATATATCTAACCCAACAAGCCCTGTAGCAGTTGGTCAATATACAGCAGATGGTTATACTCACGATGCACAAGTAGTTACTTATGATGGTCCTGATACGGATTATACAGGAAAAGAAATATTCATAGGAAGTAATGAAAGTAAAGTTGTAGTTGTAGATGTTACAAACCCTGCTGCTCCTACAAAAATTTCGGAAGTTACTTATAGTAACACAGCATATACTCATCAAGGTTGGTTTAATAAAAATAAAAGTTATTTTCTGGTAGGAGATGAGGAAGATGAACAAAACTTTGGAAACAATTCAAGAACAATTATTTTTGATTTTACAGATTTAGATAACCTGTCTTATCATTCAGAGTTTCTAAGTACAAGCCCTGCTATTGATCATAATTTATACGTTAAAGATGATTTGGTTTTTCAAGCAAATTACAGAGCTGGATTAAGAGTTTTGAATATTGCTGATATTAATAATATTGTTGAAGTAGGATATTTTGATACTTATCCAGCAAATGACAGTCCAAGTTTTAATGGTGCTTGGAGTATATATCCGTATTTTGCAAGTGGTAATATTATAATTAGTGATATTGATAGAGGCTTTTTTGTAGTTAGAAAATCGGGAACATTAAGTGTGTCAGATCAAGTTTTTGATGAGTCAGGAATTACTATTTACCCTAACCCTGCAATAAATGAATTAAAAATTGCATCTAACAAAAATAACATTGAACATCTAATGTTATACAGTCTACTTGGTCAAAAAATAATAGATAAAAAACACAGCCCTATAAACGAACTAGTATTAGATGTTAGTAATCTATCTGAAGGATTTTATTTTGTGAAAATTAACAATTCTTATACACAAAAGATATTTGTGAAAAAATAAATTCATATGAGAAAGCTAACATTAAGTTTGCTGTTGTTGGTGTTAATTTCTTGCTCTAAAGATGATAACTCAAACGCCAATGTTGGAGGAACTATTGATAAGATTTCTGTAATAGGTGGTTCTAAAAACGAAAGCGCTCAATCAGTAATTAGTACACAAGATGGAGGGTATGCTATTTTAGGTTATACCCAGAGTATGGATGGTGATATAGTAGGAAAAGACAATGAGAGTTTTGACTATTGGTTACTCAAGTATGACTCTAATGGAAATTTAGAATGGCAAAAAACCTACGGAGGAACAGCAGAAGATAGAGGAGCTGGATTAGTTCAAACTGCTGATGGCGGATTTGCATTATTCGGTTACAGTAAAAGCTCTGACGGTGATACTACAGAAAATGCCGGAGGTAGGGATTTTTGGGTGATAAAGGTTAATTCTACTGGATCTGTTATTTGGCAAAAATCGCACGGTTTTATTGGTTCAGATTATGGAAATAAGATAATAAGCACATCAGACAATGGTTTGCTACTGGTTGGAGTTTTAGATGTTACCTCTTCTAATGGAGCAGGTAACGATAGAGCTATACAACATGCAGGAGGTGATTATTGGGCAATAAAATTAGATGCTAATGGTAATAAATTATGGCGTCATTATTACGGAGGTAATTTGGCAGATACACCCAATTCTGTTGTAGAATCCCAAGATGGAGGTTTTATAATTGTTGGAACAGCAGATAGTGCAGATGTTGATATTACAAATAACAAAGGCACTTATGATATTTGGATTGTAAAAATTAATGCTTCTGGTACTTTATTATGGGAAAAAAGTTTTGGAGGTGCTGAGATAGATAGCGGTTATGATATTGTAAAAACATCTGATAATAATTTTGTTATAGTAGGAGACACGAGAAGTTCAGATCAAGATATATCATCCAATAATGGTGCGGCAGACGCTTGGGTGTTAAAAATTAATAGTACTGGAGAGTTGTTGTGGCAAAAAACGATTGGAGGAACAAGTTTTGATGTGGCTAGGTCTATATGCAAAGCCCAAGAAGGAGGCTTTTTTATAGCAGGAAGCTCTAGGAGTGCAGATGGAGATATAACAACAAATAAAGGCCAGAACGATGGACTCATAATGAAAATGTCTAGTGATGGGAATTTAGAATGGCAAAAAACAATAGGAGGAAGTAATATCGATTTCTTCTACAGTGTAGCACAATTGAGTAATAGTAATGTTATTGTTGTTGGCAACAGCACAAGCTCAGATGGAGATATCCAAGCTAATCAAGGGTTTACAGACGCTTTAATTGTAACGATAAAATAAAAATCTCGCCCCAAGCATGAGATTGAACTATGTTTAACTAAAATACCACTTAAGTGGATTAATAATGAAAAAAGTAATTTACCTACTATGTTTATCAGTATTCTTATTTTCATGTTCTGATGATGACGATACAAAAAAAGAAGTTAGTTTAACAATGAATTTCACCCATAACTGGGAAGGCACAACTATAAGTAGTTTAGGAACATCATTAGATTATACAAACGCAAATGGAGAGAATTTAAGTATAGAGCGATTGCGATATCTAATTTCTAATGTAACATTGAGAAGAGAGGGTTCTTCAGATATAGTTTTAAATGGTTATAACTTAGTGGATGTTGGAGAGGGTACGGGGTTGTCTTATAATCCATCTACAACGATTTCTCCAGGAACATATAATTTATCTTTTACTTTTGGTTTTAATAATGAAGATAACCAAAGCGGAATTTACGCAGATTTAAACACTGCAAATTTCAATGTTCCAGATATGATGGGAGGAGGATATCATTATATGCAAATGGATGGTAAGTTTATGAATTCTTCTAATGATGAAACAGGTTATAATTTTCATGCAATTAGAGCTGTAGATAATCCGGGAATGAACCCAACATTTCCACAAGATACATTCTTTACGGTTAATTTAGGAACAGTTGTTTTAACAGATGATTCTACAGTAGAAGTCCAAGCAAATATTGCCGAATGGTTTAAGAATCCAAATACATGGAATTTAAATACTTTGCATCAAATGCTTATGCCAAATTCTAATGCGCAAATTATGATGTACCAGAATGGTCAAGATGTATTTTCGTTAGCACAGTAACAACAATGAAGAACAATTCAATATATAGTTTCATAGTTGTATTGTTTTTACTTTCTTGTGGTAAAGATGATGGCGCTAGGTATAGTCCTACTCCAGCACCATTAGATATTCCTGCGCTTTTTGGTGAAAAAATTATTTCTCCAATAATACCAGTTAATAATCCTCAAACTCTTCAAGGAATAGCTTTGGGGAAAAAACTTTTTTTTGACACAAAACTATCTTCAGACAATTCGGTTTCTTGTGCTACTTGTCATTTGCCAAGTGCATCTTTTTCAGATAACTCACAATTTAGTACTGGTGTCAACGGTGCTTTAGGAACCAGAAATTCTATGCCTTTATTTAATATGGCCTGGAATTATGATGAACGATTTTTTTGGGATGGAAGAATTTTTAGCTTAGAACATCAAGCACAAGAACCTATTACTAATACTGTAGAAATGAATAGTGCTTGGGAAGATGTAATTAATAAGTTGTCTTTAGATTCAGAATATCCAACATTATTTCAACAAGCATTCCCTAATGAAGTAATTAATCAAGAAACCATAACAAAGGCTTTGGCTCAGTTTGAAAGAACTTTAATCTCTGCTAATACGAAATTTGACAGATATTTATTGGGAGAAGAAACACTAACTACTTCAGAATTAAATGGTTTTAATGTGTTTATGGATGAAGCTAAAGGAGATTGTTTTCATTGTCATGGTAGCGACCAAAATCCTTTATGGACAGACAATGCTTTTCATAATAACGGTCTAGATGCTACATTTACAGATTTAGGTTTAGCAACTTTTACAGGTGACCCTAATGACAATGGAAAGTTTAAGACACCTTCTTTACGTAATTTAGTTTTTACAGCTCCGTACATGCATGATGGTCGTTTTGCTACCATAGAGGAGGTAATTAATCACTATAGCGAAGGACTTCAGAACTCACCAACAATAGATCCGTTAATGAAAAAAGTTGATGAAGGAGGAGTACAGTTATCAGCTCAAGATAAAGCAGATTTGAAGGCTTTTTTATTAACACTTACCGATACAGAGTTTATCAATAACCCTAATTTTCAACAATAAATTTTAAATCTTTATTAAATTTTAAAGTTATCCTGTTAGGTAGGCTTGCAAAAACCTACATATATTGTATCTTTGCACACTATTTAGGATTAATCTAATTAAAGAATGATAAAAGTTTCAGAATCAGCAAGAAAGAAAGTCGTTTCCTTAATGGAGGAAGATGGTTTTGATGCCACTACAGATTTTGTAAGGGTAGGGGTTAAAAGCGGAGGATGCTCTGGTTTGTCATACGATCTTACTTTTGATAAAGAAGAAAAGGAAAACGATAAAATGTTTCAAGATAATGGTATAAAAGTAATTGTAGATAAAAAGAGCTTTTTATACTTGGTGGGAACTACCTTGGAATATTCTGGAGGATTAAACGGAAAAGGATTTGTGTTTAATAATCCTAATGCTAATAGAACTTGTGGTTGCGGTGAAAGTTTTTCACTATAGTTAAAAAGTTACAAGTTCGAATGTAAAATGTTATGGGTAAATTTAGTTCTTTTGAAGAAATTATTGCTTGGCAAAAGGCTAGAGAATTAAATTTAGACATTTATAGTTTTACAAATAAGAACAACTCTTTTTCTAAAGATTTTGGATTAAGAGATCAAATAAGAAGAGCGAGTATTTCGATTTCATCTAATATTGCTGAAGGATTTGAAAGACAGACCTCTAAAGAATTTATAAGATTTTTGTATATAGCTAAGGCTTCGGCAGGAGAGGTTCGTTCTCAACTATATTTAGCCGTAGATTTAAGTTATATTACAAAAGAAGAGTTTGAAAAGTTGAATTTAAAAGTAAGTGATATAGCTAAGCTAATTAGTGGTTTGATTAAATATTTAGAATCAACATTATAACATTTAACTTTTAAACATTTGTCAGAAATGAGTAAGTATACAGAAGACGATTTAAGAGAAGAATTAAAAACCAAAGAATATGAGTATGGATTCTATACAGACATAGAATCCGAAACTTTTCCTGTTGGTTTAAATGAAGATGTTATTAGAGCTCTTTCTAAAAAGAAAGAAGAGCCTGAATGGATGACGGAATGGCGTTTAGAGGCGTTTAAAGTTTGGTCTGAAATGGAAGAACCAGAATGGGCAAATGTTCAGTATGAAAAACCAGATTTTCAAGCAATATCGTATTATTCTGCGCCAAAATCTGCAGCTAAGTATGAAAGTTTAGATGAAGTAGATCCAGAATTATTAGCTACGTTTGAAAAGTTAGGAATTTCTTTAGATGAGCAAAAGAAGTTAGCTGGAGTTGCTATGGATGTTGTAGTAGACTCTGTTTCTGTTGCTACTACTTTTAAAGAAACTTTAGCAGAAAAAGGAATTATTTTCTGTTCTATTTCTGAAGCTATTAAAGAGCACCCAGAATTAGTACGTAAGCATTTAGGTACCGTTGTCCCTACTACAGATAATTTTTATGCGGCATTAAATTCAGCCGTATTTAGTGATGGATCTTTCTGTTATATACCTAAAGGAGTTAGGTGTCCTATGGAACTATCTACTTATTTTAGAATCAATCAAGCAGGTACGGGCCAGTTCGAGAGAACTTTAGTAGTAGCAGATGAAGGTTCTTATGTAAGTTATTTAGAAGGTTGTACAGCACCTCAAAGAGATGAGAACCAATTACACGCGGCTGTAGTTGAATTAATTGCTTTGGATGATGCTGAAATTAAATATTCAACCGTTCAGAATTGGTTCCCAGGAAATGAAGAGGGTAAAGGAGGGGTTTTTAATTTTGTAACTAAGAGAGGTATTTGCGAAAAGAACGCAAAAATTTCTTGGACTCAAGTTGAGACAGGTTCAGCAGTAACATGGAAGTACCCTTCTTGTATACTAAAAGGAAATAACTCTGTAGGAGAATTTTATTCAATAGCGGTTACTAATAATTATCAGCAAGCAGATACAGGTACAAAAATGATACACTTAGGGAAGAATACTAAGAGTACTATTATTTCTAAAGGTATATCGGCTGGTAAATCACAGAATTCATATAGAGGATTGGTTCAGATAGGTTCTCGAGCAGAGAATGCCCGTAACTTCTCTCAGTGTGATAGTTTATTAATGGGTAATGAGTGTGGCGCGCACACTTTCCCCTATATAGAAGCTAAAAATAAGTCTGCTCAGATAGAGCATGAAGCAACTACTAGTAAAATTGGAGAAGATCAAATTTTCTATTGCAACCAAAGAGGTATAGATACAGAAAAAGCTATTGCGTTAATTGTAAATGGTTTTAGCAAAGAAGTACTAAACAAACTTCCAATGGAGTTTGCAGTGGAAGCTCAGAAATTATTAGAAATTAGTTTAGAAGGTTCGGTAGGTTAAAATTTATTTAAAAATGAAACAAGTTCTAGTTATTTTAATTGCCCTTATTGGGTTTGTTTCTTGTAAAAAAGAAGCAAAAGTAGAAACACAAGAAATCAACGCTGAAGCTAAAATAGAAAAACCTACTCCAATATACACAGGAGATTTTTTAGCAGTAGATGGAAGTGCAATAATTACGATGGGTAATGAAACTTACAAAGTAATTATGAACGACGCTTGTAAAGAATTAATAGAGAAAAGTAAAACTTTTCAAAAAGAACCGTTCGATTTTGTAAAGATATCTGTAAAAGGAGATATAGCAGATAATCCTAATGAGAATGAATGGAAAAAAACATTAACTATTACATCAATAGAAAATGTTTCAAAATCAACAACAGAAGAAAATATTACCATAGTTAAATAATTATAGAAGAAAATGCTTAGTATAAAAAACTTACATGCACAGGTAGAGGATAAAGAAATTCTAAAAGGAATTAATTTAGAAGTTAAAGCAGGAGAGGTTCATGCTATCATGGGGCCAAATGGAGCAGGAAAAAGTACGCTTTCTTCTGTAATTGCTGGTAAAGAAGAGTATGAAGTAACAGCTGGAGAAATTGAATTAGAAGGAGAAGATATTTCTGAATTAGAGGCAGACGAAAGAGCTCATAAAGGAGTTTTTATGTCTTTCCAATATCCAGTAGAGATTCCAGGAGTTTCTGTAACCAACTTCATAAAAACAGCAATTAACGAATCTCGTAAAGCTCAAGGTAAAGAGGAGATGCCTGCTAAGGATATGCTTAAAAAGATCCGTGAAAAGTCTGAATTATTAGAAATAGATAGAAAATTTTTATCACGTTCTTTAAACGAAGGTTTTTCTGGAGGAGAAAAGAAGCGTAATGAGATCTTTCAAATGGCAATGCTAGAGCCTAAGTTAGCTATTTTAGATGAGACCGATTCTGGTTTAGATATCGATGCTTTACGTATTGTAGCTAACGGAGTTAATAAGTTAAAAGCAAAAGATAATGCTGTAGTTGTTATTACACACTACCAACGTTTGTTAGATTACATAGTTCCAGATTATGTACATGTTTTACACGATGGTAAAATTGTAAAAACAGGAGATGCTTCTTTAGCATTAAAGTTAGAAGAACAAGGTTACGATTGGATTAAGCAAGAGGTTGAAGGTTAAAATGTATAAAGTTTTAAAGAAGAACATTTAAACATTCAAGCATTTTTAACTTTATAACTGAAGAACAATGGAATTAAAAGAAAAAATATTATCGTCTTATGTTGCTTTTGAAAATGGAGTAAACATAAATTCCGATATACACGATATAAGAACCAAAGCTTTAAAAGAGTTTGAAGACTTAGGTTTTCCTACTAAAAAATTAGAAGCTTGGAAATACACTTCGTTAAATTCAATTTTAAAAGAAGACTATAGCATCTTTCCTAATAAGGATGCGGTTGTTGAATTTGCAGATGTAAAGAAGTATTTTATTCATGATATAGATGCATATAAAATTGTATTTATAGACGGTAAATACAGCTCATTTTTATCAGATACTACTCATGATGGTATAGATGTTTGTTTGTTGTCTTCGGCTTTAACTAAAAACAAGCATAAAGCCGTAATAGAAAATTACTTTAACAAAGCAGCTAAGCAAGATAATATGACGGCTTTGAATACTGCTTTTGCAAGCGAAGGAGCTTATATTTATATACCAAAAAATACAGAGGTAGATAAACCAATACAAATTATTAATTTCGCAACGGGTAGCGAATCAGCAACTTTTTTGCAACCAAGAAATTTAGTTGTGGCAGAACAGAACGCTCATGTTCAGATTATTGAGCGCCACCAATCATTGTCAGACAACCCTGTTTTAACCAATTCTGTTACAGAAATATTTACAGCTAAGCATGCTCATGTAGATTATTATAAAATACAGAACGATAATGTAAATGCTTCCTTAGTAGATAATACATATGTAGATCAGCAAGGAGAAAGTGTTTGTTCTGTACATACTTTTTCATTTGGAGGAAAGATTACAAGAAACAACTTAAACTTTTTTCAAAATGGAGAGCATGTAGATTCAATTTTAAAAGGGGTAACTATACTAGAGGGTAAGCAACATGTAGATCATCATACATTAGTACATCATATAGAGCCTAATTGCGAAAGTCATCAAGATTATAAAGGTATTTATGATGAACGTTCGGTGGGGGTATTTAATGGTAAGGTTGTGGTTGAGAAAGAAGCTCAAAAAACAAATGCATACCAACAAAACAACAATGTGTTGGTAAGCGATAAAGCAACCATTAATGCAAAACCTCAATTAGAAATATTTGCAGATGATGTTCGTTGTACACACGGTTGTACTATTGGTCAGTTAGATGATCAGGCATTGTTTTATATGCAACAAAGAGGAATCCCTAAAAAAGAAGCTAAGGCTTTATTAATGTATGCATTTGCTAATACTGTTTTAGAAAGTGTAAAAATACCTGAGGTAAAAGCTAGAATTAATAAATTAATAGCTCAAAAGTTAAATGTTAATTTAGGATTTGATTTGTAATTAACAATTTTAATGAATAATAAAAATCCTCAGTCAGTTTTGATTGAGGATTTTTTATTTTAATAAAAAAATAGTACTTTAGAACCTCGCGAAAAATATCCCTCAAAATTTACTCATAATAATAGTTTTTAAAAAAGAGCTATTAATCGGTTATTTAGAAGACAAACCGATATTTATTAACAACCTAATAATAATTTTTATGAGAAAGTTATGCCTTACAGCTTTTGTAGCTGCAGCATTATTATGGTCTTGTGAGACCGACAAAGATCTTCAGCAACCAGAAGAAACTCAAAAAGTAGATTTAACGGTGTCAGCCGATGAATTAGAACGTCAAGCTATCAATATAGGTGGACGTCAGTGTCATTCTATGCATGTATTAGAAAGACAATTAAAAGAAAATCCAGGATTGTTACAAAGAATGGAAGCTATAGAGGCTAGAGCTAGAATAAATGCTAAACCAGGTAATGGAAACGGTAACGGCAATGGTAATGGTAATGGAAATGGAGGCGGAGACGGCGGATCTGATAATTTAGGAGTGATTAATATTCCTGTTTATGTTCATGTTATTTATAACAATTCACAAGAAAATATAAGCGATGCACAAGTTAATTCTCAAATAGCTGTTTTGAACGATGATTTTAGGGCTAGTAACTCAGACGTAAACCAGGTACCAAATGAATTTGCTGGTCTGGTAGCAGATAGTGAAATTCAATTTACTTTAGCAGGAATAACGAGAAAAGCATCTTCAAGAACTTCATGGGGTACCAACGATGCCATGAAAAGTTCAGCAAACGGAGGTGTAGATGTAATTACTCCAGAAACTCATTTAAATATTTGGGTTTGTAATATAGGTGGAGGTATATTAGGTTATGCACAGTTCCCTGGAGGAAGTGCTAGTACAGACGGTGTAGTAGTTTCTCCACAATATTTTGGTAAACAAGGTTATGTATCTGCTCCTTTTGATAAAGGAAGAACTACAACCCATGAAGTAGGTCATTATTTAAATTTACGTCATATTTGGGGAGATGGAAGATGCAAAAGAGATGATTTTGTAGCAGATACTCCGTCTTCTGACGGTCCGAATTATGGATGTCCATCATATCCAACAGTTAATTGTCGATCTAATGATATGACAATGAATTACATGGATTATGTAGACGATGCCTGTATGTATATGTTTTCTGAAGGTCAAAAAGCAAGAATGAGAGACCTTTTTGGAGCTGGTGGAGCAAGAGAAAGTATGCTTAACTAGTAAATAATTATTTAATTTAAGATAAAGCCTTATCAGAATTAACTTGATAAGGCTTTATTGTGTGAAATAATCAATAACTTTGTGCTTTTAAAGTAATTACTTATGTCATTAACAAAAGACATCCAAGATATTAGAGCAGATTTTCCTATACTCAATCAAGAAGTAAACGGAAAACCATTAGTGTATTTAGATAATGGAGCATCTTCTCAGAAGCCTAAAGCGGTTATAGATGCTATCACTAAATATTATACAGAGATTAATGCAAATATTCACCGAGGTGTCCACACCTTGAGTCAAAAGGCAACCGATGCTTATGAAGAAGCTAGAAAAAAGTTGCAACTGCATTTTAATGCCAAGCATTTAGAAGAAATTATCTTCACAAAAGGAACTACAGATGGTATTAATTTGGTAGCTAACGGATTTACTTCTTTAGTAAAAGAAGGAGATGAGATAATCGTTTCAGCTATGGAACATCATTCTAATATTGTTCCTTGGCAAATGCTTTGCGAAAGAACTGGTGCGGTTTTAAAAGTTATTCCAATGAATCAGCATGGCGAGTTGATAATGGAAGACTATGATAAGTTGTTAAGTGAAAAAACAAAACTAGTAGCTGTTAATCATATATCGAATGCTTTAGGAACCATTAATCCTATAAAAGAAATTATTGATAAAGCGCATCAATATGAAGCGGTTGTTTTAATTGATGGTGCTCAAGCTACACCACACGTAAAGCCAGATGTACAGGAGTTAAATTGCGATTTTTATGTATGTTCCGCCCATAAAATGTGTGGACCTACTGGAGTGGGTATTTTATATGGTAAAGAAGAATGGTTAAATATTATTCCACCTTATCAAGGAGGTGGAGAAATGATAAAAGAGGTAAGTTTTGAAAAAACTACTTATGCTTGTTTGCCACATAAGTTTGAAGCAGGAACCCCTAATATTGCTGGAGGAATCGTTTTTGGTATAGCTTTAGATTACTTAAATTCTGTAGGTTTCGATTATATACAACAGCAAGAAGAAGAGTTGTTAAATTATGCTACTCAAGAACTAAATAAAATAGAAGGTTTGCAGTTTGTTGGTACAGCAAGAGAGAAAACATCTGTTATTTCTTTTAATATACAAGGATGTCATCCTTATGATGTAGGAACAATTGTAGATAAGTTAGGAGTAGCGGTAAGAACCGGACATCATTGTGCACAACCAATCATGAGCTTTTTTAATATACCGGGCACTATAAGAGCTTCTTTTATGTTCTATAACACTAAAGAAGATGTAGATAGATTAGTAGAGGCATTACAAAAAGCTAGAACCATGCTTTTATAAGTAGTATTTATGGTTTAATATTTAAGTTGTATATTTTGGCATAGAATTAGTATTGTATAAACTATAACCAATAAAATTTTTGATTATGAAAAAAGTAGTATTCATTTTAACTCTATTTAGTTTTATGCTAATGGCTTGTAAAGAAACCAAAACAGTAATTTTAAAATCTAACTTAGTAGATTGCCAAGGAGAAGGAACGCAGAAATGCATGCAATATAAAATTAAGGGAGAAGATAATTGGCAATTGTTTTACGGAGAAATAGAAGGGTTTACTTATGAAGAAGGTTATAATTATGAATTAGAAGTGGATATAGAAAAAATAGATAATCCACCAGCTGATGGTTCTAACTTAAAGTACACTTTAAGAAAGGTCTTGAAAAAGGAGAGAGATACTCAAATGGCTTTAAATATTACTGAAAACATTAAAAAACTCAATAATAATGAGCAAACAGATATCATGCCTTTAGTGGTTTATGATTCTAGTACTAGAGGTTTTTATATGAATTTAACAGTTTATAATGGCGGTTATATAACTTATACAAAACAACGAAATGTTAGACCTCTAAGGTATGATGTATCTAAAGAAGATATTGCAGATTTAAAGAAAATCATTTCAACTATAGATTTAAAGGAAATATCATTATTAGAATCTCCAACAAATAAAAGACGTTTCGATGGAGCTCCCCATACACATGTAAAGGTGTATCAAGGTAAAGAAGAATTTAAATCTTCTACATTCGATGGTGGACATCCTCCTGTAGAATTAGAAGCATTAGTAAACAAAATGTTATCTTTGCAGCCTAAAAAGCAAAAAAATGACGATTAAGGATATTCAGGAAGAGTTGATAGATGAGTTTTCAATGTTTGATGATTGGATGCAACGCTATGAATATATGATTGAGTTAGGTAAATCTTTACCATTAATTAATGATGAATACAAGGTAGATGCCAATTTAATTAAAGGATGTCAATCTAAAGTTTGGTTGCATGCTAAATTAAACGACAATAAAGTAGAGTATACTGCAGATAGCGATGCTATAATAACTAAAGGAATTGTATCTGTGTTAATAAGAACTTTTACCAATCAAACACCAGAAGCAATTATAGCTGCAGATACGGATTTTATCGATGAAATTGGTTTAAAAGAGCATTTGTCTCCAACTAGAGCAAATGGTTTAGTGAGTATGGTAAAACAAATAAAAATGTATGCTATTGCTTTTAAAGCGCAATTAGCAAAATAATAAAAAAATATGTCTGAAGAAGCTGTAGAAATTGATGTTAATGAATTAGGAGAAAAGATAGTTAGGGTTATTAAAACTATTTATGATCCTGAAATACCAGTAGATATATACGAATTAGGATTGATTTACGATGTTATGGTAAGTACTGATTATGATGTAAAAGTACTAATGACTTTAACAACGCCTAACTGTCCTGTTGCAGAAACTTTGCCTAAAGAAGTAGAAGATAAAATAAAAACTTTGGATGAGGTTAATGATTGCGAAGTTGAGATTACCTTTGAGCCAGAGTGGAATAAAGATTTAATGAGTGAGGAAGCTAAACTAGAGTTAGGAATGCTATAAATAATTAAATACTACACACTGAGCTTGTCGAAGTGTTATAAACTTATTAGGCTTCAGTAAAACGAAGCCTTTTTTAATATGGAAGAACCAATAAGAAATAGAGTAGCAGAAAACACCAATTTAATTACATTTAATTTAGAAGATTATTATGTAGAGGGTAATAGAGTAGTAATTGATATAGCTCAGTGGTTAGATCAAGGCTTTATTTTAAGGGAAAAAAACTTTAGAGAAAGTTTAGATAATCATAACTGGGAACAATACAAAAACAGCTATGCAGCTATTTATTGCAGCACAGACGCTATTGTTCCAGCATGGGCGTATATGCTTGTTGTCGTTAAAATTAAACCGTTTGTCGAAAAAATTGTAAAAGGTAGCTTAGAGGATTTAGAAACTAGTCTTTATGAAAGTGTTTTACATCAGCTAGATTTGTCTCAGTATAAAAATAAAATGGTAATTATAAAAGGCTGTTCATCTAAGCCAGTTCCAGAAAGCGCTTACTTAACCCTTACATCTTTATTTATGCCAATTGCTAAATCTGTAATGTACGGAGAAGCTTGCTCTTCTGTTCCATTATACAAACAGAAAAAATAACGCAACCATCAGATTATCAGTTATTTGTGAATTTTGTTAAAAAGATATGGATGGTTATATTTGCCGCCGAAATAAATTAAAACTTTCAAATTATGAAAAAGGTAGTATTAGCATTAGCGTTTGCAATGGCTACATTCGTAGGTTTCGCTCAAGAGAAAGCTGCTAAAGATTCAGTAACAGAAGGATGGAAAAGAGCAGGAAATGTTCTTATTACATTTAATCAGTCAGCATTTAACAAAGAATGGACTGGCGGAGGAGTTGGTAATACAGCAGCTAATATTTTAGTTAATTATGATATTAACTATAAAAAAGGCGATTGGATTTGGGATAATAAGATTATTGCAGATTATGGTGTAAATAAAAACAAGGGAGCTGAACGTTTTACTAAAAATAACGACCGTTTAGAATTCAATTCTACTGCAGGTAAAAAAGCTTCAAATAATTGGTATTATTCTGCTTATTTCAACTTAAGAACTCAAATGGATGCTGGTTCAGTTTCATTTGTTAATGATAATAATACTCCTCTAGATACATCAGATGATTTTAATCAGGATATAACAACATCACATTTTTTCTCTCCTGCGTATTTTCAGGCAGGACCAGGTATGTTATGGAAAAAATCAGATAACTTATTTGTAAATATTTCACCAGCAGCAGCAAAAATGATTATGGTGCATAAACATTTTACTGAATTTGGAGATGCTTTTGGTGTAGAAAAAGGAGATGCTATTCGTTTTGAATTAGGAGCAGCTGTTAGAGGTTATGCTAAGTTTGACATCATGAAAAACATTTCTGTAGAAAATATTTTAGCTTTATATACTAACTATTTAGAAGATCCACAGAATGTAGATATAGATTATACAATGAACTTAGCGATGCAAGTAAATAAGTATATTTCTGCTAACTTAGTTTTTCAAGCTATCTATGATGATAATGCACAACCAAAAGGTTTCCAGATTAGAGAAGCATTTGGTTTAGGATTTAACTACGCTTTCTAGTAATTAGAGATAATAATATATTAAAAAGCAAGTCTTATAAAGGCTTGCTTTTTTTATTTTTGCAAAAGATTAAATAGAGGCGTCTAAAAAATGCAACAATTAATATATAAAGGAACTACTGTAAGTTATACAGATGAGGGAAAAGGAAATACCATAGTACTGTTACATGGTTTTTTAGAAAATAGTACTATGTGGGATGCTATAAAGCCTAGTTTGTTAAAGCGAAATAGAGTAGTATGTATTGATCTATTGGGCCATGGAAAAACAGAATGTTTGGGCTATGTGCATGAAATGGATGTAATGGCCGATGTAGTTGCAGAGGTCTTACAATATTTAAAAATTAGACGGTCTATTTTTGTAGGCCATTCTATGGGAGGGTATGTTTCCCTTGCTTTTGCAGAAATGTATCCGGATAATGTAAAAGGTTTATGTTTGCTAAATTCTACTACAAGAGCAGATAGTAAAGAGAGAATTGAGTTGCGTAGTAGAGCTATAGAAGCAGTTAAAACCAATTATAAGAACTTGGTAAGAATGTCTATAAGCAATTTGTTTAGGCCTAAGAATAGAAAAGTTTTTCAAGCAGAAATTAAAGCAGTAAAAAAAGAAGCATTAAAAACTCCTTTACAAGGCTATATAGCAGCTCAGGAAGGCATGAAGCTTCGTTTTGATAGAGAAGCATTACTACACTTTTCTCCTTATCCTAAGATGATGATTTTAGGTAAGAAAGATCCTGTTTTAAATTATGAAGATTTATTAGATCAGTTAGAGGGTACAGAAGTCTTAAAAGTAGAACTTCCTGATGGCCATATGAGTCATATAGAAAACCAACAGGAAGTTATAGATGCTTTACAAGAGTTTGTAAAGGTTTGTTAATTTTTAAAGAATTTGTTAGTAGTTAATAGAGAGTTATTATTGTAAATTTTAATAACATAAAATCCTTTTTTTAAACGATTCACATTGATGTTGTGTTCCTTAGTTTCAATAATTAGTACACCGTTTACATCGTAAATTTTAGAGGAAGTGAACTCTTCTTCAGATTCAATTTTTAATGTTGATATTACTGGATTAGGAAAAACCTTTATGTTTTTTTCTGAATTTCTTTGCGGCCCTAACTCCTCGTGTGGATCAGTAGAATTTTTCTCCATATACAGCACATAAGTTGTTTTGGTTGTAGAGCAACCAGTTAAATTATTTGTTACTGTAACTGTATATGGGTAATTACCAGCTGCATTTTTATAAATATATATTTGGTTAGCAGTACTTATAACATTGCTATTAGTGCTTGTTCCTTCGTACCACTTATAGCTAAAATTATTATTTGGTAATCCATGAACTTTTCTTGTAGTAGAATATCCTGGTGTAGCAATTAAATTTGCTCCAAAGTGAAAACTAGGTCCTCCATGAACAATAATTCTTTGTTGCTTTTCAAACCACGAATTACTAGGTCCTGAATTCATAGCTAATTTTATATGGTATTCTGTAGTTGTACCTTCAGGTGATGTAAATCCGTATGGATAAATTTGAGACAAGTTAATAAGATTATAAGGTAAACCTTGATACCATTTTGTAAACCATTTAGAAGTTGTTCCATTTGAGTTTTTTTGGTGTATTTGTATAAAGTAGGCTAAATTTTCATGAGTATCGATTGTTTTACTAGCATCTAAAATTACCTCATCACCACTGCATATTGTAATGCCTACATGATCGTTAGAATCATAACCGTTTAATACCATTGATAGGTAACTAGGGCCTAATTGTCCTTCAAAATGCACATCATCTACATAAACATGTCCTTGTTTTGTTGTAGCGTTAGATGTGTTAATATTTAAGTATGGAATGAATAAGAGTTTAGTATAATTTTGAGTAGGTGTAAAATTATTAACTGTTATTTGTTGCCAGTTACCATTTGTGCTAGTTCGGTTTACAACAATATCTCCGTTAGTAATTACATTATTGATGTTGTTAGATATATTGGTGTTCATGTTGTGAGTAGCATTGCTATTAGAAAAATTAGCAGTAGCATCATTGGTAGCTATTACATAGAAATGATCAAAATAGCCACTAGTTTTTAATTTAAATTGTAGGTTATAGCTAGCCCCAGCTTGCATAGGGTAATACATAAAGAAAGACTCTCCAGTTCTTTTCCAATTAGATCCACCAAAATTTTCTACTCTATGCCAAGCATGTGCAAATCTATTACCACTCGTGGTGTATACATTATTAAAACCATTAGGTTGTGAATCTGGTGTTCCTTTATGTGCATACCAACTATTCCCTAAATGTTGTTTTGTAAAGGCTTCATGAGGTTGAGCTCCATTTACATTTTCAAAGCTACCATTAGTTGGCTGGTAATTACTTGCCAGTAAGAGGTTGCAGATAAATAATAATTTGATAAAAATTAATTTTTTCATAATTGATTAGTTTGTAATATTTATCATCAAAATTATGTAGTACTAATCAATGTTTAATTTATGACTTTCTGAAAAGCTTATTATTATTTCTGAAAAGTATGTTTTTGTTAATGAAAGTATTTATTAGTTGATATTTGAGAATAAAAAACTCCTTAGTAAATAGACTAAGGAGTTTTTAAAAAGTATATTAATATATATTATTTACCTGGAAAATCAGCCTTTCTCTTTTCTAAAAATGCAGTGGTTCCTTCTTTAAAATCTTCTGTTCCAAAGCAAATACCAAATTGAGTAATTTCTGTTTGGTATCCGTTAACACCATCTTTAAAGTTGTCGTTTACAGCTTTTATGGCATGAGCAATAGCTACAGACGAATTGCGCATGATTTTATTGGCAATTTTATGAGCCAATGGTAATAATTCTTCCTGAGGAACTACATGGTTTACTAATCCAGACTGTTTAGCTTCTTCTGCTCCAATCATACCAGCTGTCATAACCATTTCCATAGCTTTTCCTTTACCAACTAACTGTGGTAAACGCTGTGTACCACCATAACCAGGAATAACTCCTAAAGAAACTTCTGGTAATCCCATTTTAGCATTATCGCTAGCCAATCTAAAATGAGTAGACATAGCCAATTCTAATCCACCACCTAGAGCAAAACCGTTTACTGCAGCTATTACAGGAGTAGATAAATTCTCTACAAAATCGAATAAAGTTTTTTGTCCGTTTCTAGCTAACTCAGTTCCCTGCTCAACAGAAAAATCAGCAAATTCAGAAATATCTGCACCAGCAACAAAAGCCTTTTCTCCAGATCCTGTAATAATAATTACTTTGGTATTTGCATCTTTATTTAAAGAATCAAAAGCGCTATGTAATTCGGCTATAGTAGCCTTGTTTAATGCATTTAATTTTTTTGGGCGATTAATAGTAATGGTTCCTATTCCGTTTTCTTGACTTATTAAAATGTTTTCGTAGTTCATTTTTTATGTTTTTGGTAGTGTTACCGTAAATATGGTTCCTTTGTTTTCTTGAGAGGTAAAGGTAATATTTCCTTTGTAAGTTTCTATAATATTTTTAACCATTGCTAAACCTAATCCCATCCCACTGGTTTTAGTGGTAAATTTAGGTTCGAAAATTTTATACTTGTTAGATTCTTTTATTCCTACTCCATTGTCAGAAACATTAATAATTACATTACTTTTATCATCCTTTACACTTACAACAATATTAGGAATCCTTTCTGATGATTTTGCTTGAATAGCATTTTTAACCAAATTAGTAATAACTCTTATTAGTTGGGTTCTATCAAATGTGGTAATAATTTCTTCTCTTTCTGCATTAAAAACAATATGGTCATCATTAAAAATATCTAGTGCTAATCTAACAATTTCAACTACATTCAAAGTTTCATTTTTCTGAGCGGGCATTTTAGCAAAATTAGAAAAAGCTGAAGCTATAGAACTCATGGTATCTATTTGCTGTATAAGAGTTTTAGAATATTCATCAACCTTAGTGTAAACATCTGGATCATTGGGGTCGAATTTTCGTTGAAAACTCTGTACGCTTAAGCGCATGGGAGTTAGTGGGTTTTTAATTTCATGAGCAACTTGTTTGGCCATTTCTCTCCAAGCTTGTTCACGTTCGCTAGTAGCTAATTTTACAGCACTTTCTTCTAGTTCATCAATCATACTGTTGTATGATTGAACTAAAGTATTTATTTCTTCACTAACATTTTCGATTTCAATTTTAGTATTTCTCTTATCTAAGCGGGTTTGGTTAATACGCTCGCTAATGGTTTTTAATGAACGTGTTATGTACTTAGATAAGAAATAAGCTAAGGCAATAGCTATAATTAATACAAACAGGTAAACCAAACTCAACCATTTTAAATATTCATTTAGATCAGAAGTAATTATTTCATCATCCTGAACATACGGTAAACTTAAAATAGCTAATGGTTTAAACTGAGGATCTGTTATATAACTGTAAGAAGATTGAATTGTTTTGTCGCCTTCAATGGTTTTATCAACAAATCTTTTATCAACCGATTTCTTTAATTCATCTAAAATATGCTGAGGAAGTCTTTCGGGTGATAAATCGGTTCCCTCACCTAAAGACGAAGCGCTTGAGGCAATTAGAAAGTCACCTTCAAAATTATAGAGTTTTATCTCGAGATTATGAACATCGGCTAACTCATAAATAAAATTATGCCATTTAAATATCTTAGGAATATTTTTGGTTATAATAGGATAGTTGGTTCTGTTTTTTAACTCATAGCCTATTTGATCTTTAACCGTATGTTCTTTTCTCAATAATCTTTCATCATGATATTCTTGAGCTTCTCCGTGGTATTGGTATACTGCGGTAATAACCATTAATACTGAGGCTAACAGCACTAAAAATATCATAGATAAAAAGATTCGAAGTCGTAAAGAGAGGTTTTTGAGCATTGTTATTAAAATTACTTTTTAAAGATAGCAATAATCACACCACTAATTCTTTTCTCTGTAACGTTTGTAAATTTTAAAGAGAATCATTAAAATAACTGCTAACGAAATAATGCCAATTACCCCAAAAATCCAATTAAGTTGATGTCTTAAAATAACTAAAAACACTACAGAGAAAAGGATAATTGTGGCACCTTCATTAAACAAGCGCATAAAGTTTGAGCTATGCTTTATTTCTCCTCTTTGTAGTTGTTTATATATCTGGTGACATTTAAGCTGATAAATATAAAGCAATAGAACAAATCCTAGTTTAATATGCATCCAAGGAGCTTGCAACAAACCTTGATTTAAATATAGTAAAGTAGGAGCCAAAATAAGTGTAAGAATTGCAGATGGCCAAGTAATAATAGTCCATAATCGTTTTGCCATTAGTGCCAATTGTTTACCTAGAATTTCTTTTTCAGGGGATGGCTTTTGAGATGCTTCTATTTGATAAACAAATAACCGAACGATGTAAAACAAACCAGCAAACCAAGTAATTACAAAAATTAAATGTAGTGCTTTTATATAGGGATAATATTCGTGCATGAGTATTAATTTTTAGACCAATCGTTTATCCAGTTTGCTATTAACTCAGCCCAATCATTTCTATCGTTCAAGCAAGCGACCGTTGTAAACTCTTTACCTCCAACTTCTTTAAATAACTCTTTTCCTTCCATTGCAATCTCTTCTAATGTCTCTAAACAATCAGAAACAAAGGCAGGAGTAACAATAGCCATTTTCTTAGTTCCTTCTAAGCCAAGTCGTTCTATAGTTCTATCTGTATATGGTTGTAACCACGGATCGAAACCTAAACGTGATTGGAAGGAAGTACTATAAGTTCCTTCCTCTAATTGTAGTTTCTTAGCTACCTGTTTGGTTGTTTCATAACATTGATGTCTATAACAAAACTGATGTGCCTCAGATGGTGTATTACAACAACTACCATCTATTTTACAATGAGATTTAGTAATATCTTGTTTTTTAATATGCCTTTCCGGCACTCCATGGTATGAGAATAATAAATGCTCATAATCTAAATCTTTTATCTCTTCATTAATGGAATTTGATAAAATATTGATGTAAGCTTCTTTGTTATAAAAAGCGGGTAAAGAACTAATTTTTAAATCAGGAAAATATTCTTTTTGCAATTCGTCTGCTAAAACCGTAATTGTCTCAGTAGTAGCCATTGCAAATTGAGGGTATAATGGTATAATCAAAACATCATCTACTCCTTTAGATATTAAGTCTTCTAGGCCTTTTTTAATGGTCATACTTCCATAACGCATTGCTAAACCAACAGGTAGATTGGTATGAGACTGCACTTTGTCTTGCAATCTTTCTGATAATACAATTAAGGGAGAGCCCTCTTTCCACCATATTTTTGAATAAGCTTCTGCCGATTTTTTAGGACGTGTATTTAATATGATTCCTCTAACAATAAAGCTACGTAACCAATATGGTACGTCTATTACTCTAGGATCCATTAAAAACTCGTCTAAATATCTTTTTACATCTTTAGGATCTGTACTATCTGGAGATCCTAAGTTTACTAATAAAACGCCTTTCATTTTACTCAGCATTATTTACAGATTGAACATATTTTTTTGGGGTAATACCAAACTTCTTTTTAAAAGCCGCTATAAAATGACTTGAAGTGCTATACCCTACTTGTAAACCTACTTCGTTTACATTATAAGTATTGGTTTCTAATAAACGCCTAGCTTCTTCCATTTTATAATGAAATAGGAAATTAAAAACGGTATCTCCATATATTTGTTTAAAACCTTCTTTTAGTTTTTTAAGAGGTAAACCTATTTCAGAAGACAATTCTTGTAAAGTAGGTGGTTCTGCCATTCTATCAATTATAATATCCTTAGCTTTTCTAATTTTGGCTACATAATGTTCGTCTATTAAAAACGGACACTTTTCATTTTCAGAATCTTCATTCTTGTTAAAATACAAACTTAGTAATTCGTATATTTTTCCTTTTACGTACAATGTCTTGATAGAACTATGAATTTCAAAATTCAATATCTGATTTAAAACAATGGCCATTTGTGGGGTTGTATCGCCGTCTCCATAATATTTTTTAGACTTATTGTCTTCACTTAAAAAAGGAATATAACTAGATTCTTTAGAAAATAGAGAGTGGAACTTTTCTATCGATATAAAGAAAGAAACCAGCCAAGATTTAGATCGTAACTCTAAGTTAATCGGTAGTTTTAATTCTGTATTGTATAATAAGATATTTTTACTGTCTAATACATCAAAAGAATAGCTGTTGTTATTGTAATTAAAACGAGAACTACCCTTTAAACAAAAGTGAAACTGAATGTATTTATTGTCGACATCACGTTCGTATACTTGGGTTGTATTAGTCTCATTTTTAAACAATAACACAAAAAAGCCTTTTTCGATGTTAATTTCGTTTATAGGCCCACTAGCGATGTTTTTTTCTTCTTGATTTGTAATCATAATCTATTAGTTTATTTAGAACGACTCTAAACAAACAAGGTCTAAACACCTTATTTCACTGCTAAATTAAACTTTTATACTGTTTTACTATCATAATTATATCGAAAAACTTAAAAACGACATTTATCGAACCTCTAGCGTTGTTTTTTTTAAATGTGTCATCCTATTTTTGCTGCGTACTTTAATAAGTATATGCAAAATAGACCTCAAAATACAAGAAACACTTTTTACGCAATTGGGCTTAGTTATAAAAAAGCAGATGCCGAAATGCGTGGTCGTTTTAGTTTAGATAATATTCAGAAAGAATTATTATTAGAAAAGGCAAAACAAGAAGGGGTTTCGAATTTACTTATTACATCTACTTGTAATAGAACGGAGTTATATGGTTTTGCTCAACACCCTTTTCAGTTAATTAAACATTTGTGTGATATTACTTCTGGAACTGTAGAAGAATTCCAAAAGGTTGCTTACATATATAAAAGCAATGAAGCAATATCTCATATGTTTAAAATGGGTACAGGTTTAGATAGTCAGATTTTAGGAGACTTTGAAATTATAAGTCAATTAAAAGCTAGTTTCAATTTATCTAAGAAGCACCAAATGGTTGATGCATTTACTGAGCGATTAGTAAATGCGGTTATACAAGCTAGTAAAAAGATTAAAAATGAAACGGAAATTAGTTCTGGTGCAACTTCAGTGTCTTTTGCTTCTGTTCAATATATTCTTAATAATGTAACTGAAGTTTCTGATAAGAACATTTTATTGTTTGGAACTGGAAAGATAGGAAGAAATACTTGTGAAAATCTAGTTAAGCATATAGATAATAAACACGTTTCATTAATTAACAGAACTAAAGATAAAGCTGAAAAGATAGCTGGAAAGTTTGATGTTACTGTTAAAGATTATGCCAATCTACAAGCTGAAATTTCACAGTCAGATATTGTGATAGTTGCTACTGGAGCTCAGCAGCCTACTATAGATAAGGAAGTGTTAGCAGGAACTAATAAAGAATTGTTGTTGTTAGATCTTTCTATTCCTAAAAATATTTCTGATGATGTTTTAGACTTGCCGAATGTTAGATTGGTACACCTAGACGATTTATCTAAGATGACAGATGAGACTCTAGAGAAGCGTAAAGCTTACATTCCTAAGGCTCAAGAAATTATTGAAGAGATAAAATCTGAATTTTTAGCTTGGCTAGAAACAAGAAAGTTTGCTCCAGCAATTAAGGCTTTAAAGTCTAAATTACAAGAAATAAAATCGGAAGAAATAGATTTTCAAAGAAGAAAAAACAATCAGTTTGATCAAGATCAAGCAGAAGTTCTTTCCGACAGAATTATACAAAAAATCACTAAGCATTTTGCTAATCATTTAAAAGACGATAGCACATCTACAGACGAAAGTATTGCGGTGATTTCTAAAGTTTTTCAATTATAAACATCTCTATGGATAGAGTGATAAAAATCGGAACTCGCGATAGTCAATTAGCACTATGGCAAGCTACCACTGTACAGAATAAATTAGAAGATTTAGGTTATAAAACCGAATTAGTTCCTGTAAAATCTACAGGCGATTTAGTTTTAGATAAGCCTTTATATGAGTTAGGAATAACAGGTGTTTTTACCAAAACATTAGATGTAGCAATGATCAACAAAGATGTTGATATTGCTGTACATTCAATGAAAGATGTTCCTACTATTTTACCAAAAGGAATTAGGCAAACAGCTGTTTTAGAAAGAGCCAACACCTCAGATATTTTAGTACACAAAGGTCTTGGGTTTTTAGAGTTAGAAGGAACTATTGCAACAGGAAGTTTACGCAGGCAAGCGCAATGGTTAAATCGTTACCCAAAACATAACGTGGTAGATTTAAGAGGCAATGTAAATTCTCGTTTACAAAAGTTAGAAAATAACGATTGGAATGGAGCAATTTTTGCCAAAGCAGGTTTAGAAAGAATCAATATTCTTCCAGAAAACTATATTGATTTAAGTTGGATGATTCCTGCTCCAGCTCAAGGAGCTATGTTGGTGGTTACTATGGAAGATGATAGCTTTTGTACAGAAGCTGTTGCAAAGTTAAACCACAAAGAAACTGAAATTTGCACAACTGTAGAAAGAGAATTTTTAAGAATATTAGAAGGTGGTTGTACGGCTCCTATAGGGGCTTTAGCAACGGTTGAAAATAATGAATTGACTTTTAATGGAGTGTTGTTTTCTTTAGATGGAAAAGAAAAGAAAGAGATTGAAATAAAAAATGTACCACTAGCTAAGGTTAAAGATTTAGGTAAAGAATTAGCTAGGCAAATATTAGCTGACGGAGGTGCAGAATTAATGCAAGAGATAAAAGCTGAAATCAACAAATAGTGAAATAAGTTCTTAGTCAGTTCCCTCTCCTTGGGGGAGAGGGCTAGGGTGAGGGGAAAGCACAATCAGGTATATTGTGAAAATAAATGAAAAACCAAATTAAAAAAGCTAGAGAGTTACGTCAACAACAAACCAAAGCCGAATGTAAACTTTGGCAGATTTTACGTAATAGAAAAGTTTTTGATTTAAAGTTTCGTCGCCAACATCCAATTAAAAGTTTTATTGTAGACTTCTGTTGCTTATCTCATCAGTTAATTATTGAACTGGACGGAGAGACTCATAATAATTCATTTCGGCAGAATTACGATTATAAAAGAACTAAAATATTAGAAAAACTTGGTTATGTAATCTTAAGATTTGATAATAAATTAGTGTTCGAGAATCCTGATATAATAATTTCTTGTATAAAAAAACATATAGAAGAACCCCTCACACCAACCCTCTCCCATGGGAGAGGGAGCAGAGTTATTGTTTCTACTAAAATATTAACTCAAGAGCAAAAAAGACTATTAAAGAATATTAGCTTAATAGAATACGATGCTATTTCTATTGAAAGAGTTCAGTTTAATCCAATTACTAAACCAGTCAAGAATGCAATTATAACCAGTAAAAACTCTGCTCAAGTTATAATCGATAATAATATTGTTATTGAAAATGTATTTTGTGTAGGAGAGAAAACGAAACAAATTCTTCTAGATAGTAACTATTCAGTTATTAGAGTTTCAAAAAATGCACTGGAGTTGGCTAATTATTTGGTAAATAATTTTGAAGGGGAAGAATTTATTTTCTTTTGTGGAAATAAAAGAAGGGAAGAACTACCTAGTTTGTTATCTAAGAATAATATTTCTTTTAAAGAGGTCATTGTTTATGAAACTAAGCTTCAAGCTAAGAAGATTAACGAAACATTTAATGGAGTGTTGTTTTTTAGTCCTAGTGGAGTGGAAAGTTTTACACTAGAAAATGATTTAAAAAACATAACTGCTTTCTGTATTGGGAATACAACTGCTCAAGAAGCAAAAGAGCATACCGACTCAATTTTAATTGCAAAAGAAACTACTATTGAATCGGTATTAGAAATTGTTAATGCTTTTTTTTAAGAATTCATTAGATCTTCTATTTCATCAGCCTCAATAGGGATATTTCTCATTAGGTTAAATGGATCTCCTTTTTCTTGTATAACCACATCGTCTTCTAAACGAATCCCAAAACCTTCGTCTGGAATGTAAATACCTGGTTCAACTGTAAACACCATACTAGCTTGCATAGGCTCAGTTAATATTCCATAATCATGAGTGTCTAATCCCATATGATGAGAAGTCCCATGCATAAAATACTTTTTGTAAGCTGGCCAATCTGGATTTTCATTTTGCACATCTGCTTTATCAATTAATCCTAAGCCTAATAATTCAGAAGTCATTAATTTACCAACCTCAACATGATAATCTGCCCAAATTGTTCCAGGAACTAGCATTTTGGTCGCTTCATTCTTTACTCTATTTACAGCATTATAAACCGCTTTTTGTCTGTCTGTGAATTTTCCAGAAACAGGAATTGTTCTAGACATATCACTAGAGTAATTAGCGTATTCAGCTCCTACATCTAATAGAATTAAATCACCAGCTTTACATTGTTGATTGTTCTCTATATAATGCAAAACATTAGCATTGTTTCCAGAAGCAACAATTGGAGTATAGGCAAAACCTTTAGAACGGTTGTTTAAAAATTCATGCATAAACTCTGCTTCAATATTGTATTCCCAAACACCAGGTTGAACAAACCCTAAGATTCTTCTAAAACCTTTTTCGGTAATGTCACAGGCTTTCTGGATTAAATCCAATTCAATTTGATCTTTAACAGAACGCAAGCGTTGTAAAATAGGATTGCTTTTTGCTACTGAATGGGCAGGATATTTCTCTTTTAACCATTTAGTAAAACGATCTTCTCTAGTTTCGGTTTCTACATTAGCTCTGTAATGCTCATTAGTGTTGATATAAACAGTATCGCACTGAGTCATTATTTCAAACAAAACCTTCTCCAAATCTTGTAACCAATAAACGGTTTTTACTCCGCTAGTTTCAAAAGCTTTTTCTTTGGTTAGTTTTTCTCCTTCCCAAACAGCAATGTGCTCATTGGTTTCTTTTAAGAATAACATTTCTTTATGCTTGTCATGAGGAGCATCTGGAAATATTACTAAAATACTTTCTTCTTGATCTACACCACTTAAAAAGAAAATATCTCTATGTTGTTCAAAAGGTAATGTGCTATCTGCACTTACAGGGTATATATCGTTAGAGTTGAAAATTGCTAGACTGCTTGGTTTCATTTGAGCAGCAAAATTCTTTCTGTTTTTTATAAAAAGTTCGCGGTTGATTAAATCGTATTTCATTGTTTCTAATTTGAATTAAAAATGAAATGTCCCCTTGAGCGCAGTCGAAAGGTTTTTTGTTTTACGAGATCGGTAAAAAGTTCTCGTTTGCGCTCGAACAGACAAAACTAAATTATTAAATAATTATAGTATCTCATTGAGATTCCAAATTTAAGGAATCTGAATTAATAATAGATTGCTAATTATTAGCTATTTTTATGCTTATTCTAACTTAATTAAAAGAATTCATGCGTTTATTTCAGCTTGTATTTATAATACCTTTTTTAACATTGGCACAGCAGCCATCTACTCCTGTTGAATCTGTAAATAAAAACCTTAAAATAAAGACTCAAAAGCAAAAAGAGTCAGAGGTTAAAAACATACCTTTTAAAAATATAGGACCTACTATAATGAGCGGTAGGGTAGTTGATGTTGATGTAAATCCTGCCAATCCAAATGAGTTTTATGTGGGTTACGCCTCAGGTGGTTTATGGTATACGAATAGTAACGGAACCAAATTTGAACCAATTCTTGATACAACACAAACACAGAATATTGGTGATATTGCTGTAGATTGGAAAAATGGAACAATATGGGTAGGAACAGGAGAAAACAATTCGTCTAGATCTTCTTACGCAGGAATCGGGATATTAAAGTCTGTAGACAAGGGTAAAAGTTGGACTAATGTGGGTTTAAGAGATTCCCATCATATAGGCAGAATAGTAATTAACCCAAATAATCCAGATGAAGCAACAGTTGGTGTTTTAGGGCATTTATACTCTTCAAATTCCGAAAGAGGAATTTATAAAACTACAGATGGGGGAAAAACTTGGAAACAAACTTTATTTATATCAGATAAGGTAGGAATAATTGATTTAGTTGTAAGCCCTACTAATTTCAATATTCAATACGCTTCTTCTTGGGAAAGAGATAGAAAGGCTTGGAATTTTGTAGGAAGTGGCAAAGGTTCTTCTATCTATAAAAGTTTAGATGGAGGTAATACTTGGAATAAAATTGAAGAAGTCTCTGGTTTTCCTACAGGAGAAGGAGTTGGAAGAATTGGCTTAGCGGTTTTTAATGATGATATACTTTATGCAATTCATGACAGTCAATTTAGAAGAGAAAAGGCAACCGATAAAAAAGATACTGGATTGACTAAAGATTCATTTAAAACAATGACAGTAGATGAGGTTTTAAGTCTTACCGATAAAAAATTAAATGCTTTTTTAAAGAAGAATGGATTTCAAGAAAAATATCGAGCAGAAAACGTAAAGCAGTTGTTAAGATCGAAAACAATAGAACCAAAAGATATAGCACATTACCTAGAGGATGCTAATTCGTTGTTATTTGATACTCCAGTTATTGGTGCTGAAGTGTATAAAAGTATAGATGGAGGAAAGACCTGGAAGAAAACACATGAAGGATATTTAGATGATCTTTTCTATTCTTATGGATATTATTTTGGAGAGATACGAGTAAACCCAACTAATCAAGACAAAATATATGTTTGTGGAGTTCCTATTCTTAGGTCTGATGATGGAGGAAAGAATTTTATTTCTATCAATCAAGAAAATGTTCATGCAGATCATCAAGCCTTATGGGTAAATCCAAATTTATCGGGTCATTTAATAGATGGTAATGATGGAGGTTTAAATATTTCTTACGATGATGGTGAAACATGGTATAAATGCAACACACCAAGTGTAGGACAATTTTACACAGTCAATGTAGATAACGAAGAGCCATATAATGTATATGGTGGACTTCAAGATAACGGAGTTTGGGTAGGGCCAAATACTCACAAAGAAGATAAATCTTGGCATCAATACGGTAAATATCCTTACGAGTCTTTAATGGGGGGCGATGGAATGCAAATTATGATTGATAACAGAAATTCTAATATCGTATATACGGGTTACCAATTTGGTAATTATTATAGAATTAATAGAGAATCTGGAAAGCGCAAATATATACAGCCTAAGCACGAGTTAGGAGAAAGACCTTACCGTTTTAATTGGCAAACACCTATTTTATTATCAGAACACAATCAAGATATTTTGTATTTAGGAGGTAATAAATTAATGCGTTCTATGAATCAAGGAAATGATTGGAAAGCAATTTCTAATGATTTAACTAATGGTGGTAAAAAAGGAAATGTAGCCTACGGAACTATAACCGCTGTTGCAGAATCTCCATTTGAATTTGGCTTGTTGTATACGGGGAGTGATGATGGTTTAATTCATGTTTCTAAAGATGGAGGAGCTAGTTGGACAACTATCTCAAATACTTTACCTAAAGATTTATGGGTGTCAAGAGTAGTGGCTTCTCAACATAAAAAAGAACGAGTTTATGTGACTTTAAATGGATATCGTTGGGATGATTTTACCAGTTATATTTATGTATCGGATGATTATGGTATAACTTGGAAACGCATTAATAATGGCATTCCAGATTCACCAGTTAATGTAATAAGAGAAGATCAGTTTGATGAGAATATTTTATATGTTGGTACAGATAACGGATTGTATATGAGTTTTAACAAAGGAGCCAATTGGGAAGCTTTTGTAAATGGTATACCAGCTGTTGCTGTTCATGATTTAGTTATTCAAAAACCTACAAACGATTTAGTAGTTGGAACTCATGGTAGAAGTATTTATAAAACTAATTTAAATGTATTCAAAGATTTCAAAACAGTAAAGAACAAAGATTTACATTTATATGAGTTAAATGATATTTCTCATTCTAATTCTTGGGGTTCTAGTTGGAGTAAATGGATGCCATTAAATGAGCCTAAAGAAGATATAGCTTTTTACTCTAAGCAAGAAGGAGATGTTTCTTTATTAGTGAAATCTGAATCTGGAAAAGTATTAAAAGAAGTTCAGTTAAAAGCTGATAAAGGATTTAATGTAATTGAATATGATTTAAGTATTACTGAAAAAGGAAAAAAGACCTTAGAAAAAGAATTAGATATAGAAATTGATAAAAAGAAAAATGAAAAATTCTACTTGCCAAAAGGGGAGTTTGAAATAGAAATAAAAAATAAAACCAATAGTTCTAGCGTTAAGTTAATTGTAGAATAAAACCCAATATTTATGAAGATGAGAAGTTTTTTATTAGCACTAATGTGTTGTAGTTTGTTTTGGTCTTGTAAAGATGATGATGCACAGCCTGTAAATGAACCACAATTAATTATTAAGTTTAAGTTCGACCCGACACAAGAACGTTTAGGTAACTTAGGTACTCCGGTTGGCATTCCTGAAGGAAATGCTGCTCAATCACCCAATTTTAATGTAATGAGTGCTCACTATATAGAGTTAGCTCCAACAGCTACTACTGCTTTAGGAGACGGACAAATTATTTATAAAGGATTAGAAACTACAGCTGGAGGAGCTAATGCAGTAGATTTTCAGCAAGCTAAAATTGTAACAGAAAACGAAACTTTTTTAAGTATTCCTTTAAACTCTGTTCAAGCTGGAACTTATGAGTGGGCTCGTATATCTCTTACTTATCAAAACTATAATATTGGTTTTTTATTTAACGGAACAGATTATACAGGTACTTTAGCAAGTTTTGTAGGGTTTAATAATTATATAACTAATTATGATGTTGATACTCAAAATGTAATAGTAAATGATAATAAATTACAAGGTTATTGGGCTTTTGAAACTTTAGGGAATGTGTCTGAAGGGCAAGCGCCTGATGGTGCTACAACTGTTCCTAATCCGATAGCTAATACATCACCTGTTCCTCCTGGTTCTTGTGTAGTAACTGGTGAGTTTGAAAATGGATTTACCATTACAGGAGAAGAAACTCAAAATGTTGTTATAACGATGTCGTTGTCTACTAATAATAGCTTTGAGTGGACAGAAGTTACTGCAGATGGTAAGTTTGAACCTAGTATAGGTGAACAAGTTGTAGATATGGGATTTAGAGGGCTAAAACCAATTGTTGAATGATTTAAATTTATCCCCTCTCCTTGAGAAAATGGCTAGGGTGAGAGGTTGAAAATGTATGGTTAAAGATTTTAATTTTGAATCTGAACGATTGATAACATCTCAATTACTAAAGGACGATGAAGCTGTATTGTTTGAAATGTATTCAGATAAAGAAGCTATGAGGTTTAGAGGTAGTGGAGCTATGAATACCATAAAAGATGCTACTCATATGGTAGAGAATCAGCTTAGTTTTAATAATGGCACTTCAAAGTTGAGATTAGGGATAAAGAACAAATCTCAGAATACACTATTAGGAACATTACTTTTGGTTTATAATAATGAAAATCCAAATGAGTATGAAGTAGGTCTTTCTTTTGGTAAGAAATACTGGGGAAAAGGATACGCCATAGAAACGCTAAAGATGGTTGAAGGTGAATTGAAAACGCATCATAGTAGTTGCAGCATTAGAGCTTGGTGTATGAAAGATAATACAGCTTCTATTAAACTTTTTAAAAAGGCTGACTATATTGAGCAACAGCAAAGTGAGTATCCAAAGAGTTTGCTGTTTATAAAAGCATTGTAATGATTGTAAAGTTGGTAAAACATATTTTTAAATTCATAAAAAGAATCCTATTACTATTCTTTGGCTTTATAGTTTTATATCTAGTAATAGCTTGGATTTGTTCTAATATTAGTACAAATCCAACAAGTTCTTTAGAAACCGATTTTTATGAAATATATGTTGGAACAAACGGAGTGCATTCGGATATTATTCTTCCCATTGAGCTGTTAGATGATTCTTTTAAATCTTTAGATTATAAAACCAATCCTAAATATTTAGCGTTTGGTTGGGGAGATAAAGGGTTTTATTTAAACACTCCTACTTGGGGAGATCTTACTTTTTCTACTGCTGTTAATGCGGTGTTTTTAAAAAGCTCAACAGCTATGCATGTAACCGAATATAATGATATTGATAAGAATTGGAAAAAAGTAGCAATAGATAGTTTTCAATTGTTATCGCTGTTAAATTTTATTCAGAATTCATTTCAGTTTAATTCAAATAATAGCACTATTAAGATCACCAGTTATTCTTACGGAAATAACGATACGTTTTATGAAGCTACAGGAGGCTATTCTTGTCTAAGAACATGTAATACTTGGACTAATGAAGCTATGAAAAAAGCAGAGGTTAAAACCGCTATTTGGACACCTTTTGATTGGGGTGTATTAAAACACTTATAGACATGATTAAAAAAATACTATTTACATTTTTATTATTTCTAAGTATTAACCTTAATGCCCAAGAAAAAAAAGTTAATTTCCCTAATGATTATTTAGGGGTTTATAAAGGAAAGTTATCTATTACATCGGTTCGTGGAGCTCAAGAAATAGATATGGAGTTTCATTTATTAAAAACTGATGATGAAAAAAAATACCATTACATCATTGGATATATTTTTGATGGCAACCGTCAAGAACGCAAGTATACTTTAATAGAGAAAGATAAGGAAAAAGGCAATTATGTAGTAGATGAAAATAATGGAATTATTCTAAACGCTCAACTATTTGATAGCTCCTTATATTTTATGTTTGAGGTTAATGGCACCATTCTAACCACTACCGAGCACTTTTATAAAGACTCGATGGACTTTATAATAACAGCTACCAATAAAGAAAAGGCATCAAGGACAATTGCAGATGGTGAAGAAGCTACAGAAGTATTATCATACCCGATATCAACCTTGCAAAAGGCACATTTAATAAAACAATAATAAAAAAAACCTCTCCTATGAGAGGTCTTTGTTAATGCTCAGAACTAACCATCCACTGCACGCCAAATTTATCGGTAAGCATACCAAATTTTCCTCCCCAAAATACAGGGCCAAATGGCATGGTAGAGTTGCCACCTTCTAGAAGGTTATTGAAAACTTTTTCTGCTTCTTCTTCATCAAGAACATTCAAACTCATATGAGCATTATTTCCTTGAACAAAACCTGGGTGAACACTATCTGATAGTAAAATGTTGTTGTCTTCTCCAAAAGCTAATGTTGCATGCATAATTTTATCTTTCCAAGTGTCTTCTATTTTAAAAGAACCAGGAGGAGCATCTGTAAATCGCATCATCATTTTTATTTCTCCACCTAATACATCTGCATAAAAATGTAAAGCTTCTTCGCAATTTCCATCAAAGTTTAAATACGGATTTAATTTCATAATTGGTTATTTTTTTAGATTATTAATTACATATCATAGAAAAATTGTTCTTTCACAATTTTTCCTTCTTTTACTTCATAAACGCATAACTCTTTAATTTGAGTTCTACCGATATCTTTAAAAGTAATGTCGTTTTCCATACTAACAACAAAGTAGTTTCCAGTAACTATAGGATCTGACACATAAGCTGAATGAATGTCTGCAACATTCTTCTCCCAAGCTATGGTTTTCTTTCGGATGTTCTCCATTCCTTCAGTAATCGGAGCTCCAGATTTTACGTCTTCTATACTTATAATATCAGAGTGATATAATTCTTCTTGTGCTTGTGGATGTTTCTCTTGTCGGCACAATTCAACTAATCTATTAGCTATTTCTTGTGTGGTCATTTTTATGTTGTTATAGTTATAATATTGTCAAAGGTTATTTTTTAAATATTTCATTGAATTCATTTTCATCAATTATATTTAAATTCAGTAAAGCCATGGAGTAATACGGTTCATATTTTTTGATATCAGTTTTGGTTTTTAATTTTTCTAGCAAAGGAAGCAATCTTTCATCTCCCCTGAAATTAGGAAGTCTTTTTAATCCAGACATTACTACTCCAGAATCTGTATCATTCATAATAGCATATTCAAGTACTTCGAAAACTTCAGGGTTTCCAGTGTTACCAAGTATTATTATATCACTCATTCTATCATCAGAATTTTTAGATTTAAACTTTTCTAGCTTTAGATAAGTTGTTTTTTCTGAAGTATCTTTTTGTTTTTTAACTCCGAAAATTTTCTTTAAGATGTTTATCATATTACGATAGGTTTTCTTTTCCAATATGAAATAAAGCATCTCCTTGGTTTACCAAAGGATGATTGTTAATACAAAAAACATATCCATCAAAAGGTGCTTTAATAACAGTACTTCTGTTTCCATAAGCGTCGGTAATATATCCTAAAACCTGATCTTTTTCTATAGAGTCACCATTATAAATGTTGGAGGTGAAAATCCCTCCTTTTCTAGCTCTGATCCATTTTCTGTAACAAAGAGTAACGGTGTTGTTCTTTGAAGAATTAATATTAGGTTGATCAATCATGTCATATTCAGCCAAAATTTTTAAGCTACCATTAATACCTTCGTTTATAGCAAGTTCATCAAAGCGCATGCTTTCTCCTCCTTCAAACACAATAATAGGCTTGTTTTGTTTGTTTGCGGTAGCTCTAAACGATTTGGCTATGAGTTTAGATTCAAACTGTATAGGTGCATTGAACAGTTGAGCTAATTTCTCACTAGTTTCACATTCAGGCGTATAACGTATTTGCGGGTAATTGCTCCTCATAGCTCCTCCGGTATGAAAATCTATTCCAAAATCTATATGAGGTAAAATTTCATTAGTATGGTAATAGGCAATTCTTCCAGCTAAAGAACCCAATTTAGATCCGGGAAAACTTCTATTTACATCTTTTCCATCTGGTAATTCTCTTGAGAAGTGAATAAAACCATAAACATTTAATAAAGGAATAACAATAACACATCCTTTCTTAAGCTTAGTAAAGTATTCGTTTACAAGCATTCTTTTACAGGTTTCAACACCATTAATTTCATCTCCATGTAAGCCTCCTTGTAATAGAACTGTTGGGCCATCATTCTTTCCGTTAAACACATATATAGGTATTTTTATAGGGGTTCCTGTAGGTAAAGAACCAATGGGTAGTTTTATAATCTTATTTTCTCCTGGAAGAATTTCGGTATTGTATATGGTTTTGGTCATTTTTATTGGTTAACCTTGTACTTTCTTTTCAATCAATTTAATAATTTCCCCAGCTATATTCACCTTAGTGGCTTTTTCAATACCTTCTAAACCCGCTGATGAATTGGCTTCAATAACTAAAGGACCGTCATTAGATCGAATCAAATCTATTCCAGCAACATCTAGTCCTAAGCATTGGGCGGTTTTTACAGCAATTTCGTGTTCTTTTTCGGTTAGTTTTATAACAGAAGTTGATCCACCTCTATGAACATTACTTCTAAAATCATTATCGCCACAACTTCTTTTTATACTAGCTACAACTTTATCTCCTACTACATATGCTCGAATATCTTCTCCCTTAGATTCTTTTATAAACTCTTGAATTAAAATAGGTTTGTTCAAGCTTTGCATAGTTTCTATAATAGATATAGCCGATTTTTTACTTTCTGCTAACATAACTCCCAAGCCATGAGTACCTTCGAGGAATTTAATAATATATTGATTTCCTGTCAATAAATCCAGTTGGTCTTTTAAAGTATTGTTGTTTTTAGAATATAAAGTTTTAGGAATAGGTATGTTATTTTTAACCATATGTTGCATGGTAAACAATTTGTTTCTGGAGCGTAAAATGCCTGTAGAATTAGCAATATTGTAAACACCATTTTTTTCAAATTGGTTTACAATTGAAACGCCCTGTTCGGTAAAAGAAGCTCCAATTCTAGGTATAATTGCATCTGCACGACCAGTTATATCTTCACGGTTAAAAAATATTTTAGGTTTTTCTTTGTCAAAGAAAATAGAGCATTGTGTGTGATCAACAATTCTAATATAATGACCTCTTCTAGAGGCTTCGTTAAACAATCGTTGGGTAGAGTAAAGTCTCCCACTCACAGAAAGTAAGTATATTTTCACAAGTTGGTATTTAATAAGGTTAAATATAAATACTATTTATTTTAAATACATTCTAAATAAGTGATAAAAGCTCTTTAATTTTTTGTTAAGTAGCCTATTAAAATTAAATTTGCTAGAATTTTTAACTAACTCTAAAAAACAATGAGCGGATTATTAAAATCTTCTATTGGAAGAAAGTTTGCCATGGCGCTTTCTGCATTCTTCCTGATGTTTTTCTTATTGCAACACTTTGCAATTAATTTAACATCTATATTTCCAGACAACGGAGCAACTTTTAACGAATTATCTCATTTCATGGGAACCAACCCATTGGTTCAATATGTAATGCAACCAATATTAATTTTTGGTGTTGTATTTCACTTTGTTATGGGGTTTGTTTTAGAATTAAAAAATAAAGCAGCTCAAAATGTAAAGTATGCTAAAAACAATGGGGCAGCTAACTCGTCTTGGATGAGTAGAAATATGATCTGGTCTGGTTTAGCAATCTTAGCTTTTATTGTATTGCACTTTATAGATTTTTGGTTTCCAGAAATCAACACAAAGTTTATTCAAGGAGACTGGTCCGGAATGCACAATGGTGAGTACAGATACTTCCATGAGTTACAACACAAGTTTGTAAGCCCAATAAGGGTTGGTGCTTATGTTGGTGCTTTTGTGTTTTTAGCAATGCATTTATTACACGGATTTAATTCAGCTTTTCAATCTATGGGAGCGAATAATAAATATACAAACGGTTTAAAAACCTTTGGAAAATTATATGCAATTTTAATTCCGTTAGGATTTATTGTTATTGCATTATTTCATCATTTAAATCATTAATACGCAATTAGTATGGCAATTTTAGATTCAAAAGTACCTAAAGGTCCATTAAAAGATAAGTGGACTACTTACAAAGACAAAATTGATTTAGTAAACCCTGCTAACAAGCGTTTAATTGATGTTATTGTTGTAGGAACTGGTTTAGCAGGTGGTTCTGCTTCTGCTACTTTAGCAGAGTTAGGATACAATGTTAAAGCGTTTGCTTATCAAGATTCACCTCGTAGAGCACACTCTATTGCGGCTCAAGGGGGTATTAATGCAGCTAAGAATTACCAAGGAGATGGAGATTCTGCTTACCGTTTGTTTTACGATACGGTAAAAGGAGGAGATTACCGTTCTCGAGAAGCTAACGTACACCGTTTAGCTGAGGTGTCTGCAAATATTATTGACCAGTGTGTGGCACAAGGAGTTCCTTTTGCTCGTGACTATGGTGGGTTATTAGACAACCGTTCGTTTGGTGGGGTATTAGTATCTCGTACATTCTACGCTAAAGGTCAGACAGGTCAACAATTATTATTAGGAGCTTATTCTGCAATGAACCGTCAGATTGCTCGTGGAAAGATTGAAATGTTCAATCGTCACGAAATGTTAGATGTAGTTATTGTTGATGGAAAAGCTCGTGGAATTATTGCTCGTAACTTAGTTACAGGAGAAATAGAAAGACATTCTGCTCATGCAGTTGTTATTGCTTCTGGAGGATATGGAAATGTTTATTTCTTATCTACCAATGCTATGGGATCTAATGCAACAGCAGCATGGAAAATACATAAAAAGGGAGCATACTTTGCAAACCCTTGTTATACACAAATTCACCCAACATGTATTCCACGTTCTGGAGATTATCAGTCTAAATTAACATTAATGTCTGAGTCTTTACGTAATGATGGACGTATTTGGGTTCCTAAGAATATGGATGATGTAATGGCAATTAGAGAAGGTCGTAAAAAACCTACCGATCTGTCTGAAGATGAAAGAGATTATTACTTAGAAAGAAGATATCCAGCATTTGGTAACTTAGTACCTCGTGATGTTGCTTCGCGTGCAGCTAAAGAACGTTGTGATGCAGGTTACGGAGTTAACGCAACTGGAGAAGCGGTTTATTTAGATTTTAAATCGGCTATAGAGCGTTACGGAAAAGAGCAAGCTAAATTAAAAGGTATTTCGAACCCATCTGATCAAAAAATATACGATTTAGGACAAGCTATTGTGGAAGCAAAATACGGTAACTTATTCCAGATGTATGAAAAAATTGTAGATGAGAACCCTTATAAAACTCCAATGATGATTTATCCTGCAACTCACTATACAATGGGAGGTATTTGGGTAGATTATAACTTAATGACGACTATAGAAGGTTGTTATGCAATTGGAGAGGCTAACTTCTCAGATCACGGAGCGAACCGTTTAGGAGCTTCTGCTTTAATGCAAGGTTTAGCAGATGGTTACTTTGTATTGCCATATACAATAGGTGATTATTTATCTAACGATATTAGAACAGGTAAAATACCAACTGATACTGTAGAATTTGATGAAGCTGAAAAAGCAGTTAAAGAAAGAATAGAATTCTTTATTAATAACAATGGTACTAAGTCTGTAGATTACTTCCATAAACGTTTAGGGAAAGTAATGTGGGATAAAGTAGGTATGGCTCGTAACGAAAAAGGTTTAAAAGAAGCAATGGCTGAAATTAAAGCCATTCGTGAGGAGTTCTGGAAAGAAGTAAAAGTTCCAGGGAATGCTAACGAAATGAACCCAGAATTAGAAAAAGCAGGTAGAGTAGCAGATTTCCTAGAATTAGGAGAGTTATTTGCAAAAGATGCTTTAAATAGAACGGAATCTTGTGGAGGTCACTTTAGAGAAGAGTCTGTTGAATTAGATGGTCCACAAAAAGGAGAAGCTTTACGTGACGATGCTAATTTTGCTTACGTAGCTGCTTGGGAATATAAAGGAGAACCTGCAGATGCGGTTTTACATAAAGAACAATTAGAGTTTAACGATATTGAACTAAAACAACGTTCATACAAATAAGAAAAGAGATATGAGTAACATGAATCTTACGTTAAAAATTTGGAGACAAAAAGGGCCTCAAGACAAAGGCCAGATTGTTGAATATAAAGTTACCGATATTTCAGAGCATATGTCTTTCTTAGAAATGATGGACGTGTTAAATGAACAATTAATTAATGCAGGCGATGAGCCGGTAGCTTTCGATCATGATTGTCGTGAAGGTATCTGTGGTATGTGTTCTATGTATATTAATGGAGAAGCACATGGTCCAGATAGAGGAGTTACTACTTGTCAATTACATATGCGTATGTTTAACGATGGCGATACAATTTATATTGAGCCATTTAGAGCAAAAGCATTCCCTGTAATTAAGGATTTAGTTGTTGATAGAAGTTCTTTTGAAAGAATTCAGCAAGCAGGTGGATTTATCTCTGTAAACACTTCTGGTAATACTCAGGATGCAAATGCGTTACCTATTGCTAAAGAAGCTGCAGATAAAGCTATGGATGCAGCAACTTGTATTGGTTGTGGTGCTTGTGTAGCAACTTGTAAAAATTCTTCTGCAATGTTATTTGTTGGAGCTAAAGTATCTCAATATGCTTTATTACCACAAGGACAAGTAGAAGCTACAGAACGTGTATTAAATATGGTTAACCAAATGGATGAAGAAGGATTTGGTAACTGTACTAACACAGGAGCATGTGAGGTAGAATGTCCTAAAGGAATTTCTTTAGAGAACATTGCTCGTATGAATTCTGAGTTCTTAAAAGCTAGTTTTAAAGGATAAGAAGAATCTTAAGTATATATTAGAAAGCCCAAACATTTGTTTGGGCTTTTTTTATCTTGTTAGTTTAATTATTATAGTAGATTTTAGAATGCCATTAGTTGTTTTTAAATCAAATATTTGAATTTTACTTCCATATTTAGCTAGGCTAATGGCTTTTTTATAAGCAGAGTTAGATTTACTTCCATTTACTTGAATTGTTGTTTGCCCAGGTATTTTTACCTTATAACTCTTTAAATCGCCGTGATTTTTACTAATAAAAACTCTAATCTCCATCATAGAGGATTTTGATCTTTCAATGGTGCAATTAGCGCAACCAGCATCATTTACTAAAATAAAATTATCGTTAGGGGTGTTGCTTTCTTGTGCAAATAAAATGGTTGTAGTTAGTAGAAATAAGACTACGGTTTTTAATAAAATTTTCATAATTATAAATAGGTTAAAGATTTGGTAGTACTAAATATAAGAAAATGGCTTAAGTATGTTTTTACTTAAGCCATTTAATTTTTTTTTTAGGTTTTATGTTTAATCGTAGTAATGTGCAATGATTTGTAAATCGTCATTACCAGTTCCTAAATGCATCTTTACGGCACCAGTCCCACCAGTGTCGCCTACCGCTAATTGAGCAGCAAAAAAGGCTACATAAGTTCCAGGATTTAATTTAACATAATCTGATGATGTATTGTGGTAATTAGCATACTCTCCGTTTTTAGAATTACTGTTATTATAAAATTGACCATTAATACCTAGCATTCCTCCCCATTCATTGCAAATTGTTCCTCCTGAATTTACATCAACACACCAAGGTCCGTCGTTAATATTATTCCCATCTACATCTATAATAACAGGAGCCATTGTGGCAGCATCTCTAAAGAAAATTCCTGTTTGAATAATCCTTGCATGTTCATCGTCAATTCTACCACTTGCACTTGCTGTTTTGTATACCTGCCATGATACAGAGTAGTTAACTTCTATAATTGCTGGTTTGGTTAGGGTAAATGATGATCCGGCAATTCCTGCAAGTGGAACACCAGCAACAGTATAACCAAACCCACCTCCAGTCTGATTAACTAGGTTATCTGGTGTGGGAGCATCCATTAGGTAATTTTCAGAATCGAATAAAATTTCAACATTTCTGGAAGAGCTAGCCAAAGTTAAATCTCCATCAGCATCTACATAGACTCTAGTAGAGGAACCATAGCCTAAATTATTAACGTTGTTAATTGTATTTAACCCTTCAACTTTTATTCCTTCAGTTGAGCCAGCAACATGTAATTCTTGTTGGGGATTAGTAGTATTTATTCCAACTTGAGCAAATATTGTTCCACTAAGAAGTAAACTTGCTATATATATAATTTTTTTCATCTATTTTACTTTAGTTATAAACACGCATTTTTAAATAATCTGTAGCTCCGCCAAATCCTACACTTGTATATGAAGTAGCTGAGTCGTTAACGATTCCAAAGAAGTGAATTGAATGTGTTCCAGGTGGTAAAGTTGCATATCCCTGACTATTCATGTAAGGGTATCCTAAAGATCCTCCCCAGTTTGATGCATAAAATTGAGCTTTTTGTCCAAATTGTTTAGATTTTTCTATGACATCTAGTCCATCATTATTAATATCAAAACAAAAGAAAGTTTCAATAGTTCTTGCTTCATTATCTGTTATATATGATAAAGCAGGGATGGTCATATCTACATCAGTAATTACAATGGTAACTCCATATTTAACCTCCACAACTGCTGTCTGAGGGACTGTGAACGTAACTGAATGAATAAAGCCTTCAACGCTTGTTTCTCCTGTAGAGTTATTATTAATAACTACACCACTATCAAAAGGTAAAGAGTGTGGATTATCTGGTATAAAATTAGGTATGTCTAATAAAAAGTTAAGAGGTTCTCCTCCTGTTCCATTAGGAGGTGTAAGGGTTAAATCACCGTTACCATCAACAAAAACTGGAGCTAATTTAATTCCATCATTGTTAATGTTATTTGAACTATTTAGACTTTCTATCCTTATTGTAGAGTTAGTTCCTGCAATATGTAATTCTGTGTCTGGGTTAGTTGTTCCTATTCCTACTTGGGATAAAATAAGGGTAGGAAATAGTATAAAAAGAAGTTGAGTAATTTTTTTCATAGAGTAATTAAATTGGGTTATTATTACTTTTTTTGGTTTAATGTAGCCTGAATAATAAAGAATCATTTCCAACTGCAAATTTTACATGAGTTGATTTAGAGTTGGTTCCGGGGCCTCCAGCTTTAACTCCGCCTGATACTTCTCCGTAGAAGCTTACATTATAGGTGCCAGCAGCTGGTAAGTTTATGTAAGCAGTGCATACATTGTAAAGAGGTCCTACTACACCAGCAGTTGATTGGTTGGTATAACATTTAGCTGCAGGACCATATTTTCTGGTGCTAACACCATCCACTTGAAAGTATGTGGTTATTCTTCTAGCTAGGTAATCAGTAATTGGATTCATAGCACTATCTAGATAGGTTTTAAAACTTAAATTGTATTTAACTTCGAGTATAGATTGTCTGTTAACTGAAACCGTATAAGTGAATAATTTTTCTACCTGAATACCATCAACATCATTTGCGTCGAGAGTAACTTCACTTGTTGGTAATACGGAATGATCTAAAGCATCAGAATGTTCGCTATTGTACAAAGGAACGAATTCTAAGGTGAATTCACCGTTTGCATTAACATATAGCGGAAAAGTGTCATTGGTTAAATTAGTGTCTCCATTTACGTCACCACCATTAAATGTATTATTTACACCATTTAGACTTTCTACTCTCATACTGCCAGTACTAGAAGATAAATGAAGTTTTTGTTGCGGGCTAGTTGTTCCTATCCCAACACCTTGTTGAGAGTAAACATACGAAGAGATACATAGTAAAATTATTAGGATCTTTTTCATAACTACTTTTTTTGGCAAAACAGTAATTGATAAAAACATAAAAAAACAACTAAAAAAACACTTAAAATGTAATTATATTAAAGTTGAGTTGAGTAAACATTAATATAAATAGCTTTTTTTTGATTAATTTATAATTACAGATGCAATCTATATAAAGTTAATAGACTAATGAAAAAAAGTAGATTATCTGTTACAGATATTAGTTAAACTGAAAGTAGCAAAGAAAAGGATTACAAAAATAAAACACTTGTAACTAGTGGTTTAGAAGAGTATTGTTAGAAAATAAAGATTTTAATTATTTAGACATAGTTTATTGTAGTTTTTCTGTTGTAACAAAAAATTGAAGAAGATTACTTATCTTGTAATACTATTTGTAGTTGATTTTTTTTAGCAGATAGAAAATGGAATATTTTTTCCTTATAAGAATTACAAAATTCAAGCTTAGTTTTTGCTAAGGTTTCATTTTTTTAATGAATTAGAAGAAGAAAAGAAATATTTTATAAGCAAAAAGTTAGCTCCAAATAGTATAATTAATCAATTTAAAATTTATTAAATGGGAATTTTTGACGAAATAAAAAAGAAGTTAAGTCACGAATTTATTGATATAATAGAGTGGCTAGATAATACCAATGATACTATTGTTCATCGATTTGAGCGATACCAAAATGAAATAAAGAACGGAGCTCAATTAGTGGTTCGAGAAGGACAAATGGCTGTTTTTATTAATGAAGGACAATTAGCTGATGTTTTTAGCCCCGGAACCTATACATTAAACACTCAAAACTTACCAATATTAGCTACTTTAAAAGGATGGAAGTACGGTTTCAATAGTCCGTTTAAAGCAGAGGTGTATTTTGTGAATACACGTTTATTTACCGATGAAAAATGGGGGACTAAAAACCCAGTTACGTTAAATGATGATCGTTTCGGATTTGTTGAGGTAAGAGCTTTTGGTACATATGCATTTAAAATAGAAGATGCAGGAATGTTTATTAAAGATGTAGTTGGTACAGATAGTCATTTTACCAATTATGAAATTAATGAGCATCTTAAGAGTTTAATTTCTACTCGTTTTACAGATACAATAGGTGAGGCTAACTTGCCAATCGAATTATATGCAGCTAACACTAATGAGCTATCTGACACTTGCTTAGAGGTAATGAAGCCTGAGTTTAGTTCTGTTGGTATTTCTTTAGAAAAGTTCTTTATAGAAAATGTTTCTATGCCAGAAGAGCTGAAGAAAGAGATTTTTGAATACAGTAGACTAAATAAGTTAGATTTAGATAAGTTAACCAAGTTTAAGGCAGCAAAAGCTATAGAAGTAGCAGCTGCTAATGAATCTGGTGCTGCAGGTGCTGGAATGGGAATGGGAATGGGATTTGCTATGGCTCAACAAATGGGCGGTATGTTTAATCAGCAAACTCAGACTACCACTCAAGCAGCAGGTAACGGAGCTATGCCACCACCATTACCTACTCAAACACAATATTTTTATGCAGTAAATGGGCAACAAGCAGGACCTGTTACTTATGAGGCTTTAAGTGGTTTGTTTGCGGCTAAAACAATAGCTGCTGATACACTTGTTTGGAAACAAGGAATGGCTAATTGGTCTGCTTTGAGTTCAGTTCCAGAATTGCAATCGTTGTTAGGATCTGTTCCGCCACCATTACCAAATAATTAATAAATAGAAATATCTATAATAGCTCAACCCAGTTTTCTTTTTGTAAAGCTGGGGGAGAGTGAATTGCTATTATAAATGAATCAAGAAACACCAAAACGCTCCGAACATAAAAAATCTTGTGTGAATTGTGGGGCAGAATTATTATACAAGCCTGGGTCTTCTGAAGTAAAATGTGACTATTGTGGGCATGAAGAAGCAATAGAAGAAGCTGTTTCAGAGTTCGAAGAGTTAGAATTATTCCCATACCTAGAACAAATGGGAGCGCAATCGCATACTGAGAAAATCAGTATGCTGCACTGTAAAACCTGTGGCGCAAATCAGCATATAGAAGAGAATTACAAGTCGCTTCATTGTGTATATTGCAGCCAACCACTGGTGGTAGAAGATACGTATCATGAAGATTGGATTTTACCAGGAGCAGTATTGCCTTTTCAATTAGATCATAAAAAATCTCATGAAGTTTTTAGGAATTGGGTTAAAGGATTGTGGTTTGCTCCTAACAAACTACAAAGAGCAGCTTTAGATCCTCAAAAAACTAAAGGCTTATATGTTCCTTATTGGACTTTTGACGCTCAGTTGTATGCAGATTATACTGGCCAACGTGGAGATTATTATTACGTTACCGAAACCTATAATACAACCGTTAATGGTAAAAATGTTACTAGAACTAGACAGGTTAGAAAAACTAGATGGACACCTGCTGCAGGATCTGTAAGCGGATTTGTAGATGATACTTTAATTAGTGCTTCTAAACAGCGAAGTAATTCAATACCTAACAAAGTAGCTAATTGGAATTTAGATGCATTAGAAACATTTAATTCTAAATACTTAGCAGGATTTGTAACCGAAAAGTATACCTTGCCTTTAAAAGACGGACATTTAAAATCTAAACAGGAAGCAGAGAAAATTGCTACGGGTTGGGCTTGCCAAGATATAGGAGGAGATACCCAAAGAGTTAGTAGTTTAGATATGAAATTGTCTGAGGAAACTTTTAAGCATATCCTATTGCCGGTGTATATATCGTCTTATGTTTACAACAATAAAAAATATCAATTCTATGTAAACGGGCAAACAGGGGTAGTATCAGGTAAAAGACCCTACTCTTTCTGGAAGATTTTCTTTTTAATCTTGTTTGTACTTGCAGTAATTGCTTTATTGGTATTTTTTGGGAATCAATAACAATTAGTTTTTTGTTGAAAACTATAAAGGTAATTTCATAGTTTATAAAAGTTAAAAATATATTTTAGCTATAACTAACTATTTAAATTTATTATTATGTTCTTATCCTCAATAGGTGTTTTTCAAATGTTAATTGTAATAATGGTTTTGTCCCTAGCTCTAATTTATATAATAGGGATGTGGAAAGTATTTGAAAAGGCTCAAAAACCTGGATGGGTTGCAATTATACCGATATATAATATTATTGTTCTTTTAGAAATTGCAAAAAAACCAACATGGTGGCTACTACTTTATTTTTTAAGTATAATACCTTTAATAGGGGTTTTAATTTCAGTAACAGTTAATATTATGGTTGGTGTAGGAGTTGCTAAAAACTTTGGAAAATCTGAAGGATTTGGTGTTGGATTAGGACTTTTAGGTTTTGTTTTTTATCCAATTCTTGGTTTTGGAGATGCAAAGTATTTAGATAATAAAACAGATGAAATAAACGAGATTGGAGCTATTCAAGAGTAATACTCGTTAATTATCTTAATAAAAAAAGGAGCTATAACAGCTCCTTTTTTTATTAGCTTGGTTTTTATGTTAAAACCAAGGTTTTTTACCAACTTGGTATGTTTGAATGAATTCCTCGTCGGACTTTGTTAAATAGATAATTCCTTCAATAAAGCCAACTAAAGAGAACATTCCGCAAGTGACGATAGTGGCAACTATAGAAATTATACCTTCTTTGGTGTAACCTAAAACGAATTTATGAATACCAAAACCTCCAAATAGAATTCCTAAAACTCCAGCAAGAACTTTTTTATTTTCTTGATTCAAAGCTTCGTTAGCACCTTTAGCCATATCGTTTACTGTTTCTTTTACTTCTTCTTCGAAATTTGTTTTTTCGTCGCTCATTATTATGATTAATTAGTTTGAAGGCTGAAAATACTATTTTTTTCTGGTTTAAAGAAATTATTGAAAAGCACTATCTATAGGTTCCCATAATTCTATTTTATTTCCGTCGGGATCTAAAATCCATCCGAATTTACCATAGTCGTATTCTTCTATTTCTCCAACAATAGTTACGCCTTCTTCTTTTAAAGCTTCCAATAGCTCTACTAAGTTATGAACCCTAAAGTTCATCATAAATTCTTTTTTACTAGGTTCAAAATACTTGGTGTCTTTTTTAAAAGGGCTCCATTGTGTAGATGCATCTTTACCTTCTTTATCTTTCCACCAAAAAGTACAACCATAGTCATCTGTATTTAATCCCAAATGGTTTTTATACCAGTTTTTTGCAGCAGTAGGATCTTCAGACTTGAAAAAAATACCTCCGATACCTGTTACTCTTTTAATATCTTTTTTACTCATGAGATATAAATTTAGCTTTTATTTTATCGACTATAGTTTGTGCTAGTTTTTCTTTACTTTCTTTTGTCCAACCTGCAACATGAGGTGATAATAGCACGTTGTTGGCATTTAAAAGATATTCAAATTCTTTTGGAATTTCGTTAGTAAACAAACTTTCAAATGATAATTTTTCGTATTCCAAAACATCTAATCCAGCTCCAAGTATTTTGCCTGATTGTAGAGCGTTAACTAGATCTTTAGTAATCACACTTTTTCCTCTGGCAGTATTGATTAACCAAAAAGGTTTTTTAAAATCGTTAATAAAATGACTGTTAACCATTTTATTGGTTTCTGGAGTCCAAGGTGTGTGTAGACTTACAACATCTGCTTTTTCTTGAAATTCTTGTAGAGAAACTTGAGTAGCATTATCATCAGCAACATTCTCTTTTATATCGTAGCACAAGACATTGCAATCAAAACCTTTGAGTTTTTTAGCAAAAGCTTTTCCCATATTTCCATAACCAATAATCCCCACTGTTTTTCCTTCTAATTCTGTTCCTCTATGTTCTTCTCGTAACCATTGTCCTTCTTGAATAGTTTTATGGGCAACATTAAGTTTATTAAATAAGCTTAAAAGCATACCTAGAGCATGTTCTCCAACAGCATTTCTGTTTCCTTCTGGTGCAGAAAATAAGGATATTCCTTTTTCTAAGGCATAATCGCAATCAATACTTTCAAGTCCGGCACCAACCCGAGCAATAAATTGTAAGTTAACAGCTTTATCTAAAAAATCTTTGTCAATAGCAAATCTACTTCTAATTACAATACCATTATAATTGGCAATTATGTTCTCTATGGTTTTTTTATTTGAGGAATAATCTTCAATATTTTCAAAACCTAAAGCATTTAACTGTTCAATAAGTAAATCGTGGTTTTTGTCAAGATGTAATATTTTCAAAATATGATAGAATTAATGACTAACAAAGCTACCAAAATATTCTGAACATTAAGTTAGGTGTAATACTAGTTGCTGTAATATCTGTGATATTAATTTCATTATTGTTACTGGTGTTGTAACTAATATCCTTGTTAATGATGTTCTTTCTGTTGTATAGATTTAGTACAGAAAGTCCTAATCGATATTTTATTTTTTTGTTTTGATGGGGCTTAAAATCATATACTGCAGATAAATCTAGTCTATGATAAATAGGTAGGTTTTCGTCATTTAAGTTATTAAAACTGTACGAAGTATTTCCATTGTTATCTGTACTAGAGCGAATATGAGTAAAAGGTTTACCATTGTGCCATAACCAACCTAGCGATACTTCAAAATTTTTCCACTTGTAAAAATGAGACCATTTAATGGTATGGTCTATATTCACATTACTAGGAAAAGGTTTACCATTGTTTAAATCTGGGAAGGTGTATTTGGCGCTATTAAAAGAATACGACAACCAAGTGTTATATTTTTTAAGTTGCTTTTTAACAAAAAAGTCGATTCCTTGTATGCTAGAGCTACCTTCTTTATAATCGATAAGAATGGGGTTGTTTAAATCTAGATTTAAAGTGTTTAAGCCTTTGGTTTTTTTAAAATAAGCCTCTAGGTCTAAAACCCATTTGTTTTTAGAATAATTAGCACCAATAGTATATTGGTAGCTATTTAAAATAGATAATCTGTCTGAATTAGATAAGGCCCAGATGTGATTTTCTAAGGAAAGATTACTTATAACCGATTCTTGAATTTGATTTATAAACTGACTCTTGTATTCTAAAGAGGCATTGATGCTAAATTCGTTGGTAACGAACTTTTGAAAAATGGCTCTAGGCTCAACTAAAAGTTCATCAGATATGCTATATTTATTAGCCCTTAAACCTACAGAGAACAAATGATTTTTGGGTTTGCTTATTTGGTAGCCTAAATAAAAGCTATTGGCCTTAGTTTGGTTTTTGGCTCCATCAATAAAGCTGGTAAAGCCAAGGTCTGTGTCTGTAAAAAGGTAGTTTACCTTTTTGTTAGTAAATTGATAACCTAGGTTCAGTTCTTTTTCTCTGTTTATTTCATATTTTATATTGTAATTAATTCCAAAATCTTTTATGGTGTTATTTTTTGTTTTTTTGATAACTCCGTTGCTAGAAGTGTCAGAAAAAGAATAATCTAAATTATAATTTGAAACATAAGCATCTATCTGGTGACTTAAGTTTGGTAACCATTCTTTTTCCCATTCAATGTTGTAACCGTTGTTTTGAGTGTCTAATTCATCGATATATAAATTAGTCTTATTTTTATTAAATGCAGAAAAGTTTAAATGATTTTTGTTGTGTAAGGCATTTATTTTTATCAGGTCTTTCTTGGAGGGCTTCCAAGCCATATTAAAGGTGTAATCTTGAAACCAGAAAATGTTTTTAGATTCACTAAAATCTAAAGTATTATCAACTATTTTGGTGTTTTGAAAAACCCTTTCTGCTAGTTTTTTATAAGTAAAAGTTTCTAGTAAGTTAGAGTAAGACCTTCTTCCAGAAACCTGAAATGATAATTTATTTTTAACTACAGGAACATCTACATAAGCGTCTGCATGCAGCATATTAAAACCTGCACCACCACTTAGCTTTTTTGCAGGAATGTAGTTACTTTTCATTTCTATAACACTAGATATGCGTTCTCCATATTTAACGTCTGTACCTTTATTTATAAAGTTTACTTTATCTATTATATATGGGTTAAAAGCCGAAATCATTCCAAATAAGTGAGCATTATTATAAGTTTTAATGTTATTCCATAAAACTAAATTCTGATCTGCATTTCCACCTCTAACATGTATACTATTAGCAGTTTCATTTAAGTTTGTAACGCCTGGCATTAAGTGAATACTTTCTAAAACATCTGGCTCTATTAATCCGGGTAATATTTTTAATTTATCTCTGTGAATGGTAGTTTGCTTTACGTTTTTAGAAATACCGCTAGTTAAGTAGTCTGCTATAACAACTTGATCTAATAATTCTTTTTTTTCTGTTAAATTAATAGTGTTGCAGTTAGGGTAAATATGGCTAGAAGCCTTAATTTTTGTTTTTTTAACTCCAAAAGATGTAATGATTATGGTTTCATTAAATGGGATATTATCGATTTTAAAATTGCCATTTTCGTCGCTACTATAGTATGATTTTCCAATTTTTAGAGTAGCATTCCCAATTTTTTCATTATTGCTTAATAGTTGTCCGCAAATACTAATATTGTCCTGTTTTTTAAAATCAGAAATAACAATATAATTGTCTTTTAATAATTCAAATTTTAGGGATGTTTGCGCAGACAATGTTTGAAGTAATGATTCAAGCGGAATAATTTTGTCTAATAAAATAGATGCTTTTTTGTCTTGAATTATTTTGTCTTGATAAGAAAAACGAGCATTGTAAAAAGACTCTATAGCTGGTAAAACAACAGACAGGTCTTCTTCTTCAAAAACAGTTTGTTCTTGAGTATAACAATTGTTGAAAAATAGTAAAGCGAAAAACCAAAAAAGGAGTTGCTTCATAAAGAGACTGTTTATTCTTCTATTATTACTCTATTACCTTGTATAGAATAATTCAAATTTACAGACTTTAAAACAGTTTCTAGTGCAATTGCTTGATTATTATTAGGAAAAGAACCAGTATATAAAACTGCTGAGTTGAAATGATTGTAAATTATTTTAATTTCAAATTGTCTTTCTAAAGCAGCAAATACATATTTAATAGGTAGACTTTTAAAGCTGGTTTCATTTTTAGTCCAAGTAGCCGTGTTAGCATCATCTGTAAGAGTTAATGCTTCGTGGTTTTCAATATGTCTATAGCCATTGTGAGGCGTTAATATTGTATTTTGGTTATTGGTAATATCTTCTACTTGTACTTTTCCTTCGTAACAAATTACTTCAAATAAATCGTTATCAGACTTTACATTGAATTCGGTTCCTAGTACACTAACATTTCCTAAATGGGTGTTAACAGTAAATGTTTTTCCTTTGGCTACATCAAAAAAAGCTTCTCCATCTAAAGTTAAATTTCTATTGGTATCCCAATTAGATTTATGAAAGCTTAAAGTAGATTTAGCATTAAGAATAACTTTTGAACCATCTGGTAAATTAATAGCTAGTTGTTCTCCATATCCAGTTTCGTAGTTTGTTGGGGCAAAAAAGAAATTGTAACCAACTAAACCAATTATAAAAATGGCAGCTACACTAGCTACATAACGTAACCATTTAAAAGTTTTGACTTGAGGGCTTCTGTTAGCTCTCTTGTGTTTTAGTTGAGAAAAAGAGGAGTCTAAATTGTATTCGGGTGCTTGAAATTGTTTAGAACCTTCAGCAATTTTAACATACATGTCATAATGCTCAGAAGCTTTAAAAGCTTCTAATTCTGCTGCAGATAGCTCATTGTTAAGCCACTTTGCTAAGAATATGTCGTCTTGCTGTTGCATTACTTTATTGTTTCTTACGTTATTAAAACGCTTTAATTTTTAAATACCCTACCCCTTTATCGAATGTTTTCAATTTCTTTTCTTAGTTTCACTAAAGCTTTAGAAATAAGCTTCTCAATTGCTTTTACAGAAACTCCCGAAAGTTCTGCAATTTCTTTATAGGTTTTTTGTTCTATTCTGTTTAATAAATATACCTCTCGTTGTCTGTCTGGTAAAGAGGCGATGGCTTTTTCTAATTTTTCTTGAAACTCTTTTTGTTGTAACAAGTATTCTGGAGATTCATTTGTTTGATCTTTTTGAATACTTATAACTTCTTTTTGATGTTTTAATTTTACAGTTTTATGTCTGAGTACACTAGTACTCATGTTGATAGCTATTCTAAATAAATAACTCTTAGCAGAGTCTTTAGTTACTTTACTGCAATTATCCCAAACTTTTATAAAAGCATCTTGTACAAGGTCATCAACTTCATTTAAATCTCCAAATTTATAATATAAATAATTGCGTAAAAGAGTAGCGTTCTTATTAAAGAACTGCTGAAAGTTTCTTTCTTGACATATATTATTGTCTGGTTGATTTGTATCTGACATATGGGCTGGTTTGCTAAAATTAGCAAAAGAGCCTAAAGCTAATGATATTTTATTGATTTCAAAAAAAATAAAAAAAGGGGTAGGGTTTTTTCTTCTTTGCTCGTTATATATGTATACAAGCAATTATAGTTTTTTGTTTGAATAAAAATTAAGTTTTAAGTTGGTTTTAGGTTAAAAGAGGTTGGTTGTATTTTATTAATTGACCTCTTTTCTATTTACTAACAACATTTGAATTTGCAACCCAAATTACCCATTTATAAAAACCGTTTTATTTTACCCGAATAAGACGGTTTTACTTTTATATACCTAAAATCATTTTAGCTATCCAGAAATAAATTAAGATTCCAAAAATATCATTACTTGTTGTAATAAAAGGACCAGTTGCTATTGCAGGGTCGATACCTCTTTTGTTTAAAAATAAAGGGATAAAAGTCCCCACTAATCCAGCAACAATTATAACAGCAACAAGAGAGACAGATATGGCAAATGCCTTAGAAGGGTCTCCTTCGTAGCCCCAAACAAAAGCAAATAAAAATAAAGCTAAGATAATGCCGTTTAATGTAGCCAATAGCATTTCTTTTATAAGTCTGTTATTGATACTCCCTTTTACATCATTATTGGCCAAACCTTGAACAATAATAGCACTAGATTGTACACCTACATTACCAGCCATAGCAGCAATTAAAGGAGTGAAAAAGAATAAAACAGCATAGTTTTTAAAAAAATCTTTAAAACCTTCCATAATTAGAAAAGCCCCAACTCCACCAATAAGTCCTAAAAAGAGCCATGGTAAACGTGCTTTGGTTAACTCAAAAATACTATCACTAGCTTCTACATCTTGTGTAATACCTGCTGCTAGTTGGTAGTCTTTGTCGGCCTCTTCTCTAATAACATCTACAACATCATCTATGGTAATTTGACCCATTAGACGTCCCATTTCATCAATAACAGGAACTACAATAAGGTCGTATTTTTGCATAATTTTAGCCACTTCTTCATCGTCTTCTTCAACTTTTACAGAGGTTATTTTTGGGTTGAAAATTTCTGATATAGGAGTTTTTGTTGACGTTGTTAATAGGCTTTTTAAAGAAAGTCGTCCTTTTAAAATACCATCATCGTTTACAACATATATTGTATGTACTTTTTCAAAGGCTTCTGCTTGCTTACGCATTTCTTTTACACAGTGCAAAACTGTCCAACTATCTCGAACAGCAATTAGCTCTTTACGCATTAAACCACCTGCAGTATCTTCGTTGTAACGTAATAGGTCTACAATGTCTTTGGCCTTTTCAACATCTTCTAGTTGTGCAATTACCTCTTCTTTCTGCGCTTCAGGTAATTCTGCAATAATATCTGCTGCATCATCGGTCTCTAACTCATCAATTTCTTCGGCAATTTCTTTAGAAGAAAGTGATCTTAAAACTTTTTCTCTAACATCTTCATCTAACTCGGCAATAATTTCAGAAGTAATATCACTATCAAGCAGTCTAATAATATAGATAGATTGCTCAAAATTTAACTCGTCTAAAATTTCAGCAATATCAGCGTGATGAAGCTCTCCTAATAATTTAGAGATGCTCGCGTTGTCACCTTCATCAACAAAATTTTTGACATTGGCTATGAATTCTGATGTAATTTCGAATTGTTGCATAGCACAAAGATACTTTTTTAAAAGAATTTAAAAAGTAGATTATATATTCTGAGCTATTAATTGTGTTAAGCTAATAAAATCTGCTACGGGAAGTTGTTCTGGTCTTTTAGTGAAAATTTCCTTGTTTCTAATTTCATCAGGTAAATTGAAACTTTTTAAGCTATTTCTCATGGTTTTTCTCCTTTGTTGAAAAGCCGTTTTTACGACTCTAAAGAATAACTTTTCATCGCAAGGTAATTGATAATTCTCTTTGCGCGTCATTCTCATGACACCACTTTTTACTTTTGGTGGTGGGGTAAAAACATTTTCTGATACGGTAAATAGGTATTCGGTATCATAAAAAGCTTGTACTAAAACAGAAACAATACCATAAGTTTTATTGCCGTGTGTTGCGCAAGCTCTTTCTGCAACTTCTTTTTGAAACATTCCTGAAAATTCAGGAACTTGATCTTTCATTTCTAAAGTTTTAAATAAAATTTGACTAGAAATGTTATATGGAAAGTTGCCAATTATAGCAAATTGTTCGTTTTTAAAAACATCTTTCCAGTTGTGTTTTAAAAAATCTTTTTCAAATATTTTATCAGAAAGTTTTAAATAGTGTGCTTGTAGGTATTCTACAGATTCGGTATCTATTTCTACCACATATGTGGTAAGGTCTTTTTTCTCTAATAAGTACTTGGTGAGCACTCCCATACCGGGTCCAATTTCTAAAACCTTACTGTAGCCATTATTGGTTAAAGAGTCTGCTATACTTTTAGCTATAGATTCATCATTTAAAAAATGTTGGCCTAAATGTTTTTTTGCACGTACCTTATCCATTAATTCTCTCTTCTAAAATTGCTTCAATTTCTTTTCGGTCTTTTTTTAAGAACCAAGATAACTCTAACGGATATTCTTTTCCGTTTTTAAAAACTAATTCAGGTTCACTCCCTCCAGAAGCTTTTTTGAAATTGGCTACTTCTGAGAACTCAATTGTTTTTCGTTTGTATTTAAAACCTGTGTCATGAAAAACAAATACTGGAGCTTTTGCAGTTAATTGCATAAATAAAAATAACAAAGCAAATAAGCTTAGTATAATATTTACAACAATAAATACCCATGTAGGTATAACTACATTTAACATCATCATGCCAAAATTAAAAGCTAAAAAAGCAGTAATCATGGCAGCAAACATTGCAGATGTTTTAATTACATATAGGTAAGTAGCTTTATAGGTCTTCTGCATGGAATTCATCTATTACAAATAATTCTGTTCTAAATGCTAATGATTTATCTCCAAATCTTTTTCTTCCGTCTTCACGTAATTTAGGAGCATCTAATTCGTAGTAAGCATTTAAATTAGCTCTACTTTCTGCAGTGTATTGAATGGCATAAGTAGTTCCGTTACCTTCATCGGCTAAAACCTGAGTTAGTTTTGCACTAACAAATCTTCCAGTAGCTAAAACTTCTTTAATGTGTGGTTTAATCCATTGTAACCAATCTAATCTGATACTGTCGTCTACATTTACAGTAACATTGTATATAAACATAATGCTTAATTTTTTAGCAAAGGTAGGTTATTTTAATACAAAACCCTTTTAGAAATACTAAAAGGGTTTTGTATAATTAGTTGAAATTGTAAATATTTATTTATCATCAGGGCAATGACATGGTTTTTCCCCAAAGGTATAGGTAAGAGTAAAACCTGTAAAAACATACCAATCGTTGTTTTTGGTGTTTCCAAACTTTAAAGATTCGTATTCTTTTTTATCTCGAACAGGGTTGCTTCCGTCTAAATCGTCTGTAAATGTATAGCGCGCACCTACTTCAAAACCAATAATAAATTTTCTAGATATAGTTGCTTTTATTCCAACTATTGCAGGTATGGCAAAGGTGCTATGCGAGTTATACTTTTGCATTTCTTTACCTCCATTTAAGAATAAGGCATCGTAATGAAAAAACGACAAACCAGAATAGGCGTAGGGAGTTATGTTAGAAAGAAAGTAAGGACGATCGTTTAAATCGAACGTCCAGAAATTATATTCAATTCCTGCAGATACTTCTCTGATTGCATTTTTAAAAGAATAATCTCTTTCTTTTTTATAATCTTCGCTTGAGTTTTCATCTTCTCCATGAATATTAGCATATTTAAGAGAGGCTCTAAAAGAATAACGAGGGCTTTTATTCCATTTGTATATAGCTCCTATAGCAAAATCGTTTGGGTTTACAGGAAATGTTGGACCAACGTCTGCAATAGTGTTAGATCCTCCTAAAAAAAGACCGATTTCGTGTTTTTGAGCAACTAATAAATGGCTTGATAGTAATAAAGCTGTAACAATAATTAGGTTTTTCATCTTGTATGTTTTTTGGGTGAAACATTGTTGTATTAATAGAACAATGCACTTATAATTTACCCTATAGTATTTAGGGTTATTATGTATAAGAGAAACGAACTTTTGTATAATGTGATCGATCTTGAGGAAATAAAAAACCTTGCCATCATAGATAACAAGGTTTAGTACCTGAGGTGGGAATCGAACCCACACTCCTAAGAACGCGAGTTTGAGTCGCGCGCGTCTACCAATTCCGCCACTCAGGCATTAGTAAAGAGGAATGCAAATTTAATAATTTTAGAAACATAAAACTTTCTATCATCGAATAAATTTCTAAATTTGCGCCATTAAAAAACACAACACAACATAAATAACTACTAAACAACAACTTATCAATGGCAATTCCTGTATTAGAACCAAAAATATTTGCTTGTTCACAAAGTAAAGTATTAGCAGAACAAATAGCTAAAGCATTTGGTGCCGACTTAGGTAATGTAATAAGATCTACATATAGCGATGGAGAGTTTCAACCATCATTTGAAGAATCTGTAAGAGGAAGACGTGTATTCTTAATAGGTTCTACGCATCCATCATCAGAAAATTTAATGGAAATGCTAATGATGTTAGATGCTGCTAAGAGAGCATCTGCTAGACATATTACAGCAGTTTTACCTTATTATGGTTGGGCTAGACAAGATAGAAAAGACAAGCCTAGAGTGCCTATTACAGCTAAATTAGTAGCTAGTTTATTAGAAACTGCTGGCGCTACTCGTATTATTACAATGGATTTACATGCTGATCAAATTCAAGCTTTCTTTGAGAAGCCAGTTGATCACTTATTCGCGTCAACTATTTTCTTGCCACATTTAAAAGAATTGAATTTAGACAACTTAACAATTGCTTCTCCAGATATGGGAGGTTCTAAAAGAGCATATGCTTACTCTAAAGCTTTAGAAAGCGACGTTGTTATTTGTTATAAGCAAAGAGAAAAAGCTAATGTAATTTCTCATATGGAATTAATTGGTGATGTTACTGGTAAAAACGTTGTATTAGTAGATGATATGGTTGATACAGCAGGAACTTTAACAAAAGCAGCAGACATGATGATGGAAAGAGGAGCGTTAAGTGTTCGTGCAATATGTACACATGCTATCTTATCAGGTAATGCTTATGAACGATTAGAGAACTCTAAATTAGAGCAATTAATTGTAACAGATTCTATACCGTTAAAGCAAGAGAGTTCAAAAATTAAGGTAGTAGGATGTGCAGAGTTATTTGCCGATGTAATGAAGAGTGTGCACGAAAACAAATCTATTAGCGAAAAGTTTTTAATGTAAACTTTTGTAGCTAAGCTAAATATAGTACATTTGCATCCCTTTTTAAGGGGATTAACAATAAATAAAAGAAAAATGAAATCAATTACAATCAACGGATCTCAAAGAGAAAGCGTAGGTAAAGTAGCAACTAAAGCCTTACGTAATGCTGGTCAGGTTCCTTGCGTAGTATACGGAGGAGATAAACCAGTACATTTTGCAGCAGCAGAGCTTGCATTTTCTAAATTAGTTTACACTCCTAATGCACATACTGCGGTAATTGCATTAGATAACGGAACTACTATCAACGCTATTTTGCAAGATATCCAGTTTCACCCTGTAACAGACAAAATTTTACACATCGATTTTTATCAGTTATTTGATGATAAAGAAGTAACTATGGATATTCCAGTAAGAGTAGTTGGAAATGCTCCAGGTGTTATGGCCGGTGGTGTGTTACGTTTAAACCAACGTAAATTAAAAGTAAGAGCTTTACCAGCTAACTTACCTGATTTTATTGATGCTGATATTTCTGAATTAGAAATTGGAAATAAATTATACATCACTAAATTAGCTAACGATTCTTATAAGTTTTTACAACCTGAAAACACAGTTGTTGCTCAAGTAAGAATTTCTCGTGCGGCAATGAAAGCAGCTCAAGAAGCAGCAAAAGAAGCAGCTCAAGCAGACAAATAGTAACAACTATTAGTTATAAAATAGAAAAGCATTCAACTTTAGTTGGATGCTTTTTTTATTTTTGCATAGCACAAAAAGCATTTTAATATGTTTTCGTTTTTAAAGAAACTTTTTGGATTATCTCCCTCGTTTGAAATTGCAGAAATAGATCCCATGAAAAAATTTTTAATTGTTGGTTTAGGAAATATTGGTAGCGATTATGATGAAACCAGACACAACATAGGTTTTAAAATATTAGATTATTTAGCTAAAGAAGAAAACCTAACCTTCGAGTCGCAAAAATTAGGAGCCGTAACTACTTACAAATTAAAAGGTAGAACGTTTTTATTGCTAAAGCCATCAACCTATATGAATTTGAGTGGTAAAGCAATAAAATATTGGTTAACCAAAGAAAAGATACCCGTAGAGAATTTATTGGTGATTACAGACGATTTGAATCTTCCTTTTGGGTCACTAAGAGTAAAGACAAAAGGTAGTGATGGCGGTCATAACGGATTAAAAGATACTCAAAACGTATTACAAACCACCAAGTATAATCGGTTTAGATTTGGTATTAGTGCAGAATTTGCAAAGGGTAGACAAGTAGATTATGTGTTAGGTAAATGGACAGATGAAGAAAATGCAAAGCTGCCTGAAAGGTTAGGTAAATCTATAGAGATTATTAAATCTTTTGGCTTAAGCGGAATATCTAATACCATGAACGCTTTTAATGGTAAATAAATATTAAGCTTCTTTGTTTTTTAGTATTTTTATCTTTCAAATTTTAACCTAAAATTGAATACTTTTTACTCCATTTCAGAATTCAAATCAAAAAAGCCAACGGTTTTAACTATTGGTACTTTTGATGGGATGCATATAGGTCATCAGAAAATTTTAGATAAGGTCTTTAAAGTAGCTGCAGATAAGAAGCTAGCATCATTAGTGCTTACTTTTTTTCCGCATCCTAGAATGGTGCTACAAAAAGAATCTGATATAAAACTCATACACACTATAGACGAGCGCAAAGCTATTTTAGAAGAGTCTGGTTTAGAGAGTTTAATTATACATCCTTTTTCTAAAGAGTTTTCTAGGTTAACTGCTACGGAGTTTGTGCGCGATATTTTAGTTAAAAAACTCAATATAAAGCACATTATTATTGGGTACGATCATAGATTTGGAAGAAATAGAACGGCTAATATTGAAGACTTAAAAGACTTTGGTGAGTTGTATGGTTTTACAGTAGAAGAAATTTCGGTTCAAGATATAAATGAAGTAGCAGTTAGTTCTACCAAAATTAGAAAAGCAATTAATGAAGGAGATTTAATGACTGCAAATAAATATTTAGGTAGTCAATTTGAGTTAAACGGGGTTATTACCAGGGGAAAAGGAATAGGTAAGACTATAAACTTTCCTACAGCAAACATTCAAATAAAAGAAGATTATAAAATTATTCCCAAAAACGGTGTGTATATAGCTAGAGCACTTATAAATGGTAAAGAGTTAAGGGGTATGATGAATATTGGGAGTAATCCTACTGTTAATGGAGAAACCAATAGTATAGAAATTCATTTGTTTGATTTTAACGAAGATGTTTATAATAAAGAAATATCAGTAAAAGTTCTGAAAAGAATACGAGATGAACAAAAATTCGATTCAATTGCATTTTTGCAAAATCAACTAGTCAAAGATCAACAAGAAGCGATTAATTATTTTAATAAAAATGAATAAGTTTTTATTTAAACAAATAGACAATTCGGCATTAGTTGTTTTCAGAATCTTTTTTGGACTACTAATTTTTTTAGAGTCAGTAGGAGCCATATTTACGGGGTGGATTAAAAGAACATTAATAGATCCTGAGTTTACCTTTTCTATGATAGGGTTTGAATGGTTGCAGCCATTACCTGGTTATGGTATGTATGCTTATTATATCATTATGGGGATTTTTGGTTTGGGGGTTATGCTAGGTTATAAATATAGAGTTAGTATTGTGGCCTTTACTGTAATGTGGACGCTTACCTATCTAATGCAAAAGGCATCGTATAATAATCATTATTATCTATTGATATTAATTTCTGTATTTATGTGTTTAGTTCCAGCTCATAAATACGCTTCTTTAGATGTTAAGATTAATCCAGAAATTAAAAGTATAAAAATGCCAAATTGGTGTAGGTGGGTGTTTATTATACAAATGGCTATTGTTTATACTTATGGTTCTCTTAATAAAGTTTATGCAGATTGGTTAGATACTTCTGTTATAGAAATTTTTATGCTGGCTAAAAAGCACTATTACATTGTAGGTGAGGTGTTGCAAGAAAAATGGGTTCATTATTTTTTGGCTTATGGAGGTATATTGTATGATGGTTTGGTTATACCCTTACTGTTGTATAAACCAACAAGAAAATTAGCTCTTATTTGCTCTATTTTCTTTCATATTTTTAATGCAATAGTTTTTCAAGTGGGTATTTTTCCTTTTTTATCACTAGCTTTTATATTGTTTTTCTATGACCCAAAAGTAATTCATAAGTTGTTTTTGAAAAGTAAAAAGTACTACGAAGATTATTCTATAACTGTTCCAGCTTATAGTACTCTGTTTAAAGCAGTATTTGTTGGTTATTTTTTAATACAAGTAGGTTTGCCTTTAAGGCATTGGTTTATTAAGGGAGATGTATTGAAAACTGAAGAAGGACACAGATTGAGTTGGAGAATGATGCTTAGAACAAAATCTGGTGTGGTAAATTATAAAGTTGTAGATAAAAGTACAGGTCAGTCTACCATTATAAATCATTATAAAATGGTAAGCCCTAAACAGCGAAATATGTTGGCAACTAAGCCAGATGTTATGTGGCAGTTTATACAGCGTTTAAAAAAGCAATATAAAAACGAAGGAAAAGAAGTTGAAATTTACATTGTTAATAGCAAAGTAAGTGTTAATGGAAAACCTTATGAGTCTTTTATTAATCCTGATATTGATATGGCAAAAGTTTCTTGGAATACTTTTGTGCACTCACCATGGATATTAGATTAATTTATTAATCGTCACTACAAAAAAAGCACAATAATAAGATATATCTTTTTATAGAAGGAATTGTGTTAAGATCAACTTAATTTTCTATATTACTTAAGGAAAAAGAATTATTTAAATAGATATCTAAAATTATTGGTCAGAATAATACTGATGTATTAAATTGTATTTAACAAAATAAAAAAATGATATGAAGAAAATATTTGCAACATTAATAGTATCCTGTTTTCTTACTAATGTTCTTGCTCAAGAAAATATTGATGATTTATTAGCGGCAGGGATAAATGATGCGAAAAGATTTAGTACAGATTATTTAGCGCCTGCAACAGACGGTATAGCGCTAGGTGTGAATAATGGTTGGTTTAATCATGGTAAGTCGTTGAAAAAATATGGATTTGAATTTTCAATCATAGGAAATGCTAATTTTATAAAAAGCGATAAGAAAACGTTTGAGTTGAATGTTAATGATTATGAAAACATAAGATTTCCAGATAATAGCACAAAGAAAATGGTAGCTACTTCTTTAGGGCATAATGATCCAGATGTGACTGTAATTGTAACCTACGACGATCCTATTTTTGGTAATCAAGAAGTAGAATTAACCTTGCCTACTGGTATAGGGGCTGCTAATATTAATATAATCCCTACGGCTTTTGTTCAAGCAGGTTTCTCTCCGTTTAAGGGAACAGTAATTAAGGGACGTTTTTTCCCTAAAATAGACACAGAAGATGCTAAAATAGGACTCTATGGTTTCGGAATACAGCAAGAATTTACCAAATGGTTACCAGCCAATAAAGTTATTCCTGTTTCAATTTCGGGCTTAATTGCATATACACATTTAGATGGTAGTTATGATTTTACAGATGAAAATATTGTAGAAGGTAGTAACCAACGAATCGATAAGAATATAAACACCATGGTTTATCAATTAATTGTTTCAACCAAATTAAAAATTTTAAATTTTTATGCAGGTCTTGGGTATATAGATGGAAAGTCTAAAACAGATTTGTTGGGTAGATATAGAGTTTCTAATGGAGTGTTGTTTTCTGATGAGATTGTTGATCCTTTTTCTGTAAACCATAAAATATCAATGGTTAAAGGAACGATCGGAACCAATTTAAAGTTGGGTGTTTTTATGCTTAATTTAGATTATACTTTAGCAGAATTTAATAGCCTTTCTTTTGGAACCAGTCTGGTTTTTTAATTGAAAAAGCACTTTGTGTATAAAATAATAAGACAACTTTGTCGCTATGTTGGACGAAGTTGTCTTATTTGTACGGGCGGCGAGACTCGAACTCTTAAAAGCCAGTTCTTGAAAAAAACAAATTCTGATTATCAACTATTTACGAATCGAATATAGTAAATATTTTAAATAATCCGGTACGTATTCGGAACGCTCCAATCTCTTGAAATGTATGTTATTACTGATGTTATTAAAGAAAGTTGAGTTTTTATATTTTTTCAGCAAGTTCTTTAGGTAGTAATTTGGTTAAAATAATTTTCGAATCTTTTTCAAGAACTAAAAACTTCCAATTAGTTTCTCCGTTAACTGAAATGCCGTAAACATCCTTTTCAGAATAAATTTCAAAAAACTCGGTTTTTTCATTGTATTTAACATTCTCTGAACCAAAATTTTGTTCAAACGATAGTTTTGTTAAATTGATTCTCATTGTTTTTTCATCTTCAGTTTCTTCTTCTTCGCTTTTCATTCTAAAATTCATTTGATTTGAATATGTAAGCAGCGAATAGTATTTGTTTTCTATTTTTTTAGAGTCATTAATTGTCAAAATTTTTGGGTTTTTAATTTCAATAACTACAGCCGGATTATTGAATGTTTGTTCCATTAATTGTAGCATTTGTGATTTAGGTACAATTTCAAAAAATTCAGGTGTTATGTATTCGAATGATTTTTCAAAATCCATATTTATAAGAGAATTTAAGTATTCGGTAAATTCAGACTTAATGTTCTTTTTATACTTTTGAGCAATTCCATTAGTACAAATTATTAGAAACAGAATTGTGAGTAATGTTCGTTTAATGTTCATTGTTTTAATTTTTTATGTTCTTATCATTATATCGCCATCTTTTATCTGAAGGAAATTATCTCCACCTTTTCTTTTTTTGCCTTTTCGATATTTCAGTCCGCCAACTTCGAAATCTAATTTAACTTTAGGTTTCAGAATTATAGAAACCCAGCCATCTTTAGCTATAAATCTACCCAAAATTGGTGCATGTCCTTTTTTGAAGTAGTTAATGGATTCAATATTTTCACTATTCAATATTTCTGTTGTAAATTCTTTTACTAAATCACTTTTAACAATGTCTAATCGATAAAAATATTTCATATTAACAGTAATCAGCATTGAGTAAGGATTCTGATTTTCAGTTCTTCCGTTTATATGCTTTAAATCTTTTCGGTTAAATTTAATTGTATCATTTAGGATTTTTTGTTTTAAGCTGTCTATAAATGGCTTGATATTTTCACCAACTTTCCTATCTGAAAGAATTTTTGTTTCATTAGATTGAGCAAATAAAAATGTTCCTGAAATTAATGTTTAAAGTAAAAATGTCGATTTCATATTTTATTTTTTTTCAAAGTTAAAGGAGAAATCAATATCTAAAAACCTATAATGAGTGAAACAAACTTTTTAATTAGTTAACTTATGTTTTTCAAGTCGTAAGGCGTGGATATTTAGCTTATGTTACCTATTTTTTTATGATAATATGTAGTTGCTGTAATTCTAGCTAAAGAAGCTAAAAAGTTGATTGATAGTATTTTAATGGGGCCTTGTTCTGTGTAAACCATTTTAATGTATCTATCAAAGTTATTGGGGGTATTATGTTTCATAGCTTCACCTGCATGATAAAATTTTGATCTATAACTATAGCTGTCCTTTAGTAAATTATCATAATTGATTCCTGTGTGTTCTTCCAAATGTAATAAGAAATCTGGTTTACTACGGTTTTCATGAATAAAGTAATTCAAAGGGTCTAATCTTTTATCTATTGGTTCAAAGGCTTCTTTTTCTTCTTGGAGCAATCCCATTCTATGATATCTATTATCAAGTTTTATTGAGTTAAATAGTGCATTTTCTTTAATGAATTTTCGAAATCGAATTCCTGAATAGTGGTGATTAAGTTTGTCAAATAAAACATCTCGGAATTCTTGTTCTAGTTCAGCGTCATCTGCAACTTGCTTTATTCTCTTTTTTATTTCTGACCATCCTTTTTTTACGTCTTTTACTCTAATAGCCTTGTCTGCATTAGTTTCTATACTTGATACTATTAGAGAATAGCTAAGATTGTGATCTAACCTCTTAGTGTTTTGTGCAAGTTGAAATAGTCGACTTGATCTGATTACAGTCTCATAATCAGCGTAATCTAATTTGTCGATTATATCAAATAGTTGACTTACATTTTGTAATATACTTTCTACGCTTTTTTCATTTAGCTTGTGTATTGCTCCTGGACCTGAATGTTGTAAAGGAAGTTCAGCAGAAATTCTTTCAATAGAATTAATATTGTAATAATTTCTGTAGAGTCTAACATCCCTTTCTGAACCAAAAGATATTAATGCACTTAAAACAAGGCTAAAAGATTCAGAAGTTAATTCAACGTTTTTGCTTCTGTATACCCATTCAGGTATTTTTATCTCACTAACGTTTGTGTAAGTATTGTTGTCAATAAATATTTGTTCGCTTCGTGTGATTATACATTCACCAACATTATATTCTCTGAATATTTTAAAATCAGTAAGTAAATAAAACTTACTACCAATGCTTTTTGGACTATTATCTTTATTTAATACCTGATCTTTTTTACGAAAAAAACGTATTGCATTCTCAAATTCAATGTAGTTAAGCATATTTTAATAATTACAAATAGCATATGAATAAAAACAATTCTTTTTTATCCTGCTTGTACTGAATATACAAATTTAGCAAAACCTCTTACAAATTTAATACTTAAAAACGCTAGAGATTCTAGGGGGTAAAAACTATTTAGGAGAAATTATAAAGTATTGGTTGTCAAAAAAATGTATTTTGTGTGGTTTTTTGTTTTGGTACGTTTTCGGTACGCATTTTAAGCAGAAAACCCCTCGAAAACTAGTGTTTTCAAGGGTTTCAAGAGTACGGGCGGCGAGACTCGAACTCGCACACCTCGCGGCACTAGATCCTAAGTCTAGCGTGTCTACCAATTCCACCACGCCCGCATTAAGGACTGCAAATATACATCTTATATCTAATTTTCAAATAGAATTTCGAAAAAAATAATAGAACAGTTTTTAGTATTTTTGGGAGATTAAAATTTCATACTATTTCTTATTTGAGTTTGCGAAAAAAGAAATTAGTATATTTTTATTCAAGACAAAAAATAAAATTAAAGCATAGCCTAGTTACGGTTTCATTTTATTTTTTGTCTTGAATAAAAAGATGAAATTTAATCGAGTAAATTCAAATAAGAAATAGTATTACAACATGAACGATATCAAAAATTATATAGAAGAAAACAAAGACCGCTTTTTAAATGAGTTAATAGACTTGTTAAAAATACCATCAATTAGTGCAGATTCTGCTTATGCTGGAGATGTGGCTAAAACTGCAGAAGCTGTAAAAGTAAGTTTAGAAAAAGCAGGTTGTGATACTGTTGAAATTTGTGAAACAGAAGGATATCCTATTGTTTATGGAGAGAAAATTATAAATGAGAGTTTACCAACTATTTTAGTGTATGGACACTATGATGTACAACCAGCAGATCCTTTAGAATTGTGGACTAGCGGCCCTTTTGATCCAATTATTAAAAAAACAGATTTACACCCAGAAGGGGCAATTTTTGCTCGTGGTGCTTGCGATGATAAAGGACAAATGTATATGCATGTAAAAGCATTAGAGTATCTAACATCTACTAATCAACTACCATGTAACGTAAAGTTCATGATAGAGGGAGAAGAAGAAGTAGGTTCTGTAAACTTAGGTCCTTTTGTTAAGAATAATAGAGAAAAATTAAAAAACGATGTAATTCTTATTTCAGATACGGGAATGATTTCTAATTCGCAGCCATCTATTACTACTGGGTTAAGAGGGTTGAGTTATGTAGAGGTAGAAGTAACAGGTCCTAACAGAGATTTGCATTCTGGTTTATACGGAGGAGCAGTTGCTAACCCAATAAATGTGTTAACTAAAATGATAGCTTCTTTACACGACGAAAATAATCATATAACCATTCCTGGTTTTTATGATAAAGTAGAAGAGTTGTCTAGAGAAGAAAGAGACGAAATGGCTAAGGCACCATTTTCTTTAGAAGAGTATAAAAAAGCTTTAGATATAGATGCTGTTTATGGAGAAGAAGGATATACTACTAATGAGCGCAATTCTATCAGGCCTACTTTGGATGTTAATGGTATTTGGGGAGGTTATATTGGTGAAGGAGCAAAAACAGTTATTGCTTCTAAAGCTTATGCCAAAATATCGATGCGTTTAGTGCCTAATCAAGATTGGAAAGAAATTACAGACTTGTTTGTAAAACATTTTGAAGGCATTGCACCAGCAGGTGTTACTGTAAAAGTAACTCCACATCATGGTGGACAAGGGTATGTAACACCAACAGATAATATAGGTTATCAGGCGGCAAGCAAAGCATACGAAGATACATTTGGTGTGAAGCCTATTCCACAACGTGGAGGAGGATCGATTCCTATCGTGGCCTTGTTTGAAGAGGAATTAAAGAGTAAAACCATCTTAATGGGATTCGGGTTAGATTCTGATGCTATACACTCACCTAATGAACATTTTGGAGTGTTTAACTACCTAAAGGGAATTGAAACTATCCCGTTATTTTATAAGTACTTTACAGAGTTAAGTAAATAAGATGATTAAACAATCGCATATAATAGAAAGGATGGATGATAAGTCCATCCTTTTAGATATAACCTATGTTGAAAAAAATAAGAAATTACCTGTGGTAGTTTTTTGTCATGGGTATAAAGGTTATAAAGACTGGGGTAGTTGGAATTTAATGGCTGAAACCTTGGCTAATAATGAGTTGTTTGTGCTAAAGTTTAACTTATCTCATAATGGAGGAACTATTGAAAACCCGATAGATTTTCCAGACTTAGAGGCTTTTGGTGAAAATAATTTTAGTAAAGAATTACAAGATTTAGATGATGTGTTAACTTGGATTACTGATAAATTTAATAAGTATTCATCAATTATAAATCAAGATAACTTATGCCTGGTTGGTCACTCAAGAGGAGGAGGAATTGTTACTATAAAAGCTTCTGAAGACAGAAGAGTGGCTAAACTAATTACGCTGGCAGGAGTTTCAGATTTTAAGGCTCGTTTTCCTCAAGGGGAGCAGTTGGCTTATTGGAAACAAGAAGGAGTAGCCTACATAGAAAACAGTAGAACTAAACAACAAATGCCTCATTATTATCAATTTTACGAAGATTTTGTGGCGAATGAAGAAAGATTAACTATATCTAGAGCAGCTAAAGAGCTTGATATTCCTCATTTAATTGTTCATGGAACTAAAGATGAAACAGTTACTTTTTTAGAAGCCGAGAGATTGCATGAGTGGAGTAAACAAAGTGAGTTGTTGGCTATTGAAGATGCAAATCATACTTTTGGAGCTAGTCATCCATGGGATTCAAATCAACTGCCTGAAGATTTAAAAATAGCAACAGAAGAAATTATAAACTTTGTTCAGCAAAAAGAGATAATTAAAGCTACTAATAACGATGTAGATGAATTATTAACAGTTACTCAAGCCTGTGCAAAACATATGATTGAGAATGGTATTTATCAATGGAATGAATTGTATCCGTCTAAAGAAGCTTTTGAAAATGATGTGGATTTGCATCAGTTATGGGTAATTAAGGATGGAAAGAGAGTTATTGGATCTATAGTTATAACAGAAGTAGAAGATGAGGAATATCATGATATTGAATGGTTAACAGAGTCAGGTAATACAGTTTATATACATAGGCTATCTATTCATCCGTCTTATCAGGGTCAAGGTTTAGCCCAGCGATTAATGTCTTTTGCAGAGAGTTATGCTAAGCAGAAGAAATATAATTCTGTTAGACTAGATGCCTTTAGTCAAAATAAAAGGAATAATACTTTTTATCAAAAGAGAGGATACCAGCAATTAGGCGATATTTATTTTCCTAAGCAAAGTGAGCACCCCTTTCACTGTTACGAATTAGTTTTTTAATGAAAATAGATTTAAGTTTTAATGCTATCAATAAGCTGGCGGTACCTGCATTAATTGCTGGAATTGCAGAGCCAATAATTTCTGCCACAGATTTAGCAATTATAGGTAATTTGCCAGAACATAGTGTAGAGGCAGCTTCTGCTGTTGGTATTGTAGTTTTCTTTCTTAATTTCTTAATCTGGACTTTAGGGCAAAGTAGAAGTGCTATATCATCTATAATTTCTCAATATTTGGGTGCTGGTAAGTTAGATGAGGTTAAAAACTTACCTATGCAAGCTATGTTAATTGTGTTTGTAATCAGTGTCGTTATTTTGGGGATTACTTATCCGTTTGCTAGAGATATTTTTAGTTGGTATAAAGCAAAAGGGCTGGTTTTAGATTATTGTGTTGATTATTACCAGATCAGAGCTTTAGGTTTTCCGTTAATATTAATCACCTTTGCTATTATAGGTACATTTAGAGGGCTACAAAATACCTATTACCCTATGTTAGTTGCTCTTACAGGATTGGTTTTAAATATTGGATTGGATTTTTTGTTGGTATTTGGAGTAGAAGGTTTTGTAGAACCAATGGGGCTACCAGGTGCTGCTTGGGCCAGTGTAGTATCTCAGGTAGTAATGGTGGTAATGGCTTTTTATCTATTATATACTAAAACAGATATTCTGTTTAGGCTACAATTTCCGTTTAATAAAGAGATTAAAAATTTGTTGATAATGATCTTTAATCTATTTGTTAGAACCTTAGCATTGAATATAGCAATCAATCTAGCCATGCGTTATGCAACTGGATATGGAGAAACTTATAGCAATGCTTATTCTATTGCTATTAATTTGTGGTTTATTTGTGCATTTGTAATAGATGGTTATGCTAGTGCAGGTAATATGTTAGCAGGTAGGTTATTGGGTGCTAACGATTATGTAAACTTAAATTTATTAAGGAAAAAGTTAACTAAATATGGATTAACAGTAGGTATATTACTCTTTTTGGTTTTAGGTGTGTTGTATTTACCAATTGGTAGGTTGTACTCTAACAATCCCGAAGTGAGATCTGTGTTTTATAATTCTTTTTGGTTAACAATAGCAATGCAGCCATTATGTGCTATAGCTTTTATATATGATGGTATGTATAAAGGAATGGGAAGGATGAAAAAGTTGCGAAACTTATTACTTATTTCAACATTCTTGGGCTTTATTCCGGTGCTGTATTTTTCAGATTATTTAGGGTTGAAACTGCATGGCATATGGTTGGCATTTGTGGTTTGGATTTTTATAAGAGGACTAATCTTAAAAATAGATTTTAAAAAGGTATACGTTAATTAATAGGTTTTATATTTTTGCAGAATGGCAAAGCAAGAAGATCATTTTAAAAAGGTTATAGCTCACGCAAAGGAGTATGGATATATATTTCAATCAAGTGAGATTTACGACGGTTTAAGTGCCGTTTACGATTATGCTCAAAATGGAGCAGAATTAAAAAAGAATATTCGTGAATATTGGTGGAAATCAATGGTGCAATTGCATGGAAATATAGTTGGGATTGATGCAGCTATTTTTATGCATCCAACAACTTGGAAGGCTTCAGGCCATGTAGATGCTTTTAATGATCCATTAATAGATAACAAAGATTCTAAGAAGAGATATAGAGCAGATGTTTTAGTTGAAGACCATGCAGAGAAGTTAGAAACAAAAGCTCAAAAAGAAATTAAGAAAGCTGCTAAACGTTTTGGAGATGATTTTGATCAAAAACAGTTCGAAGAAACGAATCCAAAAGTTTTAAAATATAGAGCAGAAAAACAAGCTATTCTAGATAAACTAGGGCTGTTGTTAAGTGAAGAAAGATTAGCTGAGGTAAAAGAGTTTATTGAAGAGTTAGGAATTGCTTGTCCTATTTCTGGATCTAAGAATTGGACAGATGTTCGTCAGTTCAATTTAATGTTTGGTACTAAGCTAGGAGCTTCTGCAGACTCGGCAATGGATTTATACTTGCGTCCAGAAACTGCTCAAGGTATTTTTGTGAACTTTTCTAATGTTCAGAAAACAGGTAGAATGAAAATTCCTTTTGGTATAGCTCAAACCGGTAAGGCTTTTAGAAACGAGATTGTTGCAAGACAATTTATTTTTAGAATGCGAGAGTTTGAACAAATGGAGATGCAATTTTTTGTAAAGCCAGGAACTCAAATGGAATGGTATGATAAGTGGAAAGAAACACGTTTAAACTGGCATTTGTCTTTAGGGTTTGGAGAGGAAAACTATCGTTTTCACGATCATGAAAAGCTAGCGCATTACGCAGATGCTGCAGCTGATATTGAGTTTAACTTCTCGTTTGGTTTTAAAGAATTAGAAGGAATTCACTCTAGAACAGATTTCGATTTAAAAGCTCATGAAGAACATTCAGGTAAAAAGCTTCAGTACTTCGATCATGAAGAAAATGAAAGCTATGTACCATATGTAGTAGAAACATCTATTGGTTTAGATAGAATGTTTTTAGCAGTATTCTCTAAGGCATTACAAGAAGAAGAATTAGAAAATAATACAACCAGAACCGTGTTGCGTTTACCGGCAGTTTTAGCGCCAGTTAAAGCAGCAATTTTTCCATTAGTTAAAAAAGATGGTTTGCCAGAAATGGCTAGAAAAATTGTAGAAGATTTAAAGTGGGATTTTAATGTAATTTATGATGAAAAAGATGCAGTGGGTAGAAGGTATAGACGTCAAGATGCTGCAGGAACACCATTTTGTATTACAGTAGATCACGATTCTTTAGAAGATAATACAGTAACTATTCGTCATAGAGATACAATGGAACAAAAACGTGTTAAAATAGAAGAGTTAAAAGCTATTATTGATAACGAGGTAAATATGAGAAACTGGTTGACTAAAATGTAGCCTAACATTTATCTAAACAATATTTATAAAAAAATGCCGCTATTATAGCGGCATTTTTTTATTGTGATTTTATATTTTTTTACTGAACCTCTTTAATTAAATAAGTATAAACCGGAAAGTGATCTCCATAACCGCCTGTCCAAGTAGCTCCAACAAAACTTCTAAAAGGATAACCTTTATAACGACCTTTTTTATTGGTCATATAAGCAGGGTTGTATATTCCAGTTTTGTAAATTTTAAAAGAAGAATAATCCTTATCTAAGAAAGGTTTGGTGAACATAATTTGGTCAAAAATATTTAAGGCATCTCTATAAGCTAAAGTTCCCATTCCTTTTTTAGCCATTCCCATCATTGGGTTGTAAATTCCTTTTAAACCAACCTCTTCTTTCTTTTGTTTTGCCTTTAAAACTTTTTTTACACTTGCGTTAAAAGGATCATCATTTAAATCTCCCATAATCACAATTTTAGCATATGGATCTATCGTTTGTAAGGAGTCAACAATTTTTTTAGTCAACTGAGCAGCTTTCACTCTTTTAGGTCTACTTCTTGCTTCACCCCCTCTTCTAGACGGCCAGTGGTTAACAATAAAGTGCATCATTTCACCTTCTAATTTACCACTTACTAACAATTGGTCTCTGGTAAAAATACGTTCCTTATTGTCATTATATAGTAGTAATTCATGCTTGCTATAGTTTATAGGCTTAAATAAATTAGTTTGATATAAAAAACCTACATCAATACTTCTTGCGTCTGGAGAATCAAAATGTATGATATCGTATTTTTTATCTTTTAATTGTTTATCATTAATTAAATCTTCTAACACTGCTTTGTTTTCAACTTCGCAAACACCAATTACTGCAGGAGTGTTAGGGTTTAGTTTTTCATCAACACCAATTTCAGAAATAACACGTGCCATATTGTGTATTTTTTTCCAATACACTTTGCCACGTTCTTTTTCGCTCATTTCCATAATAGGACTTTTTTCGTCCAATTTATTAGGGTCATTAATGGTGTCGAATAAGTTTTCTAAGTTGTAAAATGCAACTGTGTTGATTTTGTAACGCTTTTTTTGTGAAAAACCACTAACACAAATTAAAGCTACTAAAAAAGTAAGTAAAAGTTTTTTTGTATTCATAATTGTAATTTAAGGCTATACCTATAAAATCGCTAGGTTTTATAGTAAAGCTGTATTAAATAATTGTAAAATCCACTCCAAATTCTGCGCCAAAAGTAGTTATTTATTATAAATAATGTAGTTTTGCAGACTGGAAATAATAATTTCTTAACTTAAAACTATTTATTAATCAGTTATTTACTTATGAAAAAAACAGTTTTGACATTATTATTCGGACTGTTCAGTATTGTATTTATGCACGCACAACAAACAGTGGTAAAAGGTGTGATCATAGATTCAGAAACTACTGAGCCAGTATCCGATGTGTCAGTGTCTATTCAAGGCACAACCTTGACGAAAAAAACAGATGATCAAGGTCAATTTAATTTCTCCGAAGGATTACCTTTAGGAGATCAAATGCTTATTGTAAGCAAGAACGGGTTTTTCCCAAAAAGATTCGCAATAATTATTGAAGAAGGCAAAGTCTTAGACATGGCTACAGTAGTTATTAAAGAAGATGCAGGTGAAATTAATGATTTCACAATTTCTTTATCAGATGATGAGCTTAATGATGATGATGCTGTAGCATCTAATACATCTGGAGTACTTCAAGCGTCTAGGGATGTGTTTGCTAGGGCAGCAGCTTTTGATTTTAGTGGGACATTTTTTAGGGTTCGAGGATTAGATTCTGAGAACGGACAAATGATGTTAAATGGAATCAGAATGAACAAAGCATTTAATGGTAGGCCTCAATGGAGTAATTGGGGAGGTATTAACGATGTAATGCGTAATCAAGATTTTACTAATGGTTCTAAAGCAAATGAATATAGCTTTGGAGGTATTTTAGGAACTACCAACATTAACACAAGAGCTTCATCTTATCGAAAAGGAGCACGTGTTTCTTATGCTTCATCTAACAGAAGTTATAGAAATAGAGTAATGGCTACTTATGCTTCTGGAGTTAGAGAAGATGGATGGTCTTTTGCTTTATCTGCAGGTAGAAGATGGGGAGAAGAAGGGTACATGGACGGTACAGTTTATGATGCTAATTCTGTTTTTGCTTCTGTTGAAAAGAAGATTAATGATAAGCATAGTATTAACTTTACCTCAATATATACACCAAATAGAAGAGGTAAGTCAGCCCCAATGACTCAAGAAGTTTTCGAGTTAAAAGGAAGACAGTATAACTCTTATTGGGGATATCAAGATGGGGAAATTAGAAACTCTAGAATTAGAGAAATCGAAGAGCCTATATTGATGTTAAATCACTATTGGAATATAAGTGATAAGACTACTCTAAACACCAATATAGCTCATCAATTTGGTCATATTGGTAATAGTCGTTTAGACTTTAATGGGGCAAATCCAGATCCAACTTATTATAGAAACTTACCTAGTTATGCGTTGGCTTTTGACCAATCAACTACCTCTTTAGCTAATGCTTATTTGTTAGAGCAAGAGTTTTTAAGTGATGGGCAAATAGATTGGAATCAGATGTATGCTGATAATGCAAGTGCAAATTCACAAAATTTTTCTGATGTATATTTATTATATGAAGATAGAAATGATGACAAGCAATGGTCCTTCAATACTATATTGAATACTGAATTGGCTGAAAATATTTCTTTAAACGCATCTTTAAACTACTCAACTTTAAAATCTCATAATTATGCCAAGGCATTAGATTTATTAGGAGGTACAGGGTATTTAGATATTGATTATTTTGATAACTTCGATAATAATACGCAGACACCTTCAAGAGTTATCCAAGAAGGAGATACATTTAGATATAATTATAACATAATGTCTAGTACCTATGATGCTTTTGCTCAGGCACAATTTAAGTATAGTAAAATAGATTTTTATGTTGGAGGTCAGTTCGGTCAGACCTCTCATCAAAGAGAAGGGCTTTATGAAAACGGTGCTTTTGTAGGAAACTCTTTAGGTAAAGGTGATAAGTTGGAGTTTGATAAGTTTGGAGGAAAAGCAGGGTTTACGTATAAGATTTCTGGAAAACATTTAATTGATGTAAATGGTGTGTATTCACAAGATGCGCCTACTATCAGAAATTCTTTTTCTAACTCTAGGCAAAATAACGATATTGTAAATAATTTATCAGAAGTAAAAACCACGTCTTTTGATGCAAGTTATATATTTAGGTCTTCAATGTTAAAAACTCGTTTAACAGGATATTATTCTACAATAGAAGACGCTACTGAAGTTGCTTTTTACTATGCTGATGGGTTGTCAATTCAAAATTTCTCTGATGCACAGGCTTTTGTTCAGGAAGCTTTAACAGGGGTAGATAAAAGAAATATGGGGGTTGAGTTTGGAGCAGAAGCACAAGTAACCCCAACTATTAAGTTAAAAGGTGCTTTGGCTGTTGGGCAATCAATCTATAATAATAATCCTAACCTTTATTTAAGTTCAGATGATTTTAACGGTACACAAGATTTAGGGAAAGCATATTTAAAAGACTATAATATAGCTGGTGGGCCTCAAAGAGCTGGAAGCATTGGTTTTGAGTATAGAGACCCTAAATATTGGTGGTTTGGAGCTACGGCTAACTTTTTCTCACATGCATATTTAGACGTTGCTGCTATTACAAGAACCGCTAATTTTGGTTTAGATCAAGATGGAATCCAAATTTCTGATTATGATGAAAACATAGCGAGAGAGTTATTGCAACAAGAACAGTTTGATGATTACATGTTAGTGAATTTAGTTGGAGGTAAATCATGGAAGATAAATGACAAGTATATAGGGTTCTTTGCTAGTATCAATAATGTTTTTGGAGAGACATATAAAACAGGTGGTTACGAACAGAGTAGAAGTGCAAATTATACTAATTTACTTGAAGATACTCAGCGTTCTAAACGTTTATTCGGTCCAAAATATTGGTTTGGTAGAGGAACAACTTACTTCATGAATCTATATCTTAGATTTTAACAAATAACAACGCAACCGATACAGTTTTTTTGTATCTTATAATAGACAAAATAAATTAAAATGAAAACAATAAAATATTTAAAAATAATAACCGCTTTAATTGCAGCTATAGCTTTTACAGCTTGCGTGCAAGACGATGATTTTAATACACCAGTTATTACTGAGGTTGATCCTGGTTTAACCGCAAACACTACGTTTGCAATTGTATCACAAATGTATACAGGGTCTATAGTGACTTTTCCTGAAGATTCAGATTTAATTTTAGAGGGTTACGTGGTGTCTTCAGATCAATCAGGTAATATCTATAAGAATGTGTATGTTCAAGATGCACCAGAAAATCCAACTTTAGGATTTAGAATTGATATTGACATGACGGATACTTACTTAAAGTATGATTTAGGTAGAAAAGTTTATATTAAACTAGCTGGTTTAGCTTTGTCTGATTCTAATGGAGTGATGGCAATTGGTAAAGCGAGTGGTGTTGATTTAGAAAGAATTCCCGAGTTAGAAGCTCCAAATAGCATTATTCGTTCTACAGAAGTGGCTACTATTGTGCCTAAGTTAACAACTATTGCTGATGTGCAAGCTGGTTTAGTTTCTAACAGTGTTTTAATTCAGTTAGACGATGTTCAGGTACCTGTTTCAGAAGTAGGGAATGCATATGCTAACCCAGATAATACTTTTTCTGTTAATAGAAATATAATCAGTTGTGCAGATAACTCAACAATTATATTGAGAAATAGTGGTTTTGCCGATTTTAAAAATCAGTTAATGCCTCAGTTAAAAGGATCATTAGTTGCAGTACTTGCTCAGTATAATTCAGACAAGCAATTATTTATTAGAGATGTTGAAGATTTTAATTTTTCAGAGAATAGATGTGATCCGTTGTTTTTTGAAGACTTTGCAAATTTAGATGCTTGGGAAAACATCAGTGTTATTGGTTCTCAAAACTGGTATATAGATACTTTTAATGCTTCTGATCCTGTAGCTCGTATGTCTGGATTTAGCGGTGGTCCTCAAGATAACGAAGATTGGTTAATATCTCCAGCAATAGATTTGTCTAGTGCAACTACGCCAATATTGTCTTTTGAAAACCTTAAGCGTTATAGTGGTTTAGATTTAGAGGTTTATTATTCTGTAGATTACGATGAAATGGGAGATCCAAGTACAGCTACATGGACGGCTTTAAATCCAACTTTAGATACTAATACTGGAAGTTGGTCGTCTTGGACTCAATCAGGAGATTTAGACTTGTCTGCTGCTGTTGGAGGTAATGTATATGTGGCATTTAAATATGTTTCAACTACATCTGGTGGGGCTGCTACATGGCAAGTTGATGCTGTTCAAATTGTAGAGCAATAATATATTTTAAACTAATATAAGAAAGAGATAAACTTCTGTTTATCTCTTTTTTTTATGTTTCATTGTAGAAAGTAAAGATCAAAAAAAAGCCTTAAACAATTGTTTAAGGCTTTTCTGGTGGTGCCTCCAGGAATCGAACCAGGGACACAAGGATTTTCAGTCCTTTGCTCTACCAACTGAGCTAAGGCACCAGTGCTATTGCGGGTGCAAATATAAGACTGTTTTTTACTTAAGCAAAACATTTTTTTCTTTTTTTTCTTCCGTATCTTTAGCTTTTTAAAAAAATACAGATGCATTTAATTATAGATGTTGGTAATACAAGAGCTAAACTAGCTGTTTATGAAAACAATAGCTTAAAAAAGAGATGGGTTGTAGAGAAGAAGAATCTTTTGAATAAAAGTTTAAAAATTCTTAAAAATGATCCAGATATAAGTCATGCTATTATATCTTCAGTAGCTCATTTAGATGAAAAGGGATTAAATGAGATAGATAAAAAAGCCAAATTATTAGTGTTAAATAAGGATGTAGCAATACCTTTTAAGAATTTATATGCCACTCCTAAAACTTTAGGAGTAGATAGAATTGCACTAATTGCAGCAGCAGCTCATCAGTATCCAGGTAAAAACATATTAGTTGTAGACGCTGGAACTTGCGTTACTTTTGATTTTTTAAATAGTAATAACGAATACCTAGGAGGGGCAATTTCACCAGGTTTAACAATTCGTTATGAGGCATTACACAAATTAACTGCTAAATTGCCGCTTTTAAAACCAGAACAGATAGAAGATTTTATTGGAGATTCTACAGCTACAAGTATGCATTCAGGAGTTGTAAATGGTTTGGTACAAGAAATAGATGGCGTTATAACTCAATATAAAAACCGATATAAAGAATTAACGGTAATTTTAACAGGTGGCGACACGAATTTCTTGGCTAAAAGTTTAAAAAGTAGCATATTTGCCAATTCGAATTTTTTACTGGAAGGTTTGAACGTAATTTTAGAAATCAATAAAGATTAAATGATTAAAAATCTTGTAATAGTTTTTGCAACTATGTTTTCATTACAAATGGTTGCACAACAAGGAACTTCTTCGCCTTATTCATTTTATGGATTAGGAGAATTGAAGTTTAGAGGTACAGTAGAAAATAGAGCCATGGGTGGTATAAGTGTATTTTCAGATAGTATACATTTAAATCTACAAAACCCGGCTGGTTTAGGTAAATTAAGATTGACTACTTTTTCTGTAGGAGGGAATCAAAATTTTAATATGCTAAAAACAAATACAGAAGAAGCAAATAGTGCTTCTACTAGTTTAGATTACCTAGCAGTTGGTTTGCCAATGAAAAACATGGCCGTTAGTTTTGGGTTAATGCCGTATAGTTCTGTTGGGTATAAAACAGGGTTTACCAATCCGTTTACAGCAGAAGCAGGATCTAAGCGTTTTGAAGGTTCGGGTGGAGTAAGTAAAGTGTTTTTAGCTGCAGGATATAATATTACTAAAAGTTTATCTGTAGGAGCAGATATCAATTATAATTTTGGTAAGATAGAGCAAGAAGCATTTGAAATTATAGAAGCAGATATAGATCCTTATGACGCAAGAGAGTATAATAAGTCTCGTCTATCTGGTTTGTCTTTAAAATTTGGAATGGCATATCAAAAGATGTTAAATGATAAGTTGCAATTAATGACTGGTGTAACCTATAGTCCAGAAATGTCATTAAAATCTGAAAACCAACAATTGTTGTCTTCGGTTACTTGGAGTCCTTCAACAGGGTTGCCATCTTACAGAGATACAGAAGTAGTTGATTTGGGTAATGATGCAGAAACAACATACAAATTACCTTCTATATTTAGTGCAGGAGTAGCTATTAGTCAACCCAAAAAATGGATGCTAGGGATAGATATTGCACAAATTGGTTCTAATGATTTTCCAGCAACTAGATTTAGAGTTCCTGTAACTATAAGTAGTAATGTAAATGCTAGTTATACAAATGGTTCAAAATATGCCATAGGAGGGTTTTACATACCAAAATACAATTCTTTAACAAGCTACTGGAAAAGAGTTGTGTATAGAGCAGGAGCACGTTTTGAAAAAACTGGTTTAGTTGTTAAAGGAAAAGATATCGAAGAGTTTGGCATGTCTTTTGGTGTAGGATTACCAGTTGGTAAAATGTTCTCTAATGCCAACCTGATGATAGAATATGGTAGTAGAGGAACTAAAGACAAAGATATAGTAAGAGAAAATTTTATAAATGTTGGAGTGAGTTTGTCGTTTAACGATAAATGGTTCCAAAGAAGAAAAATAGATTAACAAGCCTTAAAACTGAAATTTATGAAGACCAAAATTAACTTATTTTTAGCGTTGTTTTGTTTAGCGTTTGCAGTAAGCGCTCAACAGAACGAAGAGTGTATGGAAAAACTTTCTATATTTACAGAAGCTGCTAAAGTGAAAAATTATGATGCGGCAATGGAGCCATGGATGTTTGTTAGAAAAACATGTCCGAAGCTAAATAACGCTATATATGTATACGGAGAAAAAATCTTAAAAAACAAGATTAAAAAGTCTACTGGTGCAGACAAAACTGCAGCAATAAAAGACCTAATGTCTTTGTATAAGGAAAGTATGGCTAACATGCCTAAAAAATTCCCTGTGGGGAAAACAAAAGCTAAAATGGGACAATTAATGTTCGATGAAGGTTTTGGTACACCAATAGAACAATTTAATGTTTTTGATGAAGCATATGAAAAAGATGCGAAAACATTTCAGAATCCAAAATCATTATACACTTATTTTAAGCTAGCTGTTGGATTATATGATAATAAAACGAAAGACTTTCAGTATTTAATTGATATGTATACTAAGGTTACTGATAAGGTTGAAGATGAAAGAAAAAACTTTTCTAGTAAGAAAGATGCTTTATTAGTAAAAGAAGAAGCGGGTACTATTACTAAAAAAGAAACTAGAAAGTTAAATAGTTATTCGTCTTTTGTAAGTGCTTACGATCAAATATCAGGAGGTATTGATAAAGAGATTGGTACTAGAGCTGAATGTGATAACTTGGTTCCTTTGTTTGAGAAGAATTATGAAGCTAACAAAACCAATTCAACTTGGTTGCGTAATGCGGCAAGCAGATTAGCAGGGAAAGATTGTTCTGATGCTCCAATATTTGCTAAGTTAGTTGCTTCTTTTCATGAGTTAGAGCCATCTGCTAAATCAGCATTATATTTAGGTATCTTAAATCAGAAGAAAGGTAAAACAGCAGATGCTGATAAGTACTATAATGAAGCTGCAGATTTATCTACAGATAACTACGACAAAGCTAAAATATACTACAGCAGGTTAGCAGTTATGTATAGTAAAAAAGGAGCTAAAGGAAAAGCAAGAGCTTATGCTAACAAAGCATTGGCAAAGAGTCCATCTATGGGAAGAGCTTATACTTTAATTGCAAAGATGTACGCAAGCTCGGCTAACAGTTGTGGTTCTACAACTTTTGAGAAAAGAGCAGTATATTGGTTGGCTGCTAATACAGCTGATAAAGCTGGTAGAGTAGATGCCTCGTTAAAGTCATATGCTTCTAAATTAGCAGCAAATTACAGAGCAAAAGCACCTAGCAAGCAAGATATATTTACCAATAGTAAGTACAAGCCAGGAGATAAAGTAACTTTTGGTTGCTGGATAGGTAGTTCGGTTACTGTTCCTAGTTTATAATGAATAGCTATACAAATATATTTATAAGGACTGTTACGATATTGATCGTGGCAGTCTTTTTTTATGCTTGTCAAGATAATTATGATGATATTAAGCGAATGCAACGAGCTACGTTAGCACCTGCTGGAATTGCAGAAAATATCAATTTAAAGCATACCGATTCGGGTAAGTTGCGAGCTCATTTAATAAGTGCCAAAATGTTAGATTTTAGCAATAAGGAGTTTGCGTATAATTCTTTTCCAGAAGGATTGGTGGTATATTTGTATGAGAATGGAAATAAAACTACTGTAAAAGCCGACCAAGCGGTTGTGTATAATAAAACACAATTAATAGATTTAAGAGGTAATGTTCAGGTGTTTACTCATGATGGTAAAAAGTTACTGGCAGATCAGTTGTATTACGACCAAAAAACCGAGTGGCTGTTTACCAATCAACCCTACAAGTATGAGGCAGAAGATGGAGGGTATAACATAGGCAAAGGAGGGTTTGATGCTAATGCAGATTTTACTGTTTTTAGCTCGTTTGATAATGACGGAGAGCAATACATCAAAAAATAACCAATTAATAATTTTAGAGAATATCATTAAAAAGTAAAATAGAATAGAAGTTTGTTCTTTTTGCTAAATAAAATAAATTGAATGAATAAATTGGGAAACATATTTCAGGTATTATATATTATTTTTGCAGCCATATTTTTATATCAAGTTGTGAATTTATGGGGCTCAGATAGGCAAATGGCGCTGATATTTTTATTTGCAGCTGCTATGGCTATATTTAAGTTTTTCTTTAATAGAAAATATCGCAAGCGTTTTGATGAGTATTATAAAAACAAGAATAAAAACAAATAATTTAAATGTTTAAATATTTCATAAAGGCCTTGTAAGTTGTATTCTTACAAGGTTTTTGTATTTTTACCTAATATGCTGATAGAGTTACTTATTATTATTTCTATGTTGTTGCTATCTGGTTTTTTTTCAGGTATGGAAATGGCGTATGTTTCGTCTAATAAAATACACATAGAGTTAGAAAAGAAAAAAGAGGGGTTTTTAGCTAAGGTTTTGGCTAAGATAACTGAAAAGCCGTCTAAGTTTATTGCCACTATGTTAGTGGGAAATAACATAGCTCTTGTAATCTATGGTTTGTTTATGGGAGATTTGATAATGAACTGGTTATTAAATCTACAGTTTTCTAGCGAACTTTTGCAATACTTCGTAATGAATTTTAGTTTGTTAATTCAAACAGTTATATCTACAATAGTTATATTAATTACTGCAGAGTTCTTGCCAAAGGTGTTTTTTCAAATTTATGCCAATTCTCTGCTTAAGTTTTTTGCATTACCAGCATATTTGTTTTACCTGTTGTTTCACTTTGTCTCATTGTTTGTAATGTGGATATCAGATTTTGTTTTAAAGACATTTTTTAAAACAGATGGAGATCAAGTACAACTGTCTTTCTCTAAAGTAGAATTAGGAAATTATATTTCTGAACAGATGGAGAGTGTAGCAGAAACAGATGAGGTGGACGCAGAAATTCAGCTTTTTCAAAACGCCCTTGAGTTTGCCGAAGTAAAGTCTCGAGAAGTAATGGTGCCCAGAACAGAAATTGTTGCGGTAGAACTGCATGAGAGTATTAAGAATGTAAAACAGTTGTTTGTAGAAACTGGGTATTCTAAGGTTTTGGTGTATAAAGATACTATAGATGATATTATTGGCTATGTGCATTCGTTTGATATGTTTAAAAAACCTCGAACGGTAAAATCAATATTGTTGCCAGTAGAGTTTGTTCCTGAAACCATGTTGGTGAGTGATGTGTTAGATGTGTTAATTAAAAGAAGAAAAAGCATTTCTATTGTATTAGATGAATATGGAGGTACATCTGGTATGATGACAGTAGAAGATATTGTAGAAGAGTTGTTTGGAGAAATAGAAGATGAACATGATACAATCGATTTGGTAGAAGAAAAACATGAAAACGACACCTATACTTTCTCGGCTAGGCAAGAAGTAGATTACGTTAATGAAACATATAAGTTAGATTTGCCAAAGGCAGAACAGTACGAAACCCTTGGGGGATTAATTGTGTTTTATACAGAGGAAATCCCTTCTCAAGACGAAGAAGTTTATGTGGGAGTCTATAAGTTTACAATCTTAGAAGTATCTAATACAAAAATAGACTTAATTAAATTGCAAAAAGTAATAGAAGACTAGTGGTTTAAGGAGGTTTTGTATTGAAAAAACACATTTGCTTTTTAAACTACTTGTCGCTTAAGTTTCTGTGCTATTAATATTTCGTTATTTCCCTTTTATTTTCGCTTAGAAAATGGTATTTTCGCTCACTAAATTTTTTAAAATAACTTGAAGAATGGCAATCTTAGGAAGAATTAGAGAGAAGTCTTTTTTATTAATTATACTTATCGCATTAGGTCTTGTTTTGTTTTTAATAGACCCAGGTAAGATTATGGATTTTGTTAATAATGGCGGCGGAAAGCAGTTTGTTGCTAAGGTTGGCGATGAAGTGGTTTATGTAGAAGATTTTGATAGGCAAGTAAAAGCTCAAGGAGGTTCTCAAAACCAAATGCAAGCTGTTAATAGAGTTTATGATCAACAGATTGAAAATATCCTTAAAAAAGCTGAATTCGACAAATTAGGTATTCGTGTTGAAAAAGATCAAATGTGGGACTTAATCAAAAGTCAATTTACTTACAACCCAGAATTTAAAGCAGAAGATGGTACTTTAGATGAAGGAAAAATAAAAGAGTTGATAGAACAGAGAGTTGCAGAAAACCCTGCAGCTTGGAAAGCAACAGAAGAGAATATTGCTATATCTGGTCAGACTCAATTATATACTGCAATGTTAAAAGCTGCTTCTTTACCAACAGAAAAGGCTGGAGAGTTGGCTTATAAAATGGAGAATGATTTAATTGATATGAAATATGTGTACTTGCCATACACTTCTATTGCAGATAGTACAATTACCATTTCTAAAGACAAAATTCAGTCGTATATCAATGCTCACAAAGATGAGTTTAAGCAAGAAGCAAACAGATCAATTCAGTTTGTTTATTTTGAAGAGAAACCTTCTAAAGAAGATGAAGATGCTGCTAAAGCCAAGATGTTGAAGAATATGGAGGCCTTAAAAGCAGCTACAGGAGAGAAAATGATTGCTTTGGTTGAAGAAAATTCTGAAACTAAGTACGATAGCATATATAAGTTAGTAAGTGCTTTAGATCAGCCAATTCAAACAGAAGTAGATTCTATGCAAATAGGAGATGTTTTTGGACCATATGTAATGGGAGATTTTACTAAGGTGGCTAAATTAACTGGAGTTAAGATGGATCCTTCTGTAAAAGCTAGTCATATTTTAATTGCTTATGAAGGAGCTACAAGAGCAAACCCAGAAGTAAAAAGAACTAAAGAAGAAGCTAAAGCTGAAGCGAATAGATTATTAGCTGAAGTTAAAGGGTCTGATAAAGAATTTGCAGAATTTGCTAAAGAGAACTCAGACGGGCCGTCTAAAACTAAAGGAGGAGATTTAGGGTGGTTTAATGAAGGACAAATGGTAAAAGAATTTAACGATTATGTTTTCAACAACGATAAAGGTTCTATTGGTTTAGTAGAAACAGATTTTGGTTTTCATATCATTAAAGTTGTAGATACTAAAGAAGAGAAAAAGTATCAATTAGCAACTATTGCAACTAAAGTTGAAGCTTCGCAAAAAACTTTAGAAAATTTATATAACGATGCCACTGCTTTTGAAGTAGCGGTTGGTTCAGGTGACTTTACTAAAGTTGCTGAAGATAAAAAATACCAGTTACGTCCAGTTAATAAAGTGGTTGAGTTAGCTGATAATTTGCCAGGCTTACAAGGTTCTCAGAGACAAATTGTAAAATGGATGTTTGATGAAGATACTAAAGTTGGAGATGTTAGACGTTTTGATGTTAAAGGTAGTTTTGTGGTAGTTCAATTAACAGAAAAGCAAGCTGAAGGATTAATGAGTACAGATGAAGCATCTGCAACAGTATTGCCAATTTTACGTAAAGAGGTGAAAGCTAAGCAGCTTAAAGACAAAATAACATCTACTGTTTTAGAAGATATTGCTAAAAATAATAATACGAATGTTAAAACGGCGAATGCATTAAGTTTATCTAATCCTACAATTCCAGGGGCAGGTAGAGAGCCATTAGTTGTTGGAACTGCTTTTGCTTTAGAATCTGGTCAAACTTCTGGTTTAATAGAAGGTGAAAAAGGTATTTATAAAGTAGAGGTTACTAAGCGTACAGAAGCACCTAAGCTAGATTCATATAAAATGTACGCTAAAATTACTCCAGCAAATGTTTCTGGCGTAATGAAAGCTTTAAAGAAAAAAGTAGAGATTGAAGATAATAGATCTAGATATTACTAAAATGTATTATTGTTATAACTTAAAAAAACCTCTTGATGAAATTCAAGAGGTTTTTTTATAATATTATGTCTTTGTAATTGAATATGGTGGAGTATCCTTTTTGCCTAAAATAATTTAGATCTTCGTTTTTAGTAGTACTTACTAAAACAAAATCTCCTCCCCAAGCTCCTAAGCTTTTTATAATGCCATTATTGTAATCATTAAATAAGAGTTCTTTACAGGTTCTTTGCTGTAGCAATAGACTCATTATAAGCTCATGATTGTTAAGTAACTCATTAAATTCTTGAATGGAAGAAGAGCTAATTACTTTTTCAGTAATCTCATTTATTTGTTGAGATGCTTTGATTTTTTCTTCAGTACTTAAAGTTCTGTAATGAGATATAGCTTCCTTGCTGTTTTGTTTTTGATTAAGATATATAAAATACAGTTTGTCTTTGAAATTAGGGTTAAAACTAACACTATTTACACTAGGTTTTTTAGTGTTTGACAATTGGTAAGTAATTGCCGAATTAGCATTTGCACAAGCTACGTCATAACCACTCCCTCCAAAAGCCTTCCAAAGCAGCTGGTATGGGTTTACTTTTGCCCATTTAGCTATATTGGTTATTAAAGTAGATGAGCTTCCTAATCCAAACTGTCTGTTAAAAGTTAATCTAGTAGTTACTAAAAAGCCTTGCTTAGTATTTAAAAAATGGGAGTTTAATTCTTTAGCGGTTTGTAATATTTTCAATAAAGTGTTAGAAATGTCATTTCGAGGCTTCATAAAACCAGAAGAAATTTCACTAAATTGAATCACATCCTCAAACCAAACATTTCTACTTTCATTGTAGCTTCTCCAAATAATTTTAGGGTTATCTATTTTGGTAACACTAAGATATTGCCCTTTTTGAGTGGGTAAAGCCAATGAATTAACTCCGTCTAGAACAACATATTCTCCAGTAAGTAAAAATTTTCCGTGACTGTAATATACTTTAGTGTTCAAAATGAATTAATTTATGTTTTTTAATTCATTATACTTATTAACTACGTCACTATGACTAACTGTTTTGTTTTCAAAGTGCTTTGCAATTGTTGCCTTTTCTTGTGTAGAAGCGCCTAGCTGGTTTAAAATATTCATTAAGTGCATTTTCATATGTCCTTTTTGAATACCAGTAGTTGTTAATGATCGTAAGGCTCCAAAATTTTGAGCTAAACCAGCAACAGCAACTATTTGCATTAGTTCTTTAGCGTTAGGTTTTTCTAGCATCTCTAATGCTAATTTAACTAAAGGGTGTAAGTTGGTTAGCCCTCCAACTGTACCTAAAGCTAATGGAATTTCTATCCAAAACTTAAAAATACCATTTTCAACAGAGGCATGTGTTAAACTAGAATATTGTCCGTTTCGTGCAGCATAGGCATGAACTCCTGCTTCTACAGCTCTAAAGTCGTTTCCTGTAGCTAGAATAACAGCGTCTATTCCATTCATAATTCCCTTATTATGCGTAACAGCTCTGTAGGGTTCTATTTCAGCTATTTCAACCGCTTTCACAAACTTATCAGCAAAGATTTCTGGAGATATTCCTTTGTCTTCATTTAATTGTTCAACCGGACAAGAAACTTCTGCTCTAACCAAACATTCCGGAACATAGTTAGATAAAATACTCATTACAATGGTAATATCTTTTTCTTCTTCGGAGAATTCAAGATAATTAAGAGCTTCTGATTTAAAGGTTTTTGCAAATTGCTCTAAGCAAGAATTGATAAAATTTGCTCCCATTGCATCTAAGGTTTCAAAGGAGCAATGAAGTTGATAATAATTATCAAGCTTATCGGTTTTATCTTTCAATTCTATATCTAAAATGCCACCACCTCTTTTTTCCATATTTTGAGTGATAGATTTAGAATCAGAAAACAGTTTTGATTTTATTGAATCAAAGTAATTTTTTAATTTGATTTTGTCACCTTCATACATAAAATGAACATGGCCAACTTTAACGGTGTTAATCACTTTGGCTTTAAAACCACCTCTGTCAAACCAAAATTTTGCAGCTTTACTAGCAGCAGCAACTACAGAGCTTTCTTCAATAGCCATAGGTATTGTGTGTAACTTTCCATTAATTAAAAAGTTGGGTGCTACACCTAATGGTAAGTAATAGTTGGTAATTGTGTTTTCAATAAACTCATCGTGAAGCTGTTGAAGCTTACTGTCGTCATTCCAATAATTTTCAATTAATTTTTTGGCATTAGGATTGTTTTTAAAAAATGTATCAACAATCCAATTTACTTTATCTTCCTTAGAAAGTTTTGAAAATCCTTTTATTGGTTTGGTCATAATATTTAACTAAAAATAGGCTGTAAAGATAGTTAAATGAAGTTGAACTCGAAATTAGAAGACGATTAAGAATAAGAACTTAAAATGCCTATGTAATATTAATTTTTAGCTCTAAACTTTTCAACTTCTTTAACTTTTAAACTCAGCTAGTTTTAGTATATTGTCGACTTTAAAATTTTATAAGACATTAAAGTCTTCATTAACATGAAAAAATCCAATACAATTTTAGCTGTTTTATGTTTGTTTATAACATGGTCTTCAACAGCTCAGGATAAGCAATTTACATTAGAAGAAATTTGGGGAGGAGCCTTTAGAACTAACTATATGGATGCACTCCATTCTATGAAAGACGGAGAACATTACAGTGTTTTAAATTACGACAGAGTTACGCAGAGTACATCTGTAGACAAGTATAGTTATACAACTTTGTCTAAGGTTTCAACAATAGTAGATTCTAAAGACATAGACAATATTCCGTTTTTTAGGTCTTATACTTTTAGTAATGATGAAACTAAGTTGTTGCTTATTACAGAATCTGTACCTGTTTATCGTCATTCACAATTAGGAACCTATTATGTATACGATACAAAAACAAAAAAAGCCACTTTGGTTTCTAATCAAAAAATACAAGAGCCTACTTTTTCTAACGACGGAAGCAAAGTAGCCTATGTATATAACAATAACATTTTTTACAAAAATTTAGAAACAGGCAAAGAAGTTCAAGTAACTTTTGATGGTAAGAAAAATGAAACTATTAATGGAGTTACAGATTGGGTTTATGAAGAAGAATTTGCTTTTGTAAGAGCTTTCGAATGGAATAAATCAGGAACTAAAATTGCGTACTTGCGTTTTGACGAGAGAGAAGTTCCAGAGTTTTCTATGGATGTGTATGGAAATCAATTGTACCAAACACAACAAGTTTTTAAATATCCCAAAGCAGGAGAAGAAAATTCAATAGTTACTTTACATATGTATGATGTTGATAAAGCAAAAAGTACTCATGTTTCTGTAAACAACTATGAATACATTCCTAGAATAAAATGGACAAATGATGCTAATATATTGAGTGTTCAGAAAACGAATAGACATCAGAATAAATTAGAATTGTTGTTTGTAAATGCTACAGATTTTTCTATCAAAACTGTTTTAACAGATACAGACGAGGCTTATGTAGACGTAACAGATAATTTAACTTTCTTAAACGATAATAGTTTTATCTGGACAAGCGAAAAAGATGGGTATAATCATATTTATCACTACAGTAAAACAGGAAAATTATTGAATCAAGTTACTAAAGGAAATTGGGAAGTAACTAATTATTACGGATTCAACGAAAAGAAAGGAATGATTTATTATCAGTCTGTAGAGAACGGATCTATAAATAGAGACGTGTATGCTGTTAATATTAATGGGAAAGGTAAAAAGCGTTTGTCTTCTAAAACAGGAACTAACAACGCTACTTTTAGTGCAAGTTTTGCATATTATATCAATACTTTTTCAAATAGTACTACTCCATACGAGTTTACTTTAAACTCAGCGAAAACGGGGAAAGTAATTAAGGAAATTAAAAATAATCAGGCCTTAGCTGATAAATTAAAGGAATATGATTATGCTTCAAAAGAATTTTCTACCATAAAAATAAATGGGAATGATTTAAACATGTGGACAATTAAGCCTAAGAGTTTCGATGCATCTAAAAAATACCCAGTGTTAATGTATCAATATTCAGGGCCAGGTAGTCAACAAGTAGCAAATCGATGGAATTCTTCTAACGATTATTGGTACTACATGTTAGCAGAGCAAGGTTATATTGTTGTTTGTATTGATGGAAGAGGAACAGGCTATAAAGGAAGAGACTTTAAAAAAGTAACCCAGAAAGAATTAGGGAAGTACGAAGTAGAAGATCAAATTTCTGCAGCTAAAGAATTAGCGAAAAGAAATTATGTAGATGCAGATAGAATAGGTATCTGGGGTTGGAGTTATGGTGGATTCATGTCTTCTAATTGTTTATTAAAAGGGAACGATGTTTTTAAAATGGCAATTGCAGTAGCACCAGTTACTTCATGGCGTTTTTACGATACTATTTATACAGAGCGTTACATGACAACTCCACAGGAAAACGCAAGTGGATATGATGATAATTCTCCAATTAATCATGTAGATAAGTTAAAAGGGAGCTATTTATTAGTTCATGGTATGGCAGACGATAATGTACACGTGCAAAATGCTATGCGTATGGCAGAAGCCTTAATACAAGCTAATAAGCAATTTGATTATATGGTGTATCCAGATAAGAACCATGGTATTTATGGAGGTAATACACGTTTACATCTATATACTATGATGACTAACTTTATAAAAAATAACTTATAATATGGATTTTTCATTAGGATTGATAATTTTCGGATGGATCTTTTGTTTAATATGGATACCATTCGTTATAAAAACGAATAGTAAAATACATCCTAGAGCACTTTTCGTTTGTTTTTTCGCAGAAATGTGGGAGCGTTTTTCGTATTATGGAATGAGAGCTCTACTTACACTTTACATGGTGAAGATTGTTTTTCAACAAATTTCAAGTGGTGAAGCAGATGTAAAATCTCTTGCGATTTATGGAACTTATACTGCGTCTATTTATCTCGGACCTATTATTGGGGGTATGATGGCTGATAAGTTCTTAGGTTTTAGAAAGTCAATTTTACTAGGAGGTGTATTAATAAGTTTAGGACATATAGTGTTAGCTGCTCAAGGTTTGATTGATGAGACTAATGAGTTTTTCTTTTTTATAGCATTATCTTTTATTGTTGTAGGTACGGGTTATTTTAAACCAAATATATCAAGTTTCTTAGGAAAGTTTTATGAACAAGATGACCCAAGAAAGGATCCAGCGTATAATATTTTCTATATGGGTATCAATGTTGGAGCTTTTTTATCGGCATTAACTTGTGGTTATTTAGGAGAGTCAATTGGATGGCACTGGGGATTCGGACTAGCAGGAATAGGGATGTTTGTAGGGTTGTTTGTATTTTGGAGAAACCTAAAACATTTTGGAGATAAAGGATTAGTTCCAGATGAGAAATATGACACTACAAGTTTTTTTGCAGGTTTAAGTCTTAATAAGCTGATTATTCTTTTAAGTTTTGTTATAGTCCCTCTTTGGGCTATATTATTTAGTTACGACGATGTTTTTAAATTTGGACTTACAGGAATTACTATTGCTGTGTTAGGATACTTAATTTATTTAAGTACTAAATATGAAAATGGTTCTCGATTATTGGTAGTTCTTATATTATTTATTTTTCATGCCATGTTTTGGGCATTATTTGAACAAGCTGGAGGAACACTTACTTTAATTACTGATAGATTTGTAGATAGAACAATAGGTGGTTCAGAAATTCCAGCATCACAGTTTCAAGCATTAAATGCACTTTTTATTATTGTTTTTGCGCCGGTTTTTGCTTGGTTGTGGATGAAGTTGAATAAGCTTAAAGCAGAGCCTAGTACACCTTTAAAGTTTGTTTACTCTCTAGTATTGTTAGCTATAGGGTTTTTAATTATTGTATTTGGAGCTAAATCAGCTATTGCTTCAGGAGAAAAAATAGTAGTGTGGGCAATAATTTTCATGTATTTATTCCATACTTTAGGTGAGTTGTGCTTATCTCCAGTAGGGTTGTCAATGATTACGAAACTTTCACCTCCTCATATAGTAGGTTTTACGATGGGAGCTTGGTTCTTATCATATTCAGTGGGTAATAAAATGGCCACTGAGATTGGAAAATTAATTAGTGTAGGTGAATTAGAAGCAAACGCTTCAATGGCAGAGCAAATAAGTCCTTATGTTGATGTTTACCTTCAATGGGGAGTATATGTAGTATTAGGTTGTGCAGCTGTATTGTTATGCTTAGTTCCATTACTGAAAAAATTAATGAAAGGAATAAATTAAAATATAAATAATTAAAACCTCATTAGTGCAATAGTGCTAATGGGTTTTTTAATAAACTCCAATTAATATAATTTAATAATGAATACAGATATTCAAAATCTATTTAAAGACAAAGTGCTAGGGCATCCAGCAGGTTTGTTTGTTTTGTTTTTTACAGAAATGTGGGAGCGTTTCTCTTTCTACGGAATGAGAGTTTTATTGGTTAACTTTTTAACAATGGCTTTAGTGGGCTACAATCCTGGATGGGAGTGGAGTGTAGAGAATGCTGGAGCACTTTTTGGTACCTATGCCATGTTATTATATATAACTCCGATTATCGGGGGTATTATAGCTGATAAAATTACAGGCTATCGCTGGGCAGTTATTGTTGGTTCGTTAATCATGACTTTGGGGCATGTTTCTATGGCTTTTGAAACACAAGCATCTCTTTATATAGGTTTAGCATTATTAGTTATTGGTACTGGATTTTTTAAGCCAACAATGACGTCTATTATATCTGAAATGTATAAAGAGAACCCTGAGAAAAAGGATGGTGCTTATACTATTTATTATATGGGTGTAAATGCTGGAGCTTTCTTTGGTATGATGTTATGTGGTTACCTAGCCGAGAAGATTGGTTGGGCATGGGGATTCGGTCTTGCAGGTGTGTTCATGTTATTAGGAACTATCCAGTTCTGGTTAGCTGGTAGCTTATTTGGTTCTATTGGAGCAAAACCAACTAAAGTTCATGAAGTTGAGTTACCACAAAATATAAATGAAGAGCATTCTGAAGCTAGAGTAAGTGATAGTGATGATGAAAAGCCAAATCCATTAACAACTTTAGATAAAATATTAATAGCGATTTCTTCTATTATAGGTTTAGGATATGCATTTAATGATCCGCTTTCTAAAATAGGTGGTATAGATATGTTCTCTGCTTTAGCAACAGAATCTATGGAAGGTCAGTATGTTGCAGTATTATTTGCATTAGCAATATTCTTGTATTTAATAATTAGTAGAATAAGTAGATATACTAAAATAGTAAGAGACAGAATGATTGCTTTTATCATTTTCGCATTCTTTACCGTATTCTTTTGGTTGTCTTTTGAACAAGGAGCATCATCATTAGTAATATTTGCTAGAGATAATGTAGATAGACTTTTAAGTGGTAACTCAGCAATTGCTTTTAATGTAATTAATACCTTATTAACGGTTATTCCGTTGTTAATTATTACATATGTGTTGTATATATTATGGAAGAAGACGTATAGTAAAATACCAATGTCTAACGTAACATTAGTAGTTTGTTTTGCTTTAATGTGGGGTATTGTAGGTTGGATGTTAAATAGAGATTTTAATACTGTAGCTTATGATGTAACTTATCAAGCTATTGAAAGTCCTGTTTTAAACGAAGATGGTAGTCAGAAGAAAGATGAAAAAGGTATTTTACAATTTAGTTATAAACCTATTTCTGAAGCTATGACAGTAGCTTCTACAGATAAAGTTGTTAATAAAGTTACTTCTGTAGCAGAACCAGCTGAGTTTAAAGTAGGAGATAAAGTTCAAATAATAACAAAAGATAATGAAGGTTCTGCATTTGGTTATTTAGATGCTGAACGTTTAGTTTATGCTAGAGACAATGCTAAAAACTTAGGAAGAGATAATGGTGTAATTAATGCTACAGTATCTAAGGTAAAAGAGAACGAAGTAGAGATAACGGTTTCTTGGTTTAGTATACTAAACTCATTCTTTATTATTGCTTTTGCATCGTTCTTTTCTAAATGGTGGGAATCTAAATACAATCCATCTGCAGCTAGTAAATATGCTTTAGGTTTAATTATTATGGCTGTTGGTTTTGGGTTGTTGGCATTTGGTTCTTACGGAATTCAAGAAGGAGTTAAGGTAAGTATGCTTTGGCTAATATTAGCTTATCTATTCCATACTTTAGGGGAGTTATGCTTATCGCCAGTTGGTCTTTCTTATGTATCTAAATTAGTTCCAGCTAGAATGATAGCTTTAATGTTTGGTATGTGGTATTTAGCCATTGCTATAGGTAATAAATTAGCAGCTGTAGTTGGTGGTCAGATAGAGAATATTACTAAAGAGTATAGTTTGTCTACATTCTTCTTAATATTTACGATCGTTCCATTTGTTGCGGGTATTTTGGTATGGGCGTTAAACCCAGTGTTAAAGAAATTAATGCATGGGGTACGATAAAATTCGTATCTTGTAATGGTGGCAAGCTTTTTGCGACTGTTTTTTAAAATAAATTAGATAATGAAGAAAGTATTGATTTTATGTTTGCTTTTTATTGGACTAACATCTGTAGCCCAAGAAGCAAAATGGTACGATAATTTTGATGAAGCTGCTAAAGTTTCTAAACAGACGAATAAGCCAATTCTAGCCAATTTTACTGGTAGTGATTGGTGTGGTTGGTGTATCCGTTTAGATAAAGAAGTTTTTAGTAAAAAAGAGTTTCAAAAGTGGGCTAATGAAAATGTAGTACTGTTAACAGTAGATTTTCCTAGAAGGAAAAAATTAGATCCAGAAACTGCTGCATTGAATAAGTCTTTAGAGCAAGCCTTTGGAATTAGAGGTTTTCCTACCATTTGGTTATTTGGAATTACTGATTTAGCAAATCCTAAAAAAGATATTATACCTTATGGTAAAACAGGATATGTAAGAGGTGGTGCTACTAAGTGGATAGAGAGCATATCTCCATTCTTGCCAAAGAATCAATCTTAAAGTATAAGCCAAATTATTGGTAAGATTAAGTTGTAGTTTATTTATTTATTGGTTATTTAACGAATTACAACCCATCCCTTTTCATTCGTAGAGTGGAAAGGGATTTTTTGTTTTTTACAAGTTGATCTCCATCTAGTAACATAACTTTTGTAATTGTTGTTGTCAGCTATTACTAAGTTTGGTTTTAAACTATTGATTAATCTGTCCAAATTAATTTTAGGAGATTGAGTTAGTATTACAATGTTAGGTTTATAGGAAGTCTTGTAAATTCCCTTAGAATCTATTAAAAGGATTTTCTTTTGGTTGACTAGATATATGTTTTTAATACTATCTTTTTTATGTTCAGTAATAAATTCTCCAATTATATAATTGTTAATGTTATTTCGTGTGTTTTCAGAAGAAGAAGCATAGTTTAATGATTGACCATTTCTCATTCCAATTAAAGTGTTTTTATATTGATTGAAAACGATTAATTCATTCTTTTTCTGGTGTTTATATTTATTAAATAGTAAAGCCGACTGAAAAATAATGATACTAGTCAATACAAGAGCTAACTTTTTTACAGAAAAGCGATTCCAAAGAATAACAAACGATATAATGAGTATATAAGAGCTGATTAAATTTAAACTGTTAAAAGATATCTGTTCAAAAATAAACTGTTCTTTTTGAGCTATGTAAGCAACAAACTCCTGAAGTAAATCAATTAAATACTCATAAAAAGGTACAAGTTGATTCAAAATGTTAAAGTAAGCAGTTATAATAATAACAAACCCAAAAACAAGTAGTATTCCTAAAATAGGTATAATAATTAAGTTGGATAACATGAAAAGCCCAGGGAATTGATGAAAATAGTAAAGGCTTAGAGGTACTATGCCAATTTGAGCAGCCAATGAAACGCTAAAAATATCGTATAATTTCTTTAAAACGAGGTTTTTGGGTTTCCAAATTTTATCAAATAAAGGCTTGATACTTATAATAGCAAATACTGCTGTATAGCTTAATTGAAAGCCTACGTCAAACAAATAATTTGGATTACAAAGTAATAAGATAAAAGCCGAGATACATAAAGTATTGTAAGTGTTGGTTCTGCGTTTAAAATGAATAGCAATACTTAATAAAGAAAACATGGTAACTGCACGCACAACCGAAGCAGATAAGCCAGCAATAAATGCATAAAACCATAAAAGAGTAATAATTATAAAAGGGATGCATTTCTTGAGTTTAGGCAACTTCTGTAATGGTTTTAATAACCAATTTAATAAAAGCATAATAATACCTATATGCAATCCAGATATGGCTAAAATATGAATAGCTCCTGCTTGAGTAAAATTTTGATATACATCTTCGTTTATATCTTGTCTCTGACCCAATAAAAGAGCATTAATAATACTTAAGTTGTTTGGGTTTTTAATATGAGGCTGAAGGTGTTTATTGATTCGATTTCTAATGTTATTGGTATAACCATAAATAGTAGGCTTTGATAGATAATTTTTACTGTTATGTGCTGATAAAAATAGTTGATGCCTGATGTTTTTTTTAGCCATATAGGCTTTAAAATTGAATTGATGAGGATTTTTAGTTTGACTAAATTGAGTAAGTGCGGTATAGCTTAAAAAGCAAGAATCAATGCCTGCTTCTAATGAATCAGCTATATTAACTAAAATAGTTCCTGTAGCTTTTTTCCGATTTAAATAAATAATTTTTCCTAGATAGCGCTGATGATATTTACTGGGTTTGAGTTTTTTATAAAGTTGAATATTAATTAAGTTAGGCTTATCTGCCACTGCATATTTATTATAATAGTTTTTTTGATTACTATGAGTCTGAATGTGTGTGCTTATACATCCAATAAGAAGAAATAAGATATAGGTTAATAAACCAAAAAATGGCTTTTGAATGGATTTGTTTAATGTGTAGAAAAACTGAAAACAAAACAGTATTAAAAGCAAGCTAAATACTTGAAAAAGAAGTCTGCTAGAAGGACAAAAATAGTAACCTATTAGTATGCCTAAAATAAGGCAAATAGTTATTTTAATAATTAGAAAATTAAGCAACTTCATAGTATAAGTTACTCAAAAAGCAAATATCACTAAATTAGGTTAACTATTTATTTGGTATAATTAATACTGTGCCTAACTTTAAATTGGTAGATGATAAATTGTTTCTTTTCATAATTGCATTTACAGAAGTATTGTGTTTTCTGGCAATGCTATAGAGGGTGTCTCCTTTTTGTACTTTGTGTTTTAAACCATTACTGTTGGCAATTACTGTTGGTTTGGTATTAACGGTTTCTTTAAAATCAGTTAATACTCTTTTGGCTTTAGTATAAGCATTAGACCAATATCCTTCCTTTAAAGAAGAAATCATTACACCTCTAGAAGAAGATGAATGTATAAATTTTACATCTCTACCCTTAACACTAATAACAAGACCAACATGGTTAATTTGATTTTTTCGTCCTGTCTTAAAAAATAATAAATCTCCTTTCTGTATGTTTTTGGTTTTAATATTTTTTCCGAAGTTAGACTGAGCTATTGAAGTTCTAGGCAGATGAATGTTTACAGATTTGAAAGATGTAAACATCAGTCCAGAACAATCCATTCCCGATTTACTAGTGCCACCATATTTATATCGAGTTCCTTTAAAACTCAAGGCTTTACTAACAATTTTATCAGCTTTTTTCGAAGTACTTACAGAGTTAGTTGAATTGCTATTGGGTTTTTCTGTGTTGCTTTTTGGTATAGAGCTATTTATTGGTTTTTTAGTAGTATATGTTTTAGGCTTACTAGATGGAGATTTAGAAGTTACTACTCTAGATTTAGACTTACAAGAAATCAATAAAACAGTTAAAACAAATATCAGTATATAATGTTTACGCATTCTTGTTAGATTGATTAATAATTAATTCAGCCGTTTTGTTACTAGCACCACTACCACCCAAAGCATTTTCTAGATCATAATAGTCGTTAAATAATTGATAACGGTGTTTTGTGTTTAATATTCTTTTCAACTCCTTTTTTAATTGTTTAGAGTTAAATTCTCCTTGTATTAATTCGGTAACAGCTTCTTTGTTTAATATTAAGTTAACCAAAGATATATAATCTAATTTTATAATTCTTTTGGCTATTTGATAGGATATTTCACTTCCTTTATAACAAACTACCTGAGGCACTTTAAATAAAGCTGTTTCTAAAGTGGCAGTTCCAGAGGTAACTAAAGCAGCGGTAGATAAACTTAATAAGTCATAGGTTTTATTTGAAATAAAACTGATGTTTTCATTATTGATGAATTGCTGATAAAAGCTATAATCTTGACTTGGTGCTCCAGCAATGACAAACTGATAATCTGGAAAATCGGCAACTATAGATAACATAACCTTTAGCATTTTTTTTATTTCCTGTTTTCTACTTCCAGGTAATAAAGCGATAATAGGTTTATCGTTTAACCGATGTTTTTTTCTAAACTCAAAGTCATCAACCTGCTTTCTGTTAGCAATAGCGTCTAATAATGGGTGACCTACAAAGTGAACCGGGAAATTGTGTTTTTCCTCGTAAAACTCTTTTTCAAAAGGTAAAATAACATATAATTGATCTACATCTCTTTTAATATCTTTAATTCTACCTTCTTTCCAAGCCCAAATTTGAGGAGAAATATAATAATGCGTTTCATAGCCTAAAGGCTTTGCCCATTTCATAATTCTGAAATTAAAACCAGGATAATCTACAAATATGATTTTATCGGGATTGTACTCTTCAATGTCTTTTTTGCAAAAAGCAATGTTTTTGGTAATAGTTCTTAAATTCATTACAACTTCAACAAACCCCATAAATGCTAATTCACGATAGTGTTTCACTAAAGTGCCACCTACTTGTTGCATCAAATCTCCTCCCCAAAACCTAAATTCGGCATAAACATCTTTTTGTAAGATGGCTTTCATTAGATTGGATGCATGTAAATCTCCAGAGGCCTCGCCAGCTATAATGTAGTACTTCATTTATTAGTTGTATAAAAGAATCTAGTTCAAATCTACATATTTTTAGATGAGCTAGTAGTATTTGTTTGGCAGCTTTTTTATAAAAAATAAAGACTATAGGTAATAAAAGCTATAAGTAAAGTTGCTAAAACAACACCTCTAGCTTTATATTCTAGATCTTTTCTTAGCAAGAAAAAAAATAATAATAAATTAGGAATAGCGCCTAATGCCAATAACATCCATAATTTTTCATCATTCTGAAAACTGATAAATGTTTCGCTAAAACCACCATGTTTAACTTTAGATATAATAAAAGTACATAACGAAGCTCCAATAACTGTAGATAAAAGCCCCATAACAAAACCAATAAAAACTTTTTGTTTAATCATTAAAATTCCAGGTGTTCAAATTTTGTATAAAATGATGAGCAGTTAAATCAAACTGAACGGGTACAACACTAGCATATCCGTTTTGTAAAGCATAAATATCGGTATCTTCTCCCTTATCTTGGTTTACAAATTTACCAGTTAGCCAATAATATTCTTTTCCTTGTGGGTTAGTCCTTTTGTCAAATTCTTCAACCCAGTTGGCTTTGGCCTGTCTACAAACCTTGATCCCTTTAATGTTGTTTTTAGGAAAATTAACATTAAGTACTGTTCCTTGTGGTAACCCGTTATCTAATACATTTTTTGTAATAGATCTAATGTGTTTTTTTAGAGGTTCAAAATTAGCATTCCAACTATGATCTAATAAAGAAAATCCTATAGAGGGGATACCTTCTATACCTGCCTCTATAGCAGCACTCATGGTTCCAGAGTAAATTACATTTATAGAAGAGTTAGACCCGTGATTAATTCCTGAAACACATAAGTCAGGTTTTCTGTTTAAAATTTCATTCACGGCAAGTTTAACACAATCGGCAGGTGTACCAGAACAACTGTATTCTATTTGTGGTCCTTCGTCTAATATTAAAGATTCAATATGCAAGGTTGAGTCAAGAGTAATGGCATGCCCCATGCCACTTTGCGGACTATCTGGTGCCACAACAAACACATCTCCAAATTCAATCATTACACTAATTAAATTTCTTAAACCAGGAGCTGTAATTCCATCATCGTTAGTAACTAAAATTAAGGGTCTTTTTTTCATTGTAAATCTTTAGACAAAAGTAAGGGCTAAAGTACGAAAAACAGATTTAAAATAGTATTTTGCTCACTTTAAGAAAAAATTAATAAAAGTGTTATTGTTTGGCATGTTTTTTTCACTAATTTAGAAGAATACATAATAATGATGTTAATTGAACGGATTATGAAAAAGAACTTAAAATTTTTAGTATTACTGTTTTTGGTAGCAGTAACCTCATGTAGTTTTACAACTAAAACATTTGATAACCCAGATAAGGATAAGTTGTTAATTGATTTGATTACTTATGTTTTAGATAGAGGACATTATAATCCTAAAGACATGGACGATACCTTTTCTGAAAATGTATTCAATGATTTTTTAGAAAGTATAGATCCTCTTAAACGCTATTTTTATAAAAAAGATATAGAGGAATTTGCTAAGTATAAAACGAAAATAGACGATCAAATTAAAAACAAAGAAATTACTTTTTTTAATTTAGTATATGATAGGCTACAACAAAGAATGGAAGAGGCAGAACAAATGTCTTTAAAGCTACTCGATACACCATTTGATTACAGTAAGAAAGAAGACATAAGTGTTGATTATGAAAAATTACCGTATGCTGAAAGCAAAAAACAAATGAAAGATCGTTGGAGGAAACAATTAAAATATTCAACTATAAACGATTATGATAATGAAATAGAGGCAGATGCTAAAAAGAAAGAAGATGAAGAAGGGTATAAGGGAAAAACAAAATCAGAATTAGAAGCTATAGCAAGAAAAGATACAAAAGAGTTCTTGATTGATTTTTTTGACATAATGGATGATTTAGAACGTAAAGATTGGTTTGCAAATTACATCAATGCCATTGTAGAGGAGTTTGATCCTCATACATTTTATTTCGCTCCGCAAGATAAAGAAAGGTTTGATCAGAATATGTCTGGTAAGCTAGAAGGTATTGGAGCGCGTCTGCAAAAGAAAAGAGATGAAGTAAAAATTGTTGAGTTAATTTCTGGGGGGCCAGCTTGGCGTGGTCAAGATCTTGAAGTAGGAGATGTGATTGTTAAAGTAGCTCAAGAAGGAGAAAAAGAATCTACTGCAATAGGAGGAATGCGTTTAGATGATGCAGTAAAATTAATTAAAGGGCCTAAAGGAACAAAAGTAACTTTAACAGTAAAAAAAGTAGACGGTTCTTTTGAAGATATTGTAATTAAGAGAGATGTTGTAGAGCTTGAAGAGACTTATGCAAAATCTTCGTTGGTTAAGAAAGATAACAGAACGTTCGGATTTATTAACTTACCTAAGTTTTATGTAGACTTTAAAGATTATTCAGATAGTAGAAATGCCGCTTCAGATGTAAAGAAAGAAATCATTCGTCTTAAAAATGAAGGAATGGAAGGACTGGTTATTGATTTAAGAAATAACGGAGGAGGATCTTTACAAACTGTTGTAGATATGGCAGGCTTGTTTATAAAAGAAGGCCCAATTGTTCAAGTGAAATCTACAGGTAAAAGAAAAGATGTGTTGTCTGATACTGATGAGAGTATTTTATGGGATGGACCATTAGTTATTTTAGTAAATGAGTTATCAGCTTCAGCTTCAGAAATTTTAGCAGCTGCATTGCAAGACTATAAAAGAGCTATTATTATTGGTAGTGATCAAACTTTTGGAAAAGGAACAGTACAAAACGTTTATGATTTAAATCAGTTTATGAGAAGTAGTTCTTTTGGAGACGTAGGAGCATTAAAAGTTACTACTCAAAAATTTTACAGAATAAACGGAGGTTCTACTCAGTTAGAAGGAGTAAAGAGCGATGTAGTAGTTGTAGATCGTTATAGTTTTATTGATATAGGAGAAAAAGATCAGGAAAACCCATTACCATGGGATAAAATAGATCCAGCAAGTTATACAGCCTGGGATGGTTTTATCAACTATGAAGAAACAATTAAGAGTAGTAAAGCTAGAATGGCTAACAATAATCAATTAAAATTAATTGAGGAACAAGCAAAGTGGATTAAAAAACAGTCTGATGAAAAACAATTGTCATTAAATTATGATGATTATCTTATTAGAAAAAAAGTAGCCAAAGAACAAGGCAAAAAATATGAGGCTTTAGATAAATATGTAAATAGTCTAAGTTTTTCTTCATTACCTTATGAAAAAGAGTTGATAAAAAAAGATTCTATATTAGGTGAAAAAAGGTCTAGATGGCATAAAAATTTGTCTAAAGATGTTTATGTAGAAGAGGCTATAAATGTTTTAGAAGATTTACAAATAAGTAATATTAAGAAAAAGAACAAAGTTGCTGTCTTAAAGGATTAAAAAAGAAGTAACTATTAGTTAATGAGAATACAAAAAAACTCTTTAAGTGGTTTAGCGCTCCAAAAATTTAAAAGGAATTTTTGGGGCGTTTTGAGTTTGTGTTTTATTGTAATTTGTGGGTGCATTGCCATTTTTGCATATGCTTTGGCTCCAGATAACTCTGAGAATGCAAACCAAATGCACTTATCAATTCATTCAAAGTCTCCAGGTTTTACTGTTCAGATGCTAACAATTCCACAAAAACAAGAAGAGCAATCTTTTTTTAGTCAACTTTTTTTGGGTGCTAAAAATCTCTCAACAGAAATTCCGATTAAAAACTATAAGGTAGAAGCTAATTCTTTGGTAGTACAACCTTATTCTGAATTAAAGACTAATGGCTTAGTAAAAACTTTTTCTTTAGATAAATTTCCAAATACAGAAAATATAGAAAGCGTTGTAGAAAAATACATTACAACCAAAACATTTACTTTAGGAACAGATAAATATGGTAGAGACTTATTAAGTAGAGTTTTGGTTGGGGCTAGAATATCTTTTTTTATTGGTTTTGTAGCAGTGTTTATTTCATTGATAATCGGAATTTTTATGGGGGCTATAGCTGGTTATTATGGAGGAAAGATAGATGCAATAATTATGTGGTTTATAAATATAGCATGGTCAATACCTACGTTATTACTAGTAATAGCAATAACATTAGCATTAGGTAAGGGGTATTGGCAGGTTTTTGTAGCTGTAGGTTTAACTATGTGGGTAGAAGTAGCTAGGGTAGTGAGAGGCCAAGTTATGGGTGTTAAAGAGCAACAGTATGTAACTGCTGCTAGGGCTTTAGGTTTTACCGATTTTAGAATTATTTTCAAACATATATTGCCCAATGTCATTGCTCCTTTAATTGTTATTTCTGCAGCAAATTTTGCGGCAGCAATATTAATAGAGAGTGGCTTGAGTTTTTTAGGTATAGGGGCTCAACCTCCTATGCCTAGCTGGGGAGCTATGATAAAAGATCATTATTCATATATAATTTTAGGTAAGCCATATCTAGCACTAGTGCCTGGTATAGCTATTATGAGTTTGGTAATGGCTTTTATGTTAGTAGGCAATGCATTAAGAGATGCACTAGATGTTAAAAGTTAATAATGAATAGTAAGACAAAATACACAATAATTGCGGTGGTTGTTTTGATCGCTATTCAATTTGTAAGATGGTATGTAGAAGAGGGCCTAGAGACTAAAGTAATAACAGGAGATTCTACTGTAGTAGCTTCTAATCAAATTTATTTGCCAACTAGTACAACTGGAAATATTATTTATCATAATAATTATTCACTTTCTTATCATGAAAAGTTCGAGCAAGCTGAATGGGTTGCTTATGAGTTAAAAAGAGATCACTTGTCTAACAAGAAGTTTAAACGTCCTTTATTTTATCAAGATGAGAGTATTAAGACTAAATCTGCGCATTGGGCTAATTTTAAAAATTCAGGTTATGATAAAGGGCATTTGTGCCCAGCTGGTGATAGGAAATTTACAAAACAAGCTCACGACGAAACATTTTTAACCTCTAACATTTCTCCTCAAGAGCATCAATTTAATTCAGGAATTTGGAATAGACTTGAACAAAAAGTTCGCTATTGGGCAAAAAAATACAATGGGGTTTTCGTAATTACTGGAGGAGTATTAACAGATAATTTAAATACTATTGGCAATGAAAAAGTAGCTGTTCCTAAATACTTTTATAAAGTTTTATTAGATAATAATAATGGAAAAATAAAAATGCTGGCATTTTTGGTTCCGCATCAAAATTCTAATAAGCCTTTATATGAGTTTGTGGTTTCTGTAGATAGAGTTGAACAGCTTACCGGAATTGATTTTTTCCCTCAGATAGAGGATGAAGTTGAAGAAAAATTAGAGTCTTTGGATAGTTATAAGGGCTGGAGTTTTAGGTAGTGTTAGCTTAGCTTGCTTACCATTCATTAATTCTGTTGGCATCTAATTTAATAAATATAAAAAGTAGTATTGTAAACCCCCATAGACCAGAACCTCCATAACTAAAGAATGGAAGTGGTATTCCTACTGTTGGAAAAACACCTATAACCATACCTATGTTTACTAAAAAATGAATAAAGAAAATGGCAGCTACACTATAGCCATAAATTCTACTAAATTTAGATTTTTGTTTTTCAGCACGACTTAAAATACGCAATATTAAGGTTATAAATAAACCAATAACAAAAGCACTTCCTAAAAAACCCCACTCTTCACCAACAGTACTAAAAATATAATCTGTGTGTTGCTCTGGTACAAACCCACCTTTAGTTTGAGTTCCGTTTAACCAACCTTTTCCTTTCCAGCCACCAGATCCTATTGCAATTTCTGACTGATTAGTATTATAGCCAATACCTTTATTGTCTACTTCTTTTCCTAAAACGATATTAAAACGGTCTCTGTGTCTTTGTTCAAAGACATTGTTGAATATGTAATTTACAGAGTATGAGAGTCCTATACAAGCAATAAGACTGAAAATATAAAGCCACTTTTTAGGTTTCTTTTTTCTGTTTTTTAAGAATAAAACTCCGATAATTCCTAAACTTATCAGAGATACTATTAAAGGTGAAAGAACTAAAGTAAGTACAAATAAAAATGCTGCTATAAAACCTAGTAAAAGATAAATAGGAGATAGCCCTTCTCTGTATAAGACGAATAAAAAAGCTGCATATACTAGTGCGCTTCCAGGGTCTGGCTGAGGTACTATAATTAAAGCTGGTAAAAATACAATTAGAAATGCTTTTAGTTGATGATCTAAGAGTTTTATATTGGTTTGTATATCACTTAAAAATTTTGCTAGCGCAAGTGCTGTAGCTGCTTTTGCAAATTCACTTGGTTGGATACTAAATCCTCCAAAAGAATACCACGAAGTAGCTCCAGAGATTGTTTTTCCGAAAATGAATAAACCAACTAAGGAGAGTAAAGAAACTATATAAATAATACTAGCAAATCGTTCGTAAAACTTTGCTTCTAGAGCCATTATAAGAACAATTAGTCCAATACTTAATCCAATAAATATTTGTTGCCTTCCATGAGGTAAATCTAACATAGGGATACTAGGGTCATTGTTATACGCAGCAGAGTAAATACTCATCCACCCAATACCTACTAGCATAAAGTAAAGTAAAATCATGAGCCAGTCAATCCTAACCAGTATGTTGTCTTTTTGTCTCATTATTTGTTTATAGTGAATTCTTCACCGCTAATATATTTATCGTATTCTTCCTGTAAACTACCATTTAACATTTTAGTTTCTAAGTCATTTCTGCTTATAGAACCTCGTAAGTATTTTTCGATCATTAAACTTGCCATAGGAGCGGCCCATCTACCTCCCCAATAACCGTGTTCAACAAAAACTGCCATTGCTATTTTTGGATTATCTTTTGGAGCAAAAGCAACAAAAATGGAATGATCTGTTAATTGTTTTCTTTCACCATTAATTTTTCCATATACTTCGGCCGTTCCAGTTTTTCCACATATTTCAATTCCTTTTATTCTAGAGTAATAACCGGTACCTCCAGGTTGTTCGTACACATTAAACATACCCTGAATAACTGGTTCGAAGTTTTCTTTACTAATAGTAGTAATTTTTTTAGAAGTAAATTTTTTAGGTATTGTGTCGTTCGCTATATTTTTTATAATGTGAGGGGTGTAATAATATCCTCTATTAGCTATAGCAGCAGTCATATTAGCCAATTGAATTGGTGTAGTAAGAATTTCTCCTTGACCAATGGCGTTTGAAATTGTATAAGTTGTAAACCATTTGTTCTTTCCGTACCATTTATTGTAAAAAGTAGTGTCAGGAACATTTCCTTTGCTTCCTATAGATAAATCGTAACCAAGATAATTACCCAACCCAAAACTTTTAACATGATCACTCCAGTGTTTTATTCCATTAGTTGCGTTTCCGTATTTATCAATTGTTTTCTTATAAGTGTTACCAAAGTAAGCATTGCAAGAGGCAAATATACCTTTGTTTAAATCGTTGCTAGCCCCATAGCTACAATGACATCCCATATTTCTTGTTCTACTGTATTTGAATCCGTGTCTACAAGTAAAGCGGGTTTGAGGAGTAATAACCCCTTCTTCTAAGCCAATTAAAGCATTTAAAAGTTTAAAAGGAGATCCAGGAGGATAGGTGGCTTGTAAGCCTCTATCGAATAAAGGTCTTGCTATAGTGTCTAAATAAAATTTGGTGAAATTTTTAGAACGCTGTCTACCTACCATTAAAGCAGGGTTATAACTGGGTGCAGATACCAAAGCTAAAATCTCACCGGTATTAGGTTCTATGGCTACAATTCCACCTCTTTTGTTATTCATTAGACGTTCGCCGTATTCTTGTAAAACTGCATCAATGGTAATGTTAATATCTTTACCGTTTATAGGTAAAGTGTCTAGTCTACCACCTTGATATGCGCCAATATCTCTATTAAATCGATCTTTTTGTATATACCTAACACCTTTAATCCCTCTTAGTTGTTCTTCGTATGATTTTTCTATACCAGTTTTCCCTTCTAGGTCACCTGGTTGGTAATAAGGATTTTCTTTAACTTTTTTGGGATTAACTTCGGCAATATACCCTAATACATTAGCTCCAATTGTTGTTTGATAATGTCTGGCTGATCTTTTTTGTATATAAAAACCTTTGAACTTTCTAATTTTTTCTTGAAGTCTTGCATGCTCTATTTTTGACAATTGACTGACAATTGGTGATGGCAGCCTAGGAGAGTACACTTTAGCTTTGTGTAATTGCTTGTTTAACTTTTCAGGTGTAATGTTTAATAATTCACAAAGTTCTAGTGTGTCAAAAGGTTTTACATTTCTTGGGATGGCCATAAAGTCATAAGAACGCTGGTTTGCAACTAATAATTTTCCATTTCGATCATATATATGTCCTCTTTCTGGATAATTGTATTCCTTCTTGTAGGCATTGCTTTCAGATTGTTGTTTGAAGCTGTCATCTATTATTTGCAAATAAAAAAGCCTGCCTAAGAATAATAAGCCAGTTATAAGAACCAATAAGTATAGGAGTGCTTTCCTCATTTCTTTTTTTTACTACTAAATAAAGCTAATAACAAGATACTTAATAATAAGGTATATATGCTAGAAAATAAAGTGTGTTTTAAGCTATATAGTATAAAAGAAAAGTTAAAAGTTTCTAAAAGAAACATAATTAGATGATGAATTATGATTAGAATAGAAAAATAAGATAATCTTGACCCAAACTCTGTGTTAGCAAATTTAATGGTGTGAAACTCGTAACTGGTACCAAAAGCAAATTTTAAAATACTAGGTCTAATAAAAGCTATCGAAGTACATGCAACTGTATGGACTCCTCCTGAAGAAGAAAAAATATCTAAGGTAAGACCAAGGAGAAAACTAAAAAACAAAAAAATATTTTTGTTTGTGTCTACTGGATATAATAAAATAAACAATATGTAAACATAAGGTATGTATTCTTCATTTCCTCCTATTCCCATATTATTAAACAGTAATACTTGTGATAATATGAGTAGAATAAATTGTCCGATTCTAATAAGAAATTCTTTATTCATTTTCACTTTGATTTAAGAGTTTTTGAATTTCTTTTTTAGAATTATTTTTAATCACATAAACATATCCAATATTAGTCATGTCATTAAAGAGTTGAACATCTATATCATAATGGTTTTTTGATTGTTGTAAACTGGCTTTTGCAACAGTTCCTATGTGTATACCTTCTGGAAATATAGAATAATTTCCAGTTACAATTGTATCTCCTTTTTGTACTTTGCTGACTGTACTAATATCTTCAAGTTGTACAGTGTTGGTTTCTTTTCCGTCCCAAAATAGAGAGCCTAAATGTTTGGTTTTTGCTAATTGCGCACTAATTCTAGATTTTGGGTGTAGTACAGAGAGAATGGTGCTAAAGTTTTCATTTACATTAACGGTTATACCTATTATACCATCCATAGTAATTACACCCATATCTGGCTCAATACCATGTTTTTTACCCTTGTTAATCAGTAATAAGTTTCTCTTTTTATTATAACTGTTTTCTATTACTTTGGCTGGAATAAGATTGTAGGGTTGTTTTTCTGGAGCAGCCTGTGTGTTAGAAATTTTGTAGTTGCTTAACTCTTTTCTTAATCTGGCATTTTCATCTAATAAGCGTTCATTGTACTCTTTTAGATTAAAGTATTCATTAAACTGATTGGCAGACTCATACACTCCACCAGTTATATCGTTAGCAGCATGAATAAATTTGCTTTTATGATACCTGTGAGATTGTATGGTTAAAGACAAACCAATTGTGACTAGCAGCAAAAAAAACAAACCGTGTTTGTTTCGCAGTAAAAAAGTGATTATCTGCTGCATTGTTTGTTAAATTACTTGATCAATACACTTTTGTAGCGATTTAGGTCTTTTAGGGTAATACCCGTACCTCTAACAACTGCTCTTAAAGGGTCTTCGGCAATATAAACGGGTAAATCAGTTTTCTTAGAAAGACGTTTGTCTAAACCTCTTAACATAGAACCACCACCAGCTAAATAGATACCAGTATTATAAATATCTGCAGCCAATTCAGGTGGTGTTTGTGATAAGGTTTCCATAACAGCATCTTCAATGCGTAAGATTGATTTATCAAGAGCTTTAGCAATTTCTCTGTAAGATATTTGAACTTGTTTTGGTTTACCAGTTAATAAGTCTCTACCTTGAACAGACATGTCCTCTGGAGGTGTATCTAGATCTTCTGTTGCTGAACCTATCTGAATTTTAATTTTTTCTGCAGTCCTATCTCCAACATATAAGTTATGCTGAGTACGCATATAGTAGACTATGTCATTAGTAAATACGTCTCCCGCTACTTTTACAGACTTATCGCAAACAATACCACCAAGGGCAATAACGGCAATTTCTGTTGTACCACCTCCTATGTCTACAATCATATTTCCTTTTGGCTGCATAATATCTACACCAATACCAATTGCTGCAGCCATAGGCTCGTGAATTAAGTAAACTTCTTTACCATTAACACGTTCGGCAGATTCTTTTACTGCTCTCATTTCCACTTCTGTAATACCAGAAGGAATACAAATAACCAAACGTAATGAAGGAGTGAATAACTTTTTCTTAAGAGTAGGAATGTTCTTGATGAACATGGTTAGCATCTTTTCTGAAGCATCAAAATCTGCAATTACTCCATCTTTTAAAGGACGAATGGTTTTAATGTTTTCGTGGGTTTTACCTTGCATCATATTGGCTTCTTGACCCACAGCAATAATTTTTCCAGATATTCGGTCTCTAGCAACAATAGATGGAGCATCTACTACTACTTTTCCGTTGTGAATAATTAAGGTGTTTGCAGTACCTAAATCGATGGCTATCTCTTCGGTAAGAAAGTCAAAAAATCCCATAAATGATTAGAGTATTTTAAAAGGGTAAAACGTGTAAAAACTATAATTAACCAAAGGTAATAAAATAACTCTAAGTTTTGACAAAAAAGTAGCCTCAAAAAAATATTTTTTTGAGGCTATATAATGTAGTTGAATTCGTTCTTTTTAGTGTTTAAAATGACGCGTTCCAGTAAATACCATTGCTATGTCATTTTCATTACAATAGTCAATACTTAATTGATCTTTAATTGAACCTCCTGGTTGAATAACAGCTTTAATACCAGCTTTGTCTGCAATTTCTACACAATCTGGGAAAGGGAAGAAAGCATCACTAGCCATAACAGCTCCGTTTAAATCAAAATTAAATTTATGAGCTTTTTCAATGGCCTGACATAAAGCATCTACTCTAGAAGTTTGTCCTGTACCACTTGCACATAATTGCTTGTCTTTTACTAAAACGATAGTGTTAGATTTGGTGTGCTTACAGATTTTAGAGGCAAATAATAAATCGTCTATTTGTTTGTCTGTAGCAACTGCATTAGTTTTATTTTCTAATTGAGATTTAGCATCTGTAACATTGTCTTTGTCTTGAACTAATACTCCATTTAAACAAGTTCTAACGTTTGTAGTTGGTAATTCAATATCTTTCTGAACTAGTAATATCCTATTTTTTTTACCCTTTAAAGTTTCTAAAGCATCAGTATCAAAAGAAGGAGCAATGACTACTTCACAGAATAATTCGTGAATTTTTTCTGCAGTTTCTTTATCGATAGTTGTGTTGGCTATTAAAATACCACCAAATGCAGAAGTAGGATCGCCTGCTAAAGCATCAGAGTATGCTTGACTTATTGTTTCTCTTTGTGCAAACCCACAAGCGTTGTTATGTTTTAAGATAGCAAAAGTAGGTGCTTCTCCTTTAAATTCGTTTATTAAATTAACAGCAGCATCAACATCTAATAAGTTGTTGTACGACAACTCTTTTCCGTGTAACTTATCAAACATAGCATCAAAATCTCCAAAGAAGAATCCTTTCTGATGAGGGTTCTCTCCGTATCGTAATACTTTACCTTGTTGTTCACTAGCCTTGTAAACTACTTCTTCTTCGTTAAAATAATTAAAGATAGCTGTATCGTAATGAGAAGATATATTAAAAGCTTTAGCTGCTAACTTCTTTCTATCTGCTATAGTAGTTTCTCCGTTATTTTCTGATATTAGGTTTAAGAAGTCGTCGTATTGTTCCATAGAAGAAACAATAACGGTGTCTTTAAAGTTCTTTGCAGCGGCACGAATTAAAGAAATACCTCCAATATCTATTTTCTCAATAATATCTTGTTCAGAAGCTCCAGAAGCAACTGTTTTTTCGAAAGGATATAAATCAACAATTACTAAATCTAACTGAGGGATGTTATACTCTTCCATTTCAGCAACATCACTAGAATTATCTTGACGGTTTAATATTCCTCCAAAAACTTTAGGGTGTAATGTTTTAACTCTACCTCCTAAAATAGAAGGATAAGAGGTAGCTTCTTCTACAGGCACTACAGAAATACCCAATTCATTTATAAATTTTTCTGTACCTCCTGTAGAATAAATAGTTACACCTAGCTCATCTAATTTTTGAACGATTGGCGCTAAACCATCTTTGTGAAAAACCGATATTAATGCCGATTTAATTGCTTTTGTGTTCATTGTTGTTGTGTTGTTTTTAAGAAAGGTGCAAAAATACAGCTAAACAATGAAATAACAATAAGTTAATAGATATTTTAATTAATAATTCCCTCTCCGGAAGGAGAGGGGTAAGATAATGTATTATTCTTCTAATAAAAGAGAGTCTATTTCAATGCCGTCCAGTAAGTTAGCTACTTCTTTACAAGCAAATTCTAGAAAACGCTCATCATCTTCATTAAAAGGATTAATTGTTTTAGAATCAATATCTATTTGTCCAATGTTTTTTCCATTAATAAATATAGGTACAACAATTTCAGCTTTTACAGTAATACTACAAGCTATGTAGTTATCTTGAGCTTTTACGTCTGGCACAACAAAATTATCATTACTTTCGGCTACTTGCCCACAAATTCCTTTTCCAAATGGAATTGTTAAATGATCTGTAGGTTCTCCAACATAAGCACTTAAATGAAGTGTTTTCTTTTCATGATTAGCAAAATAAAAACCAACCCAATCGTAAGCGTCTAAGTGGTCTTGTAATAATTGACAAACACCTTTTAAACGGTCAAAAACAGATAAAGTGATATCTCTAGTTATGGTAGAAACTAATGGTTTTAAATTTTCAAACTGATTCATAGCTATTACTTTTTAATAAAAACTTGGTCGACAAAAATAATAGAAACAAACAGAATACTATTTTAAATTCGTTAATTTGTGATGATATGAATAAAATAATTCAAGAAAATAGAGGAGTAATACGGTTTATCGCTGTTTTTGTATCGAGCTATGTGGTATTCTCTTTATTCTATTCGTTTTATTTAAAAGAGCAAGTTGGTTTAGACTCTTTCTCTGGTTTTATTACAGATCAGTCTATAGTAATTTTGAATTCTATAGGTTATGAAACTTATGGAGAATCTGTAGAAAAAGAGAAGATAATTAAACTTATTGTTAGGGGTAAATTCACTTCATTCATAACAGAAGGTTGCAATGCTATGAGCATAATGATTTTGTTTGTTTCATTTGTTTTGTCTTTTGCAAAACGATTAAAGTCAACTATTTTGTTTTTGCTAGCAGGATTGGTATTTATCTATGTGGTAAACCTGTTAAGAATAGTGTTTTTAACTGCTATATTGTATCATTATCCTAGTTATACTCATGTGCTTCATGGAGTTGTATTTCCAGGTATAATTTATGGTGCGGTTTTTTTATTGTGGGTTTATTGGGTTAGATATGTAAAGAAAACACAAGATGCAGTTTAGAAAAAAAAACATACTAGCTATAGCAATATTGCTTTTAATTCTAGTTTCTATTAGACTTTTTGAAAAGAAGTTGTTTTACGACCCTTTTTTACAATTCTTTAAGTTAGATTACTTAAGTCAAGATCCCCCAAAGTATAGTTTTACTAAATTAATATTTAGTACTATATTTCGCTATATCATTAACTCAACTGTATCTATTTTCATATTAACTTTATTATTTGGTAGAAAAGTATTAAGATTTAGTGTGCTGTTTTTTGTTGTAATTTCACTTATATTGTTAACGGCTTATATTTTAATTCTTTTTGATTTAGATAGAGATTGGTACTTGAGTTTCTTTTATGTGCGTAGGTTTTTAATTCAGCCATTATTTTTATTATTACTAGTTCCTGCGTTCTATTATCAAGAGTTTTTGAAGAAAGATTAACATAAGTTAAAATTTTATGTTATATATTTGCTGTATGCCTTTTAAGAAGCAAATAGCAATTTTCCTATCGATCCTTTATTTATCTATAAGTGGAGGTTTTGCTGTAAACCTTCATTATTGTGGAGGTGAACTAGAAAGTGTGTCTACATTGTTAACAGATATCGTCTGTGAAGAAGAAGCTGTTGAGGATAAATGTTGTAGCGAAGAGAAAGATATACCTAATGATTGTTGTGATGATGAACAAATAGATTTTAATGAGGTAGATGATGATACCACATTGAATACATCTGTGGAGTTTTTTGTAGTAAACGCAATTCTTCCAAATTTTGAAACTCATCAATTTTATGAATCAGAACAATTAAAGAAAACAGCATTACCATATTATACTTTTCAAAGTAATGCTCCCCCTTTATATAAACTTCATTGTTCCCTCGTTTTTTACGCCTAATTAGTTGATTTATTATTAGAGTTAAATGTTCGTTGAATTAGCTGAAGCGATCATGATTAATTTATAATATCAATTAATTAAAATATTTAATGCAAAAAATAATAGTATACTTGGCATTGCTTTTGCCTCTAGCAATGTTATCTCAAGAGTATGTAACTGGTAAGGTGGTAGAAGGTGAAGAAGGAAATCTTATACCAGTTTTTGGAGCCAATGTATATTGGCAAGGCACATCTGTAGGAACTGTTACCGATATAGATGGAAAATTTAAAATAGCATTGAATTCTGAAAGTGGAATCTTAGTAGTGAGTTACGTAGGTTATAAAACTAGAAGAATTAAAATAGATAAATCACAAAACATTGAAATAAATTTTGAACCCTCAGACGAGTTAGAGGAAGTGATAGTAACTGCAGAAAAGAAAGCTACAGAAGTATCGTTCTTAAACCCTAAAAATGTTGTTAAGATAAACGAAAAAGAGTTGTTAAAAGCAGCTTGTTGTAACCTGTCAGAAAGTTTTGAAACCAACCCATCTGTAGATGTTAACTTTTCTGATGCAGTAACAGGTACCAAGCAAATTAAAATGTTGGGTTTAACAAATCCGTATATATTAATTACTCAAGAGAATATTCCGAGTGTTAGAGGAGCTTCACAAGCTTATGGGCTTACATTTACGCCAGGTACCTGGTTAGAGAGTATTCAAATAACCAAAGGAGCAGGTAGTGTGGTGAATGGTTTTGAAAGTATAGCTGGTCAAATTAATACCGAGCTTAAGAAACCATTGACAGATGATCAATTTTTCTTAAACACATATGCTTCTATTGATGGGAGACTAGAGTTAAATACTCATTTTAATCAGAAGTTAAATGATAAATGGAGTACAGGTTTATACGCTCATATTAATAATAGAAGTTGGAGAAAAGATCAAAATGATGATGGCTTTATGGATGCTCCTTTAATGAATCAAGTAAACTTAATGAATCGTTGGCAGTATGCTAATGAAGAAACAGGTTGGGTTAGCTTTTTTGATTTACGTTATATGAATGACAGTAAAGTGGCTGGACAGATAAATTTTGATCCAGAAACAGACAAAAAAAGCACTACGATATGGGGTAGTGAAATAAAAACTAAACGTTTAGATGTGTCTAATAAAACAGGATACGTTTTTAAAGATCAACCCTATAAAAGTTTTGGGTTTCAAAATTCATTTAGTTTACATGATCAAGATTCTTATTTTGGTTTAAGAGATTATTATATTACTCATAAAAGTTGGTATAGTAATTTTGTTTATAATTCAATATTATATAATACTAAGCATAAATTTAAAACTGGATTGAGCTTTACCTATGATAATTATGATGAATTAGTAAGTACAAATAGTTTTGGCAGATACGAGAGATCTCTGGGTAGTTTTTTTGAGTACACTTTTGATAATGGAGACAATTTTAGTCTGGTAGCTGGTGTAAGGGCAGATACTCATAATTTGTTAGGAGAATTTATTACGCCAAGATTACATATGCGTTATAATCCTTGGGAGAAAGCTGTAATAAGGGCTTCTGCAGGAAGAGGGAAACGCAGTGCTAATATTTTTGCTGAAAATCAGCAGTATTTTGCTTCGTCTAGAAATTTTTCAATAATTGATACAGATGGAGAAATTTACGGATTGAATCCAGAAATAGCTTGGAATTTTGGTGGGAGTTTTCTGCAAGGATTTAGGCTGTTTGATAGAGCAGGACGTATATCTTTAGATTATTATATTACAGATTTTAAGAATCAAGCAGTAGTAGATGTAGATCACAGTCCGCAGGAGGTTCGTTTTTATAATTTAGACGGAAAATCAATAGCGAAAAGCTTTCAGGCAGATTTAGATTACAGATTATTAGGAACAGTAGATTTTAGATTGTCGTATAAATATTACGATGTAAATGTAGACTATGAAAATGGAAGCCTTAGTAAACCTTTATTAGCTAAGCATAGAGTATTTTCTAATTTGTCTTATGAGAGCTGTCCGATTAAAGGAAAAGGGAAGCAATGGAAGTTTGATGTAACTTGGAATTGGATTGGTAAACAGCGCTTACCACAAACTCAGGTTAATCCAGTTGAGTATCAATTACCTACAGAGAGTAATCCGTTTAGTCAAGTCAATGCTCAAGTCACCAAGGTTTTTTCTAAGCATTTTGAAGTGTATTTAGGAGCAGAAAATTTATTGGGATATAAACAAGATAACCCAATAAATGCTGCAATTGACCCGTTTGGAGCTTATTTTGATAGTACAATGATATATGCGCCAATTCAAGGAGCTAGAGTGTATACAGGAATTCGTTTAAAAGTAAATTAAGAAATTTAAAACAATAGAAATATAAAAATGAAAAAGTTAATTATTTTATTATTAGTATTAGTAGCAGGTTTAGGTTTTGCTCAAGAAAAATCTAAAAAAAGAAAGTTAGAAATTGCTGTAGCTGGTAATTGTGATATGTGTAAAAAGCGTATTGAGAAAGCCGCATTTTCTGTTAAAGGAGTAAAAATGGCAAATTGGGATGTAGAATCGAAAAAGTTAACAGTTTTGGTTAATGAGTTTAAAACCGATTCTAAAGGTGTTCAGAAGGTAATCGCTAGTATTGGTCATGATACCGAATTAGTAAGAGCAAAAGATGAAACCTATGAAGCTTTACACGGTTGCTGTAAGTACGAAAGAGATAGAAATTGTAAACCAGGTTGTGCTAAAGAATGTTGTAATAAGAAACAAGAAAAATCTTGTGTAAGCTCAAGTAAAGAATGTCAAACTAAATGTTCTTCAAAAAAGAGCTAGACAATAAAAAATGATAAATAAGAGAGCGAGTTACAACTCGCTCTTTTTTGTTTGATGTTTGATATTCAGAGTTTTAGTGTAAGTTTTTGTGGTTGGTTCGACTAAAATATTTATAACCAATAAATATTTTACTATGAAAAAAATAGCTTTTTTTACACTAATAGCATTCTTGTTATTTACATCTTGCTCTACTGGTGATGATGTGTTAAATATTGATGATAACTTAAGATCTGTAGAGGTAGATAGCGAACCCAAAATAATTGTTTTTGGGATGTATTATCCGAGATGTGAAACAAACTTATGTGTTGAAGTATATCAATTTAACGGGAAAACTTTGTTAGAAGATGTTACTAATGATAAACCAAGTAGTAATGAATTTTTTAAAGGAATATTTAAACATCAAGTTACTTTGCCAAATATACGTTTAGATTTATTGAGGCTTTATAATGAGCTGCCATTACCTACATTAAATTCTATTACTGGACATACAATTGGTTTTCCGGGTAGTCATGATCAACCTATTTATTATTTAGAGTATAACGAAGATGGTAATAGACAGTTCTGGACAATAGACTCTGACTTAGATAATCTTCCGAAAGAATTACATTCGTATGTAAGGCTATTAGGAGGTTTGATTGATATTGTTCATCAAGCTGATACGACTTTTTAAAATACAGGATAAAAATTAAAGGATGATCTAATTAGATCATCCTTTTTTTGTTGGTCGTTGTATTAAATTGCTTTTAACATGTTTAGATAAAAAATCATCTTTGTAGGTTTTTCCAAGAGGTAATTCTTCTTCGCCTATTAGTATTGTATCTACGTTAACAGCTTTAATTGAATTGACGTTTATGATATAAGATTTGCTTGTTCTTGCAAAAATGTGTTTAGGAAGTTCGTTGTATATAGTTTTTATATTGATGGCAGTAATTATTCTTTCGTTCTCAGTATATATAATTACATAATCTTTTAAACCTTTAATATATTTTATGTCTTCATAAAATACTTTTACATACTTTCTGTCGGCTTTAATATAGATATAGTCATTGCTAATTTCTTCAACATTAGAAGGAGGTTTTTGGTAAAGGTCGTTCACTTTGTTAATAGCTTTCATAAATCTATTTGGGCCAATAGGTTTTACTAAATAATCAACCACGTTAAGTTCAAAGGCTTCAAGAGCAAATTGCGGATAAGCGGTGGTTAAAATAACTAAAGCATCTATATTGGTGGTTTTTAAAAAGTCTAAACCGCTTAATTTAGGCATTTCAATATCTAGAAAAATCAAATCAACCGGATTGTTTTGAATAAATTCATTTGCACTTATGGCATCATTAAAAGTACCAACTAGATTTAGTTGTTCATAATCATCTACATATAGCTCAATACCTTCAACAGCTAGTGGTTCATCATCAACTATAATACAATTTAGTTTTTTCATGATATTATTTTTGTAGGGTTTCTAATTCTAAAGTTAAAGAAAATTTATGATTATCTTCTTTAATTATTAATTCATGTGTGTTTTGGTATAGTAAATCTAACCTTCTTTTTACATTATTTAAGCCAATCCCGCTATTTTTATTGACAGCAAGAATATCTGCTTTGTTGTTTGTTACCTTAAAAATAATTTTACTCCCTTCAATTGTAAATTCTATATTTATATAAGGTTTGCTAGTAAGACCACTGTATTTTATGGCATTTTCTATAAATGGCATAAAAATAAAAGGAGCGATATTAATTCCGGTAGTTATGCCTTTTATGTTAAGGGTTATTTGACTGTCTTTTTTTCGTAGGTTTTCTAATTTTAAAAAATTCTGAAGGTATTCTATTTCATCACTTAATGATACTTTATTTTTTGCGCAATCATATAGTTGGTAGCGAAGTAAATCTGATAACAGTAATATTGACTCAGATGTACTGCTTAGGTTTTTTTTAGATTGTACATAAATGTTATTTAGTGAATTAAATAAAAAATGTGGGTTTATCTGATTTTTTAAATATTGCAGTTCATTTTCTAAACTATCTTGTTTAATAGCATTTAATTTTCGTTGCTCAATAAAATATTGTTTAAAAAATTTAACTCCAACGGCGGTTCCAATTATACCAAACATTCTAGATGCATATGAAATAATCCAGCTAAATAAAGATAATGTAACTAGTGTTACTTCACCAGTTGTTTCGTCTATTTCTTCATAAATGGTTTCTTCATACCCAAGATAATAATTGATCGTTAAGTATATAATAATTGAAAGGGTAGTTAGAAGAGTATATTTAACAACTTTACCTTTAACAAGGTATTTAGAAAAAAGAAAATAGATGTTGAAATAAACTATTACTAATTCTAAGAGTAATATTTTTATTGTACAAAACACACATGATGTACTTCCTAACTCTAAAAAAGAATTAATATCTGATGAAAATATAATTAGCCAAAATAAGATATGATATAACCATCTATACTTAGGGTTAAGTATAAAGCTAAAGACTGCATCTAAGTTTTTTTCCTGCATTTCTTTTTTATTTCTTGCTGTCAACCAAATATAATGATTTGGAAATTAAACAAATCCGATTTATTGGTGGTAAAAGTGGTTAAAAATAGGTAAAAACACATTTATCTGTATGTTTTGTATTCGCATTTTATAAGTTGGTATAATTACGTCTGTATGGAGAGCGAAGTGCCTTTATATTTGTTTTAAAATTAAGAAACGTTTTAAACGTGTAGTGATTTTTAATATTGGGTTTGGGAGTGCAATGCACTCCCTTTTTTGTGCATTAAAAGCAAATAAAAAGCCATTAGCTTAAAAACTAATGGCTTTTTGTTTGATTAAATACGAGTTAATTACATCATGCCTGGCATTCCACCACCCATAGGAGGCATACCAGCAGCAGGAGTATCTTCTTTAATCTCCACTAAAGCACATTCAGTAGTTAAGATCATACCAGAGACAGAAGCAGCATTTTCTAAAGCCACTCTAGTTACTTTTTTAGGATCTATAATACCAGCCTTTAGCATATCTACATACTCATCTGTTTTAGCATTATAACCAAAGTCTTTTTTACCTTCAATTACTTTTGCACAAATAACAGATCCTTCTTTTCCAGCATTTTCGGCAATAGTACGTAATGGAGCTTCTATAGCTCGTGAAATAATATTAATACCAGTTTCTTCGTCAGCGTTTTCGGCTTTTACTTTGTCAAGAACTTTCTGAGCTCTCACTAAAGCAACTCCACCACCTGCAACAATACCTTCTTCTACAGCTGCACGAGTAGCGTGAAGTGCATCATCAACTCGATCTTTCTTCTCTTTCATCTCAACTTCAGAAGCAGCTCCAACATATAATACAGCAACCCCACCAGCTAATTTTGCTAAACGCTCTTGTAGCTTTTCTTTATCATAATCTGATGTAGTAGTTTCAATCTGTGCTTTAATTTGGTTTACTCTCGCCTTGATGTTATCTTCATCTCCAGAGCCATTAACAATAGTAGTATTGTCTTTGTCTATAGTTACGGTTTCAGCAGTTCCTAACATCGATAAATCTGCATTTTCTAAAGAGAAACCTCTTTCTTCAGAAATAACAGTACCGTTCGTTAAAATAGCGATGTCCTCTAACATAGCTTTTCTTCTGTCTCCAAACCCAGGAGCCTTAACAGCAGCAATTTTTAATCCACCTCTTAATTTATTAACGACTAAAGTAGCCAATGCTTGACCGTCTACATCTTCAGCAATAATTAACAATGGTCTTCCAGACTGAGCTACGGGCTCTAAAATTGGAAGAATTTCTTGTAGGTTAGATATTTTTTTGTCGAATAATAAGATGTAAGGATTGTCTAAATCGGCAATCATCTTATCTGCATCGGTAACAAAATAAGGAGATAAATATCCTCTGTCAAACTGCATTCCTTCTACTACATCTACATAAGTATCTGTACCTTTAGCTTCTTCTACAGTTATAACACCTTCTTTACCAACTTTTCCGAAAGCTTGAGCAATTAATTCACCAATAGTTTCGTCGTTATTAGCAGAAATAGAGGCTACTTGTTTTATTTTATCTGAAGAAGACCCTACTTCTTTTGATTGTTTAGTTAAATCTGTTACAATTGCTTCAACAGCTTTGTCAATTCCTCTTTTTAAATCCATTGGATTGGCTCCAGCTGCAACATTTTTTAATCCCTCTTTAACAATTGCTTGAGCTAAAACAGTTGCGGTAGTTGTACCATCTCCAGCTAAATCGTTAGTCTTAGAAGCTACTTCTTTTACCATTTGAGCTCCCATGTTTTCTAGCTCATCTGCTAATTCAATTTCTTTAGCCACAGAAACACCATCTTTGGTTACTGTTGGGCCACCAAACGATTTAGAAATAGTAACATTTCTTCCTTTAGGACCTAAGGTTACTTTTACTGCATTAGCTAATGCATCTACACCACGTTTTAATCCGTCACGTGCTTCTATATCAAATTTTATATCTTTTGCCATGTTATTTTGTTTTTTTTAGATAATTGCTAAAATGTCACTTTCGCGCATTATTAAGTAATCGTTTCCTTCTAACTTTAATTCAGAACCTGAATATTTCCCGTAAAGAACTGTGTCTCCAACTTGAACGGTTAAAGGCTCATCTTTTTTACCTGTGCCTATAGCTACAACAGTTCCTTTTTGAGGTTTTTCTTTAGCGGTATCTGGAATAATAATACCAGAAGCGGTAGTTGTTTCAGCTGCAGCAGGTTCTACTAGAACTCTATCTGCTAATGGTTTAATGTTTAATCCCATTGTATGTTGATTTTTTATTTTTATAATTACGTTTATATATCAGTCAGAAATTGTACCAATGCATTAAGACTGACAAACTTTCAGAAACTAAAAATGCCAACTGTAGAGTTGGCATTTTAATGTTATTTATAAGGAGAAATTAATTATCTCCATCTTTTTTCTCGTCAGTCGTTGTTGGTGTTGTTGAAACTGGAGTTGCATCATCATTTGTGGTAGATACTGGTGCTTCTATTTGCTGGTCGTTAGCTCCTTCTAGTGCTTTAGACCCAGCATTACCGCTTCCAAAAACAGTTACGTTAGATAATAATATTAAAACAATTAATAAAATAGCTAACCACCAAGTAGATTTGTCTAAGAAATCAGTTGTTTGCTGTACGCCTCCCATTTGTTGTGAGCCGCCTCCTCCAAAAGAAGAAGATAAACCACCACCTTTTGGGTTTTGTACCATAATAACTACCATTAATAAAAAGGCAACAATTACTATAAGTGCTAAAAATATATTAAACATAACTGATTGTATTTTGTGTTATTGATTTTCTAATTTTTTAATTTCCCTAATTCGGTCTGCAAAGAAACTACTTTTTTCTGGATATTTCAAACTTAAAATACGATAAGCTTGCTTGGCTTTTTTATAGTTTTTTTGTTCTAAATATACTTTAGCTAATGTTTCGGTCATTAATTCGTCTGAATTAAAGTTGTTTTCTTTAGCTAAATTAGTTAATGAGACCGTTTTTTTAACAGGAGAAATTTTAGGGTTTGTGGCTATAAATTTATCTATTAAATCAAATTTAGAAGCTTCTTTTTTGTCCGAAACATCTGCGTTAACCTCGCTTTTAACTTCTTTTCGTTCTATGGGTTTTACTTGAGCTAACTGTAACCATTCTTGAAAAGAATGTGTTTCGCTAGGGTTAAATTCTAAAGGCTTGCCAATTCCTAGTTTTTCTGAAGCAACAGCTATTTTATTTTCTTCGATTTTTTCTTCAAATAAATCAGGTTCTGTAACTGCTTTGTCATAAGGTGCAGTAGCAGATTCAAAGCTGCTTATTTCAACAGGATTCACCACTTCAATATTTTTTATAGATTCCTGTTGTTCTTGTAGAGATTTAGAAATATTATTTTGATTGAAGTTTTCTGAGGTGATGTAATCAAATAAAATACTCCTATCTGTTGTATATGCTGCTGTTTTTTTTAATTCTTGATTGTAAAAGTAACTATCTTGGTTTTTTAGTCCTCCTAAATGTATTGCCCTTGCCGCTTGAAAGTAAGGATATTGATTTAGTATTTCTTTTAGCTGAATAGTTTGAGCTTCATTGATGCCTTGCGGTTGTTGCAATATGTTAGTAAAATCTTGAATATTCATTTTACCATTTAGCTAGTGATTCGTTAAAAATATCTTGAGTAATACGTTCAAATATATCATCTAGGGCGGTTTCTAAAACACTACCTGTAAGTTGTTGAGTGGCTCCGTAGTCATGATAGAAAGAAAAAGATTTTTCAAAATCGTCCTCTTCTTTATTTTTATTAAAAAAACGAACATTTATAGTAATGGTCAGCCTGTTTTGTGCGGCCGTTTGCTGAGCAGTTGCGGTCATAGGAGCAATAGTATAATTACTGATCTCCCCTTCATAAACTAAATCACCATTGGTGTTGGTAAGTTCTAAATTAGTTTGGTTTTGAATTAAATCTTGCAACGCTAAAGTAAAACGTCTGTCTATGCCAGGTTCTATAATTGGAGCATTGTTTTGGAAAAAATTTACCTGAAAGGAGTTGGCATTGATATCGCCAATTCCTGTAAAAGAATAGATTCCACAACCCTGAGTAATTATTGTAACAAGTAAAATAAGAATAAGTTTTCTCATAATTACAAAAGTAAAAAGATTGCCGAGTAAGTAGCAATCTTTTGTAAATATTTATGATTTAAAGCTTTATTCTGGAATTGTATCTCCTTGGTAGTAGTATTTTGCACTAATATATTGTTCCCCTTCTGGAATGCCTGTATAGTAACCTTGAGAATATCTGTTTTTTGGTAAGTTGTAATTGTTGAATTCAAATTCGTAAGCGGTTTCTTCTGGTCCATCTACATCCCATCTAATATGTGTTGTATTGTTTTTAGAGATAATAACTGGGTAGGGATGTCCGTTGTTGAAAGATGAGTTGAGAAATCCTATAACGTATTTAATGTTAGATGTTTCAGAGTATAAAGGATTGTTGTTGGTATCGTATGTTCTTTTATCGTATTCATTCGAAGAAATAAGGTTGTTGCCATCATGTCTATAAGAGCTAAATTGGCTGTATTCACAATATTCTTCTAAATCATTTCCTAAATATTGTCCAGTAGTTAAATTGTTTAATTCTGTATCGTAATAATCGCAACGATTGAAAATACCATCCAAATTATCATCTTGGTAAGTGCTATATATCCTCATAGATGTTTCAATTTGATCTCCGTTTTGATCTGTGAAAGATTCTACTTCTGGAGTAAAGTATCCTTCTCCAGAGTGGTAATAATTTTCATTTTGTAAATAAGTATATTCTAATTGACCAATTTTAGATATTCTGTTTTCATTATCGTAAAGTATGTCTACACTTTCGATTTCGTTATCGTTTAAATCGTTTTTAGAGATAGTAATAACCCTATCAGATGCATCATATTCATAGTTAAAAGTGTAGTCGGTATAAGTTGAATGATATTGACTTAATAAACCTTTGTTGTTGAATCTGTATTTTTGGTTGATAGCACCGTCATAGTTTATGGTATGGTATTCTTTGATGGTTGTTGGGTTAATAGTTTGGCTGTCTCCAGGGCAATCATCATCAGAGCATGAGAATACAGAAAATAAAAGGATATTTAAAGAAAAAATTAGTATTATGCGTTTCATTTACGATTCATTTAATGAATGAAAGGTATTATAAAATACATTAACTAATACTATTTATTCGTTTAGAAGTAAATAATTTAGCTGACAGGAAAAATCATAGGTCAAATTGTTTGATTTTTCTGTATAATGTGCGTTCTGAAATACCTAATTCTTTGGCGGCAAGTTTTCTTTTTCCTTGATTGCGTTCTAAAGCTTTTTTAATTAACTCAAGTTCTTTTTCGTGTAAGGATAAAGTTTCTTCTTCTGTTATATCTTCAATATAATTGTTGTATTCTACAGGTTCTTTTTCTGTGTGGTATGAAGTAGTTGCTTCTTGTGGTATTTGTAATACTTCTACAGTTTCATCAGTTTGTTTAGGGAGGGTGTCCTCGTCGGGCTTGTATATTTTCTGAATTAATTCTTGATTCTCGTTTTGAACTTGTTGCGTATTTCCGTTACGCATTAATTCCATTGTAAGCTTTTTTAAGTCGTTTAAATCTGCTTTCATATCAAACAAGACTTTGTATAAAATTTCTCGTTCGTTACTAAAATCAGATTCAGATTTATTTTCATTGATAACCGAAGGTAAATTATTACCAACATTAGGTAGGTAGCTTTGTAATGTACTAGCAGAGATGTTTCTGTTTTGTTCTAGTACAGAAATTTGTTCAGCAATATTTCTTAACTGGCGAATGTTACCATTCCAACGGTATTTTAATAATACTTGTATGGCAGATTCGTCAAGTCTAATGGTAGGCATTTTGTATTTGAGAGCAAAATCTGATGCAAATTTTCTAAATAGTAAGTGTATATCGTCTTTGCGGTCTCGTAAAGCAGGTAATAAAATTTCTACAGTACTCAATCGGTAATATAAGTCTTCTCTAAATTTACCTTTTTTGATAGCTTCAAACATATTTACGTTTGTAGCAGCAACAATGCGAACGTTGGTTTTCTGTACTTTAGATGAACCAACTTTTATAAATTCTCCATTTTCTAAAACACGCAATAAACGTACTTGAGTTGTTAGGGGTAATTCTCCTACTTCATCTAAAAAAATAGTTCCACCATCGGCAACTTCAAAATAACCATTACGGGTTTGTGTTGCACCTGTAAAGGCACCTTTCTCATGTCCAAACAATTCACTGTCTATGGTTCCTTCTGGTATAGCACCGCAGTTAACAGCAATATATTTACCGTGTTTTCTGTGTGATAAAGAATGAATAATTTTTGGCACACTTTCCTTCCCAACACCGCTTTCTCCAGTAACCAAAACAGAAATATCTGTAGGAGCAACTTGAATAGCTTTTTCTAGAGAACGATTAAGTTTAGGGTCGTTACCTATAATTCCAAAACGTTGTTTTATTGCTTGAACTGATTCCATTTTCTAATTATTGTCTGAATAGTCAACTGCTTCACCTATAAATGTAGCTGTTGTGCAGTCTAGTATTTTTACATTTACAAAATCGCCAGGTTTGTAATTTTCGGTTTTAGGAAAAACAACCATGTTGTTTTGTGTGTTTCTTCCAGCCCAATGTTTGTCAGACTTCTTAGAAGTTTTTTCAATTAAAACCTCTTGTGTTTTACCTACGTGCATTTTTAAGCGTTCGTAACCAACTTCTCGCTGAAGATCAATAACTTCTTGAAGTCTACGTTTTTTTACATCTAAGGGTACATCATCTTCAAACTTCCTAGCAGCTAAGGTTCCTGGTCTTTCAGAGTATGCAAACATAAAGCCATAATCATATTTAACATATCTAATCAAGTCTAAAGTATATTGATGGTCTTCTTCAGTTTCAGTAGGGAAGCCGGTAATCATGTCTTGCGATAAAGAAACTTCAGGAATGATTTTATAAATATTATCAACTAACTCCATGTATTCTTCACGAGTATGTTGACGGTTCATTTTCTTTAAAATTCTATTACTACCACTCTGAACAGGTAAGTGAATATATTTACAGATGTTTCTATGTTTGGCCATAGTGTGTATTACATCTAAACTCATGTCTTGAGGGTTAGATGTAGAGAAACGAATACGTAGTTTAGGGAATTTGGTTGCTGTCATATCTAACAACTTAGCAAAATCTACAGCTGTAGCTTTTTGTATTTCAGAAGCTTTACTAAAATCTTTTTTTAGTCCGCCACCGTACCATAAATAGCTATCTACATTCTGACCTAAAAGAGTAACTTCTTTAAACCCTTTTTCTACTAAATCGTTAATCTCAGATAATATAGATTGTGGGTCTCTACTACGTTCTCTTCCTCTGGTAAAAGGAACTACACAGAATGTGCACATGTTGTCGCACCCACGAGTTATAGATACAAAAGCAGATATTCCATCAGAGTTCAAACGAACAGGAGAAATATCTCCATAAGTTTCTTCTTTAGAGAGAATTACATTTATGGCATCTCTGCCTTCGTCAACTTCGTTTATTAGATTAGGAAGATCTTTATAGGCATCGGGTCCAACAACTAAGTCGACAATTTTTTCTTCTTCTAAGAATTTTTCTTTTAAACGCTCAGCCATACAACCTAAAACTCCAACTTTCATTTTAGGGTTCAACTTTCGTTTTACTTTGTTATATTTTTGCAAACGAGCTCTTACGGTTTGTTCGGCTTTATCACGAATAGAACAAGTGTTTACCAAAACCAAATCGGCATCTTCTAGGTTTTGAGTGCTATTAAAGCCTTCTTTTTCGAGTATAGAAGCTACAATTTCACTGTCAGAAAAATTCATTTGACATCCATAACTCTCAATAAATACTTTACGGGTATTTCCTTCTTTGTAAGTTGTGGCTAGTTTTTGGCCTTGCTTATTTTCGTCTATAATCTTCTCCATTCTGTAATAATCTGTCTTTTTCAGTTTGCAAAGATAGTGCTAAATTAGAAAACTGTCAATATGACAGTTTAAATAATTGTTGTCTAATTGTATATTTGATGCTTAAACTAACAGCAATAACTATGAATGAGATAGAATTAGAAAGGAAATTGAATAAACCATTTAATAAAACATTTGGTGGTGTTTTAGAAGAAAGTATAGAGCTTTTTAAAAAAGTATGGCTCCAGGGTTTGTTAAGTGCTTTAATAGGAGGTTTGGTAATGATGCCTATTGTTTTTTTGATGTATATCCCTATGATTGTGATAATGGTTCCTTTGGGTTTAGTGGCAGAAAGTGGTCAGTTTTCGGAAGAAACTTCAATTGGTGTTGCAATAGTACTGAGTGTATTGATGTTTGTTTTCATGATTTGCATGATGGGAGTTATGTTGGGAGTTCAATTTTCATTTAGAGCAGCTTTTTATAGAATTTGCAAAACCAAAGATTTTACTAATAGTAGTGAATCGGACGATTATTTCTTTTTTTTAAAGAAGAAAAACTTTAAAAAGCTATTTGTGCTAGGTCTTTATACAATGTTAATTATAGTAGTAGGTCTCTTTCTGTTTATTATACCAGCAATTATTTTGGCTGTGCCTTTAATGTATTTACCAGTGGTTTTTTCTTTTAATCAAGAGCTTAGTGCAAGAGATTTGCTTAAAATGTCTTTTAAAATTGGAATGAAATATTGGTGGTTAACTATGGGTATTTCAATAGTTGCTTATTTCTTAGCTATGTTTGTGGGGCTTTTAGCTTGTGGAATAGGTATTTATGTAACAATGAGTTTTATATACATACCATTATATATAATGTACAAAGAAGCGATAGGTTTTTCTGATGAAAACTCGATAGATGAAATAGGGAGAGAATAGTAGAAAAATTAGCTTTTTTTGAGGCCTGTTTTTTTGACTATTTTTAGTTGAGAAACAGGCTTTTTTTAATTATTTGTTTTTTTGATATACTTTTGCAAAATATAAAAAGTGTAATTGATGGCGAAAAATTTAGTTATAGTAGAGTCACCTGCTAAGGCAAAAACTATTGAAAAATTTCTAGGAAAAGATTTTAAAGTAGAATCTAGTTATGGGCATATTGCAGACTTGCCTGCAAAAGAGTTGGGGGTAGATGTTGAAGGTAGTTTTGATCCTAAATATGTCGTGTCATCAGATAAAAAAGCTGTTGTTAAAAAATTAAAAGATTTAGCTAAAAAAGCGGAGACTATATGGTTAGCTTCCGATGAAGATCGAGAGGGAGAGGCAATAGCATGGCATTTAGCAGAAACATTAAAGCTAGATAAAAGCAAAACCAAACGTATCGTTTTTAATTCAATTACCAAAAACGCTATTACTAAAGCTATAGAAAACCCAAGAGATATAGATTATAATTTAGTTAATGCTCAGCAGGCGAGAAGAGTATTAGATAGATTGGTAGGGTATGAGTTATCTCCTGTGCTTTGGAGAAAAGTTAAAAGAGGTTTGTCTGCTGGTAGAGTGCAATCTGTTTCGGTTCGTTTAATTGTAGAGAGAGAAAGAGATATTCAAGAATTTAAAACTCAGGCATCTTATAAAATTACAGCTGAATTTGCTACAACAGAAGGAAAAAGCTTTAAAGCGAAATTACCTAAAGAATTTAAAACCAAAGAAGAGGCTTTAGCTTTTTTAGAAAAAAATAAATTAGCAGATTTTAGTATAGCAGACTTAACTAAAAAGCCAGCTAAAAAATCTCCAGCTGCTCCGTTTACAACATCAACATTGCAACAAGAGGCTTCTAGAAAATTATATTTTTCAGTTTCTAGAACAATGCAAGTTGCTCAGCGTTTGTATGAGCAAGGTTTGATAACTTATATGAGAACAGATAGTGTGAATTTATCTGGAGAAGCTGTTAATGCAGCGCAAAAAGAAATAGAGAGTTATTACGGAAGTGAATATTCTCAGCCACGTAATTATGCTACTAAAAATAAAGGTGCTCAAGAAGCTCACGAAGCAATTCGTCCTACGGATATGAGTAGGCACTCGGCTGATTTAGAAAGAGACCAATCTCGTTTGTATGATTTAATCTGGAAAAGAACATTAGCGTCTCAGATGAGTGATGCTCAATTAGAAAAAACCAATGTTAAAATATCTGCTAATACCCATAAGGAGCAATTTGTAGCTAATGGAGAGATGATTAAGTTTGATGGTTTCTTAAAGGTGTATTTAGAAGGAACAGATAATGAAGAAGAAGAGCAAGATGGTATGTTGCCTGTAATGAAACAGGGTGATTTGGTTCAGAAAAAGTTTATTACAGCTACTGAACGTTTTACAAGACCTCCATACCGATATACAGAGGCTTCTTTAGTTAAGAAGTTAGAAGAACTGGGTATTGGTCGTCCGTCAACTTATGCGCCTACTATTTCTACGATTCAGAATAGAAATTATGTAGAAAAAGGGCAGGTAGAAGGTGTAGAAAGAAATTACAATCAGTTAATGTTGGTGGGGAATGATATTACAGATAAATCACTAACAGAAAAAGTAGGTTCAGATAAAGGAAAATTGGTTCCTACAGATATTGGAATGATTGTAAATGACTTTTTAGTAAATAACTTTGAAAATATTTTAGATTATAATTTCACAGCTAAAGTAGAGGAGACGTTTGATTTAATAGCATCTGGTGGAGAAGATTGGAAGAAAATGATGCAAGACTTTTATAAGGAATTCCATCCTCATGTATTAGAAGTACAAGAAAATGCGGCTAGAGAAAGTGGAGAGCGTATTTTAGGAGTGCATCCAGAAACTGGAAGGCAGGTTAGTGTTCGTTTGGGTCGTTACGGAGCAATGGTTCAGATAGGTACGGCAGAAGAAGAAGAAAAACCACTGTTTGCAAGTCTTACAGAAGATCAGAGTTTAGGTTCTATAACCTTTGAAGAGGCGTTAGATTTATTTAAGTTACCTAAAAGTTTAGGGGTATATGAAGGAGAAGATGTGGTTGTTAGTAATGGGCGATTTGGTCCATATGTTAAGTTTGGAGCAAAGTACATTTCTTTAGATAAAGGAGAAAATGCTATGGATGTCGATTTAGATCGAGCCATAGAATTAATTGAATTAAAAAAGAAAGCAGATGCCCCAATTCATAATTACGAGGGTCATGATGTAACCAAAGGTGTAGGTCGATTTGGACCGTTTATCAAATGGAATGGTATTTTTATTAATGTAAATAAGAAATACGATTACGACAATTTAACGAAAGCTGATATTGAAGAGTTGATAAAGGTTAAAAAGCAGAAGGAGATAGATAAACTTGTAGTTAATTGGGAAGACGAAGGTATAAGAATTGAAAAAGCTCGTTGGGGTAGACATAATATTATAAAAGGTAAAATTAAAGTTGAGCTGGCAAAAACAGTTGATGTTTCAGAAATTACATTAGAGAAAGCCCAAGCTTTAATTGAAGAGAAAATGCCAAAGAAAAAAGCTGCAAAAAAGAAAACTACCAAGAAAAAGACCACTAAAAAATGATAGTTGATTTTCTAACACCCGTATCAAAACAAGTTGTTGCTCATGCTTTATTGCAGAACGATCAATCAATAGGGAGGCAAATATCCTTTTATAAAGAGAAAGATGTTTTTCCTACTATTGAAAAAGGAAACTTGGTTTTATTTGGGGTGATAGAAAATAGAAACGATATTAATTATTTAGGTGAGAGCTTGAGTTTTGATGGTATTCGTAATGCTTTTTGTGAGCTGTTTCCGGGTAATTGGCAAGGAAAAATTGTAGATATAGGTAATGTTTCGCCAGGAGCTACTGTAGATGATACTTATTTTGCAGTAAAAAAGTTGGTTTCAGAAATTATTAAAATTGGAGCAATTCCAGTGGTTATAGGTGGGTCTAATGATTTAACCTATGCACTATATAGAGCTTATGATGATTTAGATCAGATGGTGAATCTGGTTTGTGTAGATGCTAAATTTGATTTGAGAGATGTTTCAGATGGGATTAAGAATAATAACTATATGAATAGTATTATTGTTAATGAGCCCAACAATCTTTTAAACTATTCAAATATAGGTTTTCAAACATATTACAATTCCCAAGAAGAAATAGACTTAATTAAAAAACTGTATTTTGATGCGTACCGTTTAGGAGATGTTTGCGCAAATATTAATTTAGTAGAACCCTTAACTAGAGATGCAGACATAGTTAGTTTTGATATAACATCCATACAAGCTTCAGAATTATCACAAGGGAAAGGGTATAAGTCTCCTAATGGTTTTTCGGGTAAAGAAGCATGTGCTATTGCTCGATATGCGGGTTTAAGTAATAAGGTTACTTCATTTGGTTTGTTTGAGTTGAATAATAATTTATCTGATTCAGGTGAAATGTTATTGGCTCAAATTTTATGGTATTACATAGAAGGTGTTAATTGTAGAATAATAGAGCCTTCGTTTTCTTCAGATAGTCATTTTAAAAAATATATTGTTCCTTCTCCAGATATGGACTTAGTATTCTTCGAAAGTTTAGTTAGCAGGAGATGGTGGGTTCAATTACCAGAAAATGAGCTAGAAAACAATAAATATAAAAGAGCTACGTTAATATCTTGCACACAAGAAGATTATTTAGTAGCTTGTGACCATCAAATCCCTGATAGAATTTATAAGGCGTTCAGGAAAAGCTTAATTTAACAATTGTTTAAGGAAAAATCCGATTAACGGCTATTTTCATAGTTGAATCACTATTTTTTTGACTCTAGTTTAAAGGATTTTTTAAATAAAAAGTTGTTTTTTTAAAAATATATAGATATGTTTACGCCTTTGAAATTAATAAGATATTAATATAAGACACTGTTTCTATGAAGAAATTTGTATTTATTGCAATGGTTTTTGCACTTCTTGCCAGCTGTGGAAAGAAGAAGTCTAACGGACAACTAGTTGGTGCAAAAGGCCAAAAATGGCACCCAGAACAACCTTTCGGAATGACATTAGTTCCAGGTGGTTCATTTGTAATGGGTAAGTCTGATGAAGATAGACCAGCAGTTCAAGATGCCCCAACCAAAACAGTTACTGTACGTTCATTCTATATGGATGAAACAGAAATTACTAATAGCGAGTATAGACAATTCGTTTTTTGGGTTCGAGATTCAATCGTAAGAACTCGATTAGCAATTTTAGCTGATGAATTAGGTGAGACAGATGTTGAGTCTGATGGAATTGGAAAATATGCATTTAAAGATGCTGATACGGCTAACCTTAGCGTATATGATAAGTATATGTTAGATAACTACTATAGTTTAATGGATGGTTATGAAGGTAGAAAGCTTAATAATGATGTAGAGATAGTGTTGAGTACAGACGAGTATCCAGATGAGTATTATGCTGAGGTTATGGATACAATGTATTTACCTATTGAAGAATCTTATAATGGAGTTCGTTCTTGGGATGTTAAGAAGTTTGTTTACCGTTATAAGTGGTTAGATATAGAAGAGGCTGCTAAAGCAAAAAACAAAGGGAAGCGTAGAAAAGATTTTATTCGTACAGATACTGTAGAAGTATATCCAGATACAACGGCTTGGATTAGAGATTTCTCATACTCTTATAACGAACCAATGCACAACGATTATTTTTGGCATGACGCTTATGGTAATTATCCAGTAGTTGGAATATCTTGGGAGCAAGCTAAAGCATTTTGTGATTGGAGAACTTTATTTAGAAACTCTTTCATTAAGAAAGGAAGAGCGCATGTTAACCGTTTTAGATTACCATCTGAGGCAGAATGGGAATATGCAGCAAGAGGAGGTCTTCAAGGAGCTACATATCCATGGGGAGGGCCTTATGCTAAGAATGACAGAGGTTGTTTTATGGCTAATTTCAAACCGTTAAGAGGAGATTATGCAGCAGATCAAGCTTTGTATACAGTAGAGGCTACTGCTTATCAGCCAAATGATTATAATTTATTTAACATGGCAGGTAACGTATCTGAATGGACAGCTTCATCTTACGATGCTAAATCATACGAGTTTATGTCTACTATGAATCCAAGTGTGAACGATAAATCAAACATGCGTAAAGTAATTCGTGGTGGGTCATGGAAAGATGTTGCTTATTTCTTGCAAGTAAGTACTCGTGATTACGAATATGCAGATTCTGCTCGTAGTTATTTAGGATTTAGAACTGTACAAGATTATATGGGTACAGATGTAACTCAGTCTAAAAACTCAGCTAGATAATTTGATAATTCAATTGTAGCAATACAATTTATTATATACCAACTTTAAATTTTTATTAACTTAACAAAAAACTATTTATTATGGCACAATCAAAAGGATACAAAAAGTTTATGGCACTTGCTTACGGTTTAGGAGCAGCAGTTGTAATTTTAGGAGCACTTTTTAAATTAATGCACTGGCCAGGAGCAAGCGCAATGTTAATCATCGGATTAGGAGCAGAGGCAGCAATTTTCGCATTATCAGCATTTGAACCAGTTCACGAAGATTTAGACTGGTCTTTAGTTTACCCAGAATTAGCTGGAGGAGAGTCTAAAGGAGGAAAGAAGAAAGAAGTTAAAGGTGATGCTCAATCTATGTTATCTCAGAAATTAGATAACATGTTAAAAGAAGCTAAGTTAGATGCTAACTTAATGTCTTCTTTAAGTACTTCTATCCAAAACTTTAAAGGAGCGGCAGATAACATTCAACCTGCTGTTGATTCTATCGCTGCAACTAAGAAATATTCTGAGCAGTTATCATTAGCTGCTGGACAAATGGAGTCTTTAAACTCTTTATATAAAGTTCAAATGGAATCTGCTTCTCGTCAGGCTGAAGCTAATAAAGCAGCAGCAGATAATGCTGAGAATTTACAAGCTCAAATGGCTTCATTAACTTCTAACTTATCTTCGTTAAACGGAGTATATGGTGGAATGTTATCTGCTATGGGAGGAAAATAATTAGTTTTTAATAAAACTATTTTACAATCAAATTTTTTATTAATTAAGAAAAACTAATTAGAATATGGCAGGTGGAAATTTATCACCAAGGCAGAAGATGATTAATCTTATGTACTTGGTATTAATCGCGATGTTAGCACTGAACATGTCAAAAGAAGTATTGTCAGCGTTCGGTATTATGAACAATAAGTTCGTAGAAAATAATAAAAACTCAGATGCTAAAAATGCTGAAGTTCACGGAGAATTAAAGAGATTAGCAGGAGAGCAACCAGACAAATATGTACCTTTAAAAGGTTTGGCAGATAATGTGTCAAAAGAGTCTAAGAAATTAGTTTCTTTTATTGACGGTTTAAAAGCTGATATCTTAAAGCCTTATGAGGCAGATAGAGATGAGAAAACAGGAGAGTTGCCTTACCAGAGTATGGATAAAGGAGACAAAGTAGACGAAGCATGGTTTGCTGGTGATAACATGTCTCCAAAAGGAAAAGAAATTGTTAAAGCTTTTGATGATTATAGAAAATCTATGATGTCTATTGTTGGAGCTAAAAATCCTTCAATTAAGAAAATTTTAGAATCTAAATTTAATACTGATAAAGTTAAAGCAAATGATGGAGCTACTAAATCTTGGTTAGATTATAACTTCAAAGGTTTTCCAGCAATTGCTTCTGTAGCTAAATTATCAGCTTACCAATCAGATGTTAAAAACTTAGAGTATGATATATTATCAGTTTTATTAACTGGTAAGCAAAAATCTGAGTTATCTATGGATAAGTATAACGCTTTCGTTATACCAGAAAAAACTGCTTTCTTTAACGGAGAAAACTTCAAAGGAAGAATTGTTTTAGGTCGTTATGATGATTCTACTAAGCCTAATAAAGTAATTTTAAATGGTCAAGAAATTGACAAGAAGAACTTTAAAGATGGTGGAGTTGTTTTAGATTTTCCAGCTGGTGCTGTAGGTGAAAGAGAGTTAAAAGGAGAATTTGTTTTCTTAGAAGACGGAAAAGAAGTTAAAGTAGGTATAGAAAGTGCATATGCTGTAGTACCTAAGCCTAACTCAGCAACAATCTCTGCAGATAAAATGAACGTAGTTTATCGTGGAATTCCTAACCCAATGACTATATCTTTTGCAGGAATTTCTGACAATAAAGTAAGTGCAGCTGCACCTGGTTTAAGAAAATCTGGGAAAGGATATATAATGACACCTTCTAAAGGTAGAGAGGTTACAATTAATGTAACTGGTACTTTACCTGATGGATCTAAGGTTTCAGATAGAAAGAAATTTAGAATTAAAGATATTCCACGTCCTCAAGCAGCTGTATCAGGTGCTGTAGGTACTGTAAAGAAATCTAAGAATTCATTAAAGAATTCATCTATTTCTGCAGTATTAGAAGGATTTGCTTTCGATTTAAAATTACAGGTTACTACTTTTAAATTTAAAGTACCTGGACAAGCTACAATTACTTGTAATGGTAGTAGATTGAATGATAGAGCAAAATCAGCTTTAATGAGAGCTAAAAGAGGTGAGTCTATTCAAATATTTGACATGAAAACAAAAGTAGTTGGAAGTCCAGTTAAGACTAAGCCAGCTTCTCCATGTATTGTTGAGTTGACAAACTAGAATACTTATATAATAACAATTTAGGGATGTTATACCCTAAATTGTTATTATTTACATCATATTAGATGTAAAACCCTTAAACTTGAGAAAATGAATTTGAGAAATTTTTTATTAACAGCTACATTTGTTATAGCTTCACAAGGTGTATTTGCACAGTTTAATATTTTAAACGCAAAAGCACCAGAAGAAATTGGTGTTAAAACCGAAGCCCAAGAAAAATACGATAACAATACTCCTTTAGAATATGGTTATGTAGACGATAGGGATATTTTATGGTCTAAAATGACTTGGGAAAAAATAGTATTAGATGAGCGTATAAACTTTCCTTTATACTACCCTGTAGATACCATGAACATTGGTAAGGAAAGAAGAAGTTTATTTGATGTGTTAGTAAAAAACATTAAAAATGGAAACATAAAAGATATCTATGCAGATTCTTATTTTACTACAAAGCAAACTTGGGATCAAGTTGCAGAGGGTATGATGAAAATTGATACAGCAGATTTAGGATACGAGCAATTCAATGCTGGTGAACCAATATCTCCAGAATATATAGATACTACTGCTATCACTTCTTATCACGTTAAAGAATATAAAATAAAAGGTCTTTGGTATTTTGACAAGCGTCAAGGTGAGTTAAAATACAGAATAATGGCTTTATGTCCGGTAATTCCTGATGTTTATTTTATCGATTCTGATGATGGAGATTTAATTGATGCTTTCTGGGTGTTCTATCCGGATGTGCGTGAAGTTTTAAATGAAGCAAAGTCTTTTAATAACAAGAATACAGCAATGCCTATTTCTTTCGATCATATTATGAATTCAAGACGTTTTGGAGCTTATATGTATAAAGAAGAAAACGTTTATCAAGATAGAAAGATTGATGAGTACATTCCTAATGATGCTTTAATGCAATTATTAGAGTCTGATAGAATCAAAACTAAGATCAGAGATTTTGAATTAGATCAATGGCAATACTAAGCCTCTCAAATTTATAACAATATTAAAACTCTCACTTTTGTGAGAGTTTTTTATTTTTACCATATGTTAGATTATATTATAGTAGGGTTCGGACTAGCAGGCATGTCTTTTGCAGAGCAGTTACGTAAACAAAATAAATCCTTTATTATTATAGATAAAGGCTATGAAACATCATCTATAGTTGCTGGTGGTATGTATAACCCTGTTATTTTAAAGAGATTTACTTTAAGCTGGAAGGCTAAAGAACAGCTAGATTATGCAATTCCTTTTTATAAAGAAGTAGAATTGTTATTAGGTAATAGGTTTTTAAAACCATTTTCGGTAAGACGTTTATTTAATTCTATTGATGATCAGAACAATTGGATTGTTGCTTCAGATAAGCCTAACTTATCAGAATTTATGAATCCTTGTTTTATAGATAATAAAAACGAATATATAGATGCTCATCACAAGTATGGAGAAGTACTGTACGCTGGACGCTTGTTAGTGGCAAATTTGTTAAAAGACTATCAGCAATATTTAACTGGTAGTGACCAGTACTTGTTAGAAGATTTTAATTTTAATGAGCTAAGTCACTTTGAAGATCATATATCGTATAAAAGTTTAAAAGCCAAGTCAATCATTTTTGCTGAAGGTTTTGGCTTAAAGAACAATCCTTATTTTAATAGGTTGCCTTTAGTCGGTAATAAAGGAGAAACACTGGTTATTCATTCGCCTAATCTTAAATTAAATCATATTGTTAAATCAGGAGTTTTTTTAATTCCATTAGGTGATGATAATTATTTTGTAGGAGCAACCTATAATAGAAATGATAAAGATTGGAAAACTACTGAGGTAGGAAAAGAAGAACTATTATTAAAGTTATCTTCAATTATTAAATGCAATTATCAAGTTGTTAGTCAAGATGCAGGAATAAGGCCAACTGTAGGTGATAGGAGACCTTTGTTGGGGAGACATCCAAAATATTCAAATTATTACGTTTTAAATGGTATGGGTACAAGAGGAGTTATGGTAGCACCCCTTATGAGTAAGCACTTATATGAATTTATAGAGAACGATAGTTTATTAGACGAAGAAATAAATATTAATAGGTTTAAGAAGTGGAATCGTTCCTAGCGTCATTATTGTACTTAATAAACATGTTTATCCACAAGTTTCTAGATAATCTAGTTATTACAGGTAAAAAGACAATAAGGGTAATTGTAATGGATATGAAAGACATTAAAATATCCGCATTAAATACATATTTACTAATAATATATGCTGCAACAGCAAATGCTATTCCTACAGCATAACTCACATACATAGCTCCGTAAAAAAAAGACGGTTCTATTTGGTATTTAAGTTGACAATTTGAGCATTTTTCATGCATGTCTAATGCCCTCAAAAAAAGAAAAGGATTCTTAACTTTATACATGCTTTGATCGTGACATCTAGGACATGATCCTGTTATAATGCTATAAATTTTTGAGCCTTTACCAAGCATTTTTATTTAGATTTTTATTCAAGAACAAATTTAAGCATCTTTGTAATAATTAAAGCTACACAAATGTTAAACATACATAATTTATCAGTTTCATTTCAAGGAGAATTTTTATTCGAAGAAATTGCTTTTCGTTTAGGAGGTGGAGATAGAGTTGGACTAATTGGTAAAAATGGTGCAGGTAAATCTACATTATTAAAAATTATAGCAGGCGACCAAGAATATGACACGGGTCAATTAGCATTAGAAAAAGATATTCAAATTGGATTTTTAAGACAGGATATAGATTTCGTAGCCGGAAGAACTGTTTTAGAAGAAAGTTACCAAGCGTTTCAGTTAATTAAAAAATTAGAATTTGAGATAGAAGAAGTTAATAACGAGTTAAGCGTTAGAGATGATTATGAGAGTAAAGAGTATGCAGCGTTAATTGATAAAACTACAGAGTTACAACAACAGTATGAAATCCACGGTGGATATAATTATCAAGGAGAAACAGAAAAAATTCTTCAGGGACTAGGTTTTCAAAGAGAGGATTTTAATAAGCTTACAGATACTTTTTCAGGTGGATGGAGAATGCGAATAGAATTAGCCAAATTATTGCTTCAGAAAAATGATATATTGCTGTTAGATGAGCCTACAAACCATTTAGATATAGAATCTATTATTTGGTTAGAAAACTTTTTAAAAAACTATCAAGGAGCGGTGGTAATTGTATCTCACGATAAAATGTTTCTTGACAATGTTACTAATAGAACAATAGAGATTTCTTTAGGTAGGATTTACGACTATAATAAACCTTATTCTAAATATTTGATTTTAAGAGAAGAGATAAGAGAACAACAAATTGCAGCTCAAAAAAATCAACAAAAGCATATAGAGCATACAGAAAAACTCATTGAAAAATTTAGAGCCAAAGCTAATAAGGCTACTATGGCTCAATCTCTTATCAAAAAGTTAGATAAGTTAGATAGAATAGAGGTAGATCAGGAAGATAATAGCGTTATGAGCTTAAATTTTCCTATTTCTATTGTTCCTGGTAAAATTGTTGTAGAAGCATCTGGTGTTTCTAAAAATTATGGCAATAAGAAAGTATTAAGTAATGTTGATTTAGTAATTGAGAGAGACTCTAAAACAGCTTTTGTAGGACAAAATGGTCAGGGTAAGTCAACTTTAGCAAAGATGATTGTTAATGAAATTCCTTTTGAAGGTAACCTAAAGTTAGGTCATAATGTTCAAATAGGATATTTTGCTCAAAATCAAGCAGAATATTTAGACGGTAATAAAACGGTTGAAGATACCATGGTAGATGCAGCCAATGAATCTAATAGAACAAAAGTAAGAGATATTTTAGGTGCATTTTTGTTTAGAGGAGAAGAAGTAGATAAAAAGGTAAAGGTTTTGTCTGGGGGAGAGCGTAATCGATTAGCTTTAGCTAAATTACTATTGCAGCCTTTAAATGTATTGGTAATGGATGAGCCAACAAACCATTTAGATATTAAATCAAAAAATGTACTTAAAGAAGCATTACAAAAGTTTGAAGGCACTTTAATACTAGTGTCTCATGATAGAGATTTTTTACAAGGATTAACTAATAAAGTATACGAGTTTAAAGATCATAAAATAAAGGAGTATTTAGGAGATATAGATTATTATTTAGAATCTAGAAAGGTTGAAAACTTAAGAGAGGTAGAGAAACGTACTATAGTAAAAGAAGAATTGAGCAATAAATCAGAAAAGAAGCAATCTTATGAAGACCAAAAGAAACTAAAAAGTTTAAATAATAAGTTGAGTAAGGTAGAAGCTAAGATAAATGCTTTAGAAAAAGAGATAAAAAATATAGATGTAGAGTTAGAAATTAATTATGAAGCTACAATCGCCGAAGAAAATTTTTTCGATAAGTATCAGCATAAAAAAGATGATTTAGAGCAACTTATGGAAGAATGGGAAGCTGTACAGGAAGAAATAGATAATTTTTCTTAAAAAATTAGTGTAAAAAGCTTGTGAGTTTATAAATCGGTTGTATATTTGCAGTCCAATAGCGCGGGATAGAGCAGTAGGCAGCTCGTCGGGCTCATAACCCGAAGGTCGCAGGTTCGAGTCCTGCTCCCGCTACTAAGTAAGAGTAATCAGAAATGATTACTCTTTTTTTGTGCGTTAAATTCAGCTAATACAACCTTTCCATTCAATCACTTTGTTTTTCCTTTTTACTATTAAAAGGTCTCCTAATTGGTACCCCAATTTTCTCATCGGGTACCCCAAAACCAATTTTATATGAATCCAAGAAAACTAAACATTCTATTCTTATTGGATAGGAGTAAACTAAATAAACAGGGTAAGTGTCCAATTAAGTGTAGACTAACTTATCTAGGAAAGAGAAAAACATTCTCTACAGGACAATTTATTGAACCTAATAAATGGTTTAGTAAGCAGCAAAAAGCTAAACCACCCAATAAGGAAAATAACTTTATTAATACCCAACTGAGTCTGATAAAACAAGAAATTAATCAGGCTTTTTTGTTTCTGCAGGTTAACCAAAATCAGTTTGATGTGGATGACATCTACTTGCAATACAAAGGGAAGAATGTAAAAGCTAATAAAACGCTTTTAGAGGTGTTTCAGCTTCATAATGATAATATGCTAAGGTTAGTGGGTAAAGAGTATACAAATTCTACTTATAATAAGTTTGTAGAGGCTAAAAAGCACACAAAAAACTTTATTAGACATCAGTATAACAAAAGTGATTATTTACTTAATAATTTGAAGTTAAAGTTTCTAAATGACTTTGATTTCTATTTAAAATCTGAAAAGAATCATAAGCAGATTACTATTAACAAATCAATACAAAGAGTAAGGAAGATAATAAAACTAGCGTTAGCTGAAGGTTATTTAACTAAAGACCCATTTATACTGTACAGACCAAAGAAGTATAAGGTAAAAGTAGTTTATCTAGATACAAAAGAATTAAAGAAACTTGAAGAGTATAGCTTTACTCAAGTTAGATTGCAACAAGTAAAAGATATGTTTGTATTCTGCTGTTATACAGGACTAGCATATGCAGAAATGACAGCTTTGTCTAAAGACCATATAGTTGATGAGTTTGACGGAAATAAGTGGGTGAAAATGTATAGGAAGAAAACTAATTCTTATGTGTCAGTCCCGCTACTACCAATAGCATTAGGGGTTTTATACAAGTATGATTTAGAATTACCTAGAATATCCAATCAAAAGTTTAATTCTTATTTAAAAGAGATAGCAAATATAGTAGGAATAGAAAAGAAACTTACTCATCATGTAGCTAGAAAGACTTTTGCCACAACGGTATTACTTTATAATGGTGTGCCAATGGAAGTTGTATCTGAATTGCTAGGACATTCCAAGATGAATGTTACACAAAAACACTATGGAAAGATTGTTCAGAAAAAAATTAGTAATGAGATAAATAAACTAAAAACTGGGCTTGTATAATTGTATTTCTCTCTCAAAATAAACTTTTTCTTTCTCTTCAGGGTGATCTTTTACATTACAATAGTACACATTGTATGCATACAGTCTTACAACTAGAGCTTTTTTTGGGTCTTTTCTAGAACAGACTATATCACCAGGTTTATATATGTTATTAATAATATACATTTATTGTAGTATTAATTAAAAGAACAGTTTTTTACAACTGTTCTCTAGGATTATCTTATTTACAAACAAGCTTCTTGATTTTTATTTAGTATCTGAATTATTTCAGATCTATCCTTATCTAACTTAGTTTTTAATCTAGATATTAGGTCTATTTCTCTCCCAGTTTCAAATTTAACATCGTAATTAGTTAATTTAGGATAAGTTTTCTTGAGAGCCTCAGATTGTTTATACCAATTTTCTTTAACTTTAAAAACTTCATGTTTTTTTTCTTCATCAATTCCCATAATTCTATGTTTTTAATTAATACTTAATTGTATTATGGTAAAGGTGGGGATTAATAATGAAAAGGTTATTTCATAATTCAGTATAAATGTTTCATATGTTACAGGTTTTTATTTTATTGTTGGTTTTGTATAGTGAAAGTGTTTTACCTGTGTGTTTTTTAAATTGATAAGAAAGATGAGCAAGGCTATTATAATGAAGTTTGTACGCTATTTCAGTAAAGTTTAAATCATTATACTTAATGAGTTCCTTAACTCGTTCAATTTTGTTACAAATAATAAATTGTTGAATAGTTTGACCAGTTGATCTTGAAAAGACATTAGATAAGTAAGTGTAGTTTAAACCAAGTTTATTACTAATATGATCTGAATAATTTATTTTAAGGACATCATCTTTGCGATAAATTAAGTTAATAATTAAAGATTTTATTTTATTTATTAATATATCATTCTTGTTGTCAATGACTATTAATCCTACTTTGGTTAGTTTAGAAATCAGTTTTATTTTTTGATAATCACTGATGTTTCCAATAATATTAACACTGCCAAGTTCAATATTTACATAATTGATATTGAGTTTCTTTAACTCTTTTATTACGAAATATTTACATCTTAAACTTACCATATGTTTAATGTATAAAATCATGTTTATAAAGGTAGTCAATTTAAGCTCTTTCTTGATAGTTTTAATGTAATAATGTGAAAAAGAAGATTTATTTATTGGTTCTATGAGTATTTGAGTTTTTATGTGCTATCTTGTTGGTAATCAAAAGGCTTTTAGGAATGAAGTGGATTATAAATAAAAATAATTGCTATGCAGAATGTCAAATAAATAATTGGTTAGAAATAATAGAAAATATAGAGAATATATTCGTAGATCATCAGGAATTTATTTACAGAGGACATCAAGATTCAGATTGGATGCTTGAATCAACTTTTGATAGATATTATAGGTTGACATTAGAAAACTTAGATGAAAATTTACTACCAGAATATGATTATGAAGAATATTTACAAGTTCATTTAGAAAACTTTAAGGTAAATAGTATTGGTAGAAGAATTAACTCTACTAGAAAATTAAATGATTTTGAATGGTGGGCACTTGGTCAGCATTATGGACTGGTTACTCCTTTGTTAGATTGGAGTAAGTCACCTTATATAGCATTATACTTTGCTTTAAATCACCCATTACCTCCATCTTCTAACAAAAGAACTTTGTGGGTGTTTAATCCAATTGGTTTTCAAAAAGCTTATGAACAACAAAATATTAAAGTATCTAAGATAAAAGTGGTAGATAGTCCTGTGGATGAGAATGTACGATTGTTATCACAAAAAGGAAAATTTACATTTACGCCAAATGGTTTGTCTATAGAAAATTACATAAAAATGAATGTTAATCTAAGTGGATTAAAACCAATCCTATTTAGGATAGATATTCCAGAAAAAGTAAGAGAAATATTTTTATTGCATTTAAACTCAATGAATATTAATCATTCTACAATTTATCCTGATTTAAAAGGAGCTTCTGGTTATAGTAATAGTCAATTAGAAATCTCTTTAAATAAGAAGAAATGGCAAAATAGTAAAGGGTTTAAGAAAAGGTCATTTACTTTAGATTATTTGCAGCATGATTAAGTTCTTAGCAGGTAATATTTATTGCCCAGAATATCAAATCAAAAATTTAATTCCTACATAAAAGAAATTGCTGAAATAGTTAATATAGGGAAAAACCTAACTCATCATATAGCAAGAAAAACATTTGCTACTACGGTATTATTATATAATAATGTTCCTATGGAAATTGTAAGTGAGCTGTTAGGACATAGTAAATTAGATACTACACAGAAACATTATGCTAAAGTAGTAAAGAAAAAAATAAGTAATGTGATTAAGAAAATCTTCTAAGTCTCATTAAATATGATGAAAAATATATACCCAAATAAGGTGATCAATAATCTTATTTCATATGATTATATTTGTTTTAAAGTTAAATTTTACGATTTTATGAAATATATAATGCGTGTTGTTGTTTTATTTTTTGTTTTTATTACGAATGCTCAGAATATTACATTAAATGATTTGCAAATAGTTTGTAATAAAAAAAGCTCTGAACTTGTAAATCAATATTTGATGAATAAAGGATGGGAATATTATGATTCTGAAAAGGGAGATACTTATAAGTATAACACTATAACTTGGGCTTATGAGAAATCAAGTTATGATGACAAAGCTACAGGATGGTTTTATTTATATACTTATGAAGGAGAACCGAATAAAGTAAGTTATAATGTGTTTAACATCAATTCATATAATAAGATTAAGAAAAGTTTGTCTTCTTATGGGTATAAGTTAAAAGATGATAAAATAGAAAATGATAAAATCATTTCTACTTATGAAAACTCAAAGTTTAGAATAGAAGTGACAACTAGTAAAAGAAAGGATAATGATATTTATGATAGAAGTTTTACATCATATAGCTTTATGTTAATTAAAAAATCTGGTATTTATGACCCAGACAATGGAATTAAAACTATTTATTGGAAAGGAACTAATAAAATTAAAGCAATATATGATCTTAAAAATGGTGAGTTAAATGGTGACTATAAAAACTTTTATGAGAGTGGTAATCTTAAAATGACAGGAGCTTACCAAAATGGAAATAGAAATGGAGCTTTTAAATTTTATTATGACAATGGAAATACTAAAGAAGAAGCTCATTATATAAATGATAAGGGTAATGGTCTTTTTAAACAGTATTATGAAAATGGAGATTTAGAAGTTGAATACTATCTTAAGCAAGGAAAACTAAATGGTAAATTAACAAGATATGAGAATAATCAGAAAAAATTTACTAAACAATTTCTTAATGATGATTTAGAAGGTGATTATGAAGAATATATATATAATAAAGAAGGAATTCTTTCTGTAATACTTAGGGGGAGATATATAAAAGATAAAAGAGAGGGGAAATGGAATTATTATAGTTTAGATAAAGATAAAAAAGAAACTGTAATTATCAGTAAAAATTATAAAGGAGATATATTAGATGGTAATTTTCAAACTGTAAGAGGAGATAGTTTAATTTTTGGTACATATAAAAATGATAAGCTAAATGGAAAGTATTTAATTTATCGAGATTATTTAAAAATGTTAGTAGGTGGTGTAATTAGAACAGATACAACTAATAGTAATCTTAAATTAGAAACAAAAGGTCAATACTTTAACGGAAAGGAAAATGGGAAATGGGAGTATTTTGGATTAAATAATAATTTAATAAAAACTGGTAGTTTTATAAATGGGGATAAGGATGGTAAATGGAGACATTATTATGCTAATTATGTAGATAAGTTAACTAGTAAACCATTAAAATATTCTGGAGAGTTATATTTAGAAGAAAACTATATGAATGATGTGTTACATGGTAAATCTATTAGGTATTCTACTATTGATAGAATAGAATATGATTGTGAGGATAAAGATGAAGAAAAATGTTACGAATTAAAGTATAAGAAAGTATATGTTGAAGAGAATTACAATCAAGGATTTTTAGAAGGAAAGTATTTAGAGAAGGATTCCACAGGGTTTGTAAAAAAGACTGGTTCTTTTAAAGGAGGGAAAATGAATGGAGAATGGACTAGTAGAAAAAAAATAAAAGACTACATATATGTAGTTAAGGGACACTATTCATATGGTTATAAAGAAGGAAGTTTTACTTATTACTTTGATGATGATATATCTACAAAATTTTTAGAAGAGGAATATTACAATAACAAATTAGATGGAGATTCTAAGGCTTTTTTAGATGGGAAGGTTAATTTAATTAAAAAATACTCCAAAGGTTCTTTAAAAAAGCTACGTTACTTTGATAATGATAATTTGATAGAAGAGTTTGAGGTTGATTCTAATTACTCACTTTACAAGAAAATCAAAAAAATAGAATATCAAGATAACTATGTAATAAGTAAAACATATAATTATTATGGTAATAATGATGATTTTGATAAGGATTTTTCAGATAAATTATTTAATAAGTCTTTAAAAAAAGGTACCACTTATACAGATGGCTATTATGTAAAAAAAGACAAAATGAATAGAAAAATAGAGTCTGGAGTATTGAAAAAGAATATTAGAGAAAGTAAATGGGTGTTTAATTTTTATGACTCAAATTTGAGGAAAGAAGTTGAGTATATAGAGGGTGAAATATATTCAGAGAAATATTATACTTTAAACTCAAGTGAACCATATTCAGGGATGTTTAAATTTATGGATTTAGAGAATAATCATATTCATGAAATTAAAATTAAAGATGGATTAAGAAACGGAATTACCATCATTAAGGATAACCAAGGAAATAAAATAAAAAAGTTAAAGTTTAAGGAAGGTCTTTTAAGAGAGTAAAGTAAAGAAATGTCTATGGAGCTACCAAACATTCATTTTCAAGATTACCCAATAGAGTTTAAAGAAATAAACCCAGAAGATTACCCTCAATTAGAAGTAGAGAATTATAGGAGTAAACATATTGTTTCACCTGATGAAAATGGATATATCCATACAGTAATTCAACCGCTACTTCAACTAGATTATAAGAATACAGTAGTTATTAATGCAGCAGTAGGTCAAGGAAAATCTTATGCAATCATTCAAACTATAAAAAGATATTATGAGGCTGAAGATGATTATTTGATAGTTGTAGCCTCACCTTTTGTTAGTTTGGTAACTCAATATTGTAATGATATACGAGATGCAGGAGTTCCTGAAGAACAAATATATAATTATGGTGATTTAGGTAGAAGACCAGAAATATCATACCTAAATAAAGCTGTACAAGTAGTTACTGTAAATACTTTATTAGGGAATCCTGGGGAAGATGCATTTAAAAATTCCAATGCTAAGAGACAATACATAAATGATTTAATAAATCATTGTAAACAACAAGATAAAAAAGTTGTCTTTGTATATGATGAAATTCATGATTCATATCATAATTTTAAAGAAGAGTACATTTTTAATTTGTGGAAATGGAGAGATGTTATTCTAAAGAATTTTATACTAAGTGCAAGCTATAATGAAGCTTCAAAAGTTGTTATAGAATACTTAGCTGAGTTAACAGATAAGAGAATTAAAATAATTGAATCTAAAAGGATAGTAAATGAAGAGAAACAAAGTGACCTTTATTTGCACTTTAATTCAGCTCAACAGTATAAGTATAATAATGATCACATAGTTAGGGTAGTTAGTAATTTAATAAATAAGGGGAAAGAAATAGATATCTTATGTTACTCTAAAACTTTAGCTAGTGATTTAATTAAATCTAAGGATGGTGAAATTAGAAGATTGCTACTTGAAAAGTATGGTGAAATTAATAATTGTACTTCTGAACTAGTATCTAATCAAAGGACTGAAAATAGTGAGCCTCAAAATAGATATGATAACTCTAAATGTAATATAGGTACAAATTTCAAGACTGGAGTAAGTATAAAAAAAGAGAATCATGCTTTTATAATTATTATGCCTCCTAGAGGTACAAGACTATGGTTTAAAAATAAGTCAGGGATTTTTTCAGGAGGAATTAATTCTGTTATACAAGCCTTAGCAAGGCAAAGAGTTAAAGGGGAAATACACATAATTCTTCCAAACCCAGATAAGTTTGATTTTACATCTTTAAATGCTTCTACTATGTCTGATATACAGAAAGAATCATTTGAAAAGAATTATAAGAAATATCAAAGTTATAAAACAGTAGATAAACTTGTAGAGTACTTACCTCTTAGTTCACAAGATATTTTGATTAGGAATTTTTATGAGAAGGAATTGAAAAGAAATGTATTGGAAGAGATAGAATATTTAAGTGAACAAGATAGGGGTGAGTTTGTTAGTTTAAAATATCCAACTTATAAGATATTCAAGCTAGAAAAAGGAGAAGAGTATTTAGCAAATGTATATCCTTATTTGGGAGAGGATATTTCAGCATATACTACTTATGCAGCATTTACAAATCAATTTATTAATTGTAAACTTAAAGGTATTACCAATAAGCCTATAGTGTATATTATTGAAGGTAAAGAACAGGAATCTTTACATAAATTCTTTGAGTTATACTTAGGGGTTCAATATAATGATGCTGTATTAGAGTGGTCAAATCATAGAAGAGCTTATTTAGATTTTAAGAATCAGTTATTTAACAACTATACTATTGGTTATTATAATGAAGAGGATGGTTCTTTTAAACAAATTAAAAGGAATGCTTCTAAAGTTATAGAAAGAAACATTTTAAGGTTTGTTCATTCTAAAATAGTAAAGGAGATTACAGATCCTTCTCAGATGGTCAATGAATATTTAAACAACATAGGTGAATATACCAGAGGGGGGTACTTTTTAGAATGTATTGCTCATGCTAAAGACATAAATATAGATGAGGTTGATTTTAGTGATATAGATAAAAAACGTATTAAAGCATATCAATTATTAGGCTATTTTAGGGAGAAAATCATATCTTCTATATCACATTACAACTTTAGGAGGAAAGAGTATTTCTATGTGCCTTTAACTCCTCTTGAAGGCTTTTTAAGTACTACTGAATATTCTATGTTACTAGAAATAATTTCTTTGTTAAGAGAGTCTGATGAATTAATAGCTAATGATGTTTTTGAGTTTAGTGATAGGATTGCTAGGGGTAAATCTGTTAGCTCTAAAATAACATCATTTTATAAAATTTTAATTGAAGATTTTTTAATATTAGATTCTAGTGTGTCTAGTATTGAAATTGGAGGTTTAGAAAAGAGAAAAAGGGTTAAGAAGGTTAATGGTATAAATTTAATACCAAATAAAGCTAATAGTTTAGATTTAGTATCTCCAGAGAAACACTACTATCCAATTGAAAAAATAGAAAGTTGGGCTATTCAGAATTATGGAAGCCTAGAAGAATATAACAACATTATTAATTCAGAATTAAATTAGAGCTAAAACTAATTCTTGCGTACACTTTTGTATTTCACTATATATACTCTCCACAAAAGTGTACGCAAGGAAGTTAAATCTATTGTCTAAAAGTTCTACTATCCCCCTAAGGTAAATAATATATGGGTATATTTTGTTTGTAGCTGAAGTGCTAGATTTACAAAAGATGAATATTGATTATTTCTTTGAAGCTATACTATTGTTCTAGTCTGAACCTCAGATTTTATCAAACCTATTTTAATCAGAAGTTTTGAATTACTTGTTTTAGAACCTAAATTCAAATGTTTTGATTTCGCGAATGGCACAAAAGTTTTCTTCCTCTTTGAGAATACTCCTTCCCTTTCAAAAAGCTACTACTTTTTTTATGATAAAATCAAGTAAATTAAGGATGGAGGTGTCTTTAAATTAGAATTAGGTACTATTGAGCTAAATCTAGAAATATGTCACAAATTTTTATTGTAATTAAGTCTTAGATAGTCTATAAATTAACTCTTTATAAGTTTTAATTTCTGAATCTAACAATGCTTCCTCTGTGTAAAAAAATGTGTGGTCAATTCCATCAGCTTTTGTTAGTTGAAATTCTCTTCTTATTTTTCCTAAAGTAACTAAATTTACACTTACTAAATTACCTTTTAAATTATATCTTCTCTTGTTTACTTTTTTTAAAGAGTAAGTAAAACCTAAAACAGACTTTTCTTTTTCCTTATAAATTTCTAGCTTATCGCCTTTTTGCTCAAGCTTTATGTTTTTGCTATTTAGTAGTTTTTTTAATTCGGAGATTTTAATTTCACCTTTTAAGGTAGTTTGTTTAGGTTTTGAATTCCTTTTTATCCAAAAAGCCATATATGATACTACTGTATCTGAGTCCCATTTTTCTTTTGACTTTCTCTCTTTTTTAGGTCTAATAAAATTATACTTCTTTTTATATTTCAAGCTAAATTGTTCTACTTTAGAATCAGCTATAGATACCAAAAACTCATAAAGTTCATTTGAGTTTAACTTAGGAGAAAGAACATAGCCATTAACATATAAATGTTTTATTAGACATAATAATCCTGCCCTTTTGTTTCCGTTATGAAAGGAGTGGTTTTTTATGATTCCATAAGTCAATGTTGCACAGTTAGAAAAACAATTTGAGTATTTATAAAAATCTCCAAAACCTGTAGTTTGTCTTCCTATAGCACTTTCTAACATCCCAATATTCTTTATTCCTCTAGGTTCTACAGGGTCCATCTTCTCAAGTAAATGAGTGTTTTTAGATAGTAACTCGTGTAGGTCTATTAGGCATTCCGTCTTTAGAGTGTTTATAACACCATTTTCAGTATTAATACTATTGGTCATTAGTGAGTAATTAAAAAAGGTTATAGCACAAATCTAGGGTTTATAGATAAACAAATTGAAATAAAAGAGAGTAATTTATCAACTGTTTTTGTTGAAAAAACCTACTTGTCGACAGGTAATGAGAATCAACCCTAAGAGTATAAATGTAATTTATACAAAAACTAAATCAATTTAAATATAAAAATTATGCAATTAAGAACATCAGAAAGGAAGAAAGCTAAAATTAAATTAGCTCTTCAAGGAAGTGCAGGAAGTGGTAAGACTTATTCAAGCTTATTACTAGCACAAGGTTTAACTAATAAGAACTTATCAAAGGTAGCTATCATAGATACAGAGAATGGTAGTGCAGATTTATATGCTCACTTAGGAGAGTATAATGTACTAACATTACAACCGCCTTTTACACCAGAAAAATATGTGCAAGCTATTGAGGTATGTGAAAAGGCAGGAATGGAAGTAATAATATTAGACAGTATCTCTCATTGTTGGGATGAACTATTAGATTTTCATTCTAAGTTACCTGGTAATAGTTTTACCAATTGGAACAAAGTTACTCCTAGACAAAAAGAGTTTGTAAATAAGATACTTCAGTCAGATGCACACATCATAGCTACTATGAGGACAAAGCAGGACTATGTACTTAATCAAAAGAATGGAAAGTACATACCAGAGAAAGTATCACTTAAGGCAGTACAACGTGATGGTGTAGATTATGAATTTACTATTGTGTTTGACTTGGATATGAAGCATTTTGCTGTAGCATCCAAAGACAGAACTAACATATTTTCAGGGAAACCAGAGTTCATTATAAATAGTGCTACTGGAAGAAAGATACTTGAATGGTGTAATTCTGGAACTAATTTACAGGAGGCTAGAGAGAAAATAAAAGCTTGTAAAGATATAGAAGAACTGAGGAAGCTATACACTCAATATAGTAATTGGAGAGAGTTGTTAGAGTATGATTTCAAGCTCCAGAAAGACACTATAAACTCTAAAGAAGTATTGTTAAACCCTAAAGCATTTAGTACAAATGGAACTACAAATCATACAGCCTAAACAGACCTTACAATTACAGCCAGTAAATAAACCTCTAGAAGTAGAAACTATAATGAATAATATAATACCTTCTTATGAGATAAAACCATTTATTGAAGCTAATACAAAAGAAGTAACATTAGAACATTTACGGAATGATTGTATAATACCTGTTTTTAGTAAGGACAATGAAAAGACAATTGCACATCAAGAGTTCATTGAAGTAGTTCTAGACTGTGTAAAAAAGGTATTTCCTCATCATATTATATCTGCTCCAGAAATGAGGATATCTCACCAAATTAAAGGTAGGATTCCTTCTGCTATTCATAAGAATGTAAAGGAACTACTAGATCATGAAAAGACTATTTACTATGAGAGAATGGCTTTTATTATAAGGGTTCCAAGTATCATTGAAAATATAAATGGTAATGATGTAGCTTTAACTATAGGAGGAGTAAGAGCATATAATCAGGAGAACTTATATAATAGGAAGTCTTATGAGAAGTTTAAATTATTTATAGGTTTCCAGAATATGGTGTGCTGTAATTTATGTGTTTCTAGTGATGGATTTGTAGATGATTTAAGAGTAAGTAATACTAATGAACTAGCAGTAAAAGTTACAGAAGTTCTTCAGAGCTACAATGCTATTAAGCATCTAGCAGTAATGAGGGAATTGTCTCAATCTGTTTTAACTGAACAACAATTTGCACAACTTATAGGTAAGGCTAGATTATATCATTACTTACCAAAAGAAGAAAAGACTCAAATACCATATCTAATGCTTAATGATGGGCAAATTTCTACAGTAGCTAAAGATTTTTATCAAGATAAGAGCTTTTGTAGAGATGAGAGTGGAAATATCAATTTATGGAATGTATATAACCTATTCACAGGGGCTAACAAGAGTTCCTACATTGATACTTTCCTAGATAGAAATGCTAATGCTTTTGAATTTACTCAAGGCTTAGCTAAGGCAATTAATGATGGTAATAACTATCATTGGTTTTTGAGTTGAGTGTGACACCCTACTTTATGTAGGGTGTTTTTTAAATATAGTCAGATGTGTACGCTAATACTACTAAAAATATTATCAAAGTTAACACCCATATACTATTGTATAATCCCAATCTTTTTATTAGAAATTTCTTTTCTTCTTTGAATTCACTGTCTCCATCTAGAATTTTTTCAACATCATCTTCAACTAGTAAATCTAGAGCTCTTTTTTTGGTATCATTATATTTTGAATTAATCCTTTTATAATCCAAATAAGTGAGCCAATTTGAAAAGATTAAGAATAGAGCAGATATTACTAAGAGACCAATTCCCATTATTGTTGTTTCTTTATTTAGTATAGCACTAACTACTGGTTTAGTATAAATTTTCAAAACAAAGACTGTCAAGTAGAATGAGATGAATACAAAAATTGACTTCTGAAAATTTCCAATAAACACCTCTAAAGATTTATTTACTTTTTCTATTATGTGTTCAATTTGGTTATGAGCCTTTGTTCTTACATCAATATATCTAGATATGTTTTCTTTTATATAGGTATTGTTTGCAGATAAAATAGAGAGGAAAACTTGTTCTCCAATGTTTAAAGTATTTTCTTTTAAATAAACAGTTAACACGTTTCTAGACAACCCTAATTTATCCTCTGTTTTGTTTATTTCTGAATAAACCCATTTAAATATTTTAGAGTATTCATCATTTAAATCTAATTGTAAGAAATCTAATTCATATGCAAAGGTTTTGTGTCCAGTTATTTTTAATAAGACATTATTACCATTTATTTCAGATGAATCAAATAAATAAATAAGGTTAAAAATAAAATTTAGACGTTTTAAAATATCTAGTAAGTAATCATTAGATTTTGATACTTTAAAGTCAAAGTCATTTGGAGTATACTTGTATTTAGAATAATTGTTAAAATTACAAAGTGTACTCAACTCTATAGTTTGTTTTTTGTAATCAAGTTCTTTTGTATTTAATCCTATAAAAGAGGTGGAATCTACATTAAGCGTATCTGAGTTTTTAAATACTAGTCCATTTTTATACTCATTAAAAATATCTAATATTTGTTCTAGAGTTTGAGATTTTAAAAAGTTGAAAAATTGTTCTTCATTAAATATAATAACCTTTTTTCCCTTTTTGAAAATAGAAAGAGTAATATTAGCAGAATTAATGTCTTCATCAATATTGATTTTTTCATAATTATTACTACCTATACTATAAGATGCTTCATCTATTAAAAAACTCCATTCGTAATTATTACTTTTAAGATATTTATTGAAAGTAGAATATGTTTCATCAGTGAAAACTTGAAAATTTTCGGCAATATCTGAAGTGAAACTACATTCATATAGAACAAAATTATCAGAAATGTTTAATGAATCTTTATTCTTGAATATGTTTAAAAAATTTGTTATATCCATTATTCTTTAAATCCTAGATCTTTCAGTTTATCATATCCTTCAGAGGAAAGAATACGAACATACTTATTACCTCCTTCTTCTATAGGTTTTAAAACATTTTTTAGATTATCAACATGATCATCTAAACTTAAAAAAAGATTACTTCGCAACCTTAATTTAGTCTTAATTTTCTTGGTTATTTTCTTTTTTGAAATTTTAAATTGAGTGTCAAACCCTTTAGATTCAGGTAACTCTTTTATACGAGTAATTAGTTTTTCTTTTGGGAAGTCAGAATTTAAAGGTGTGTAATTTTCAAATACGTTAGTGATTACATCAGAATAATTTAACACATCATTACTTCTATAAAAACCAATAAGAGTATTTCTAATTAATAGATAATCTGTGTAAAACTTATTTTTATATTTTGTTAATGCTTTATCTAGTTCATTAAGAGATTTTTCTGTGTTTTCATCATCTGTATTTAGTTGTTCTAGTTCAAGAAAATCATCCCACCAATATCTACTTGAGTTTTTATCATGTACATAATTATATGTTATGTTAAAATTCTCATCTAAATAAATCATAATAGCTTTGAAAACCTTTTTCTTTGTGTTTAATCCGCGTATTAAGTCAAAGTTAATCTCACTTAATACTTCATCATGTTCAACTTTACAAATTATCACTTTGTGAGTGCCTTCTGAAAAGAAAGATAAGTGTAGTAAGCTTCCTTTTTGAATTTCAATATTCAGTCTAGCTATTCGTTCTTGAGATTTTTTTTCTTTTTCTAATAATCTTTTTGAATTTTCAATAATTAACTCATCTACATTTTCTTCATTTTTAATTATAGGTACAAGTGTGCTCTTTACTTGAGTATTACCTTTCTTGAATTCATACAATCTTTTGTTTGGATTTGTATGTATATCTTCAATTAAAGAATCAACGTATTTGTTTAGATTTTCTGATGTTTCATCAATAGTGATTGGTGTAACAGTATTTGTCTTAACATCTAAATGGTGTAGAGATATATTGTTTATTGTCATTAGCTCATCTTTTAACCAAATTTACCTATAATTTTTTATAAAAAAAATCTTCCAGATTAAAATAGTATTCACGTACTCCCCCCAAAAAACAACCCTCACTTATTTTGGCGGAGGAAAACTCCCCCACGCTACTTTACATTTAGAAATGAAAATTCAGGGATAAATTTAAACTCAAGGTGATAGTTGATGTTTTTATTATCAGGGATTGATTTTTAAATGTAGAGCTATTCAACAACTCAAAACTCAAAGACAATGGTAAGAATTATCAACTATAAAGAAAGACAAACTGATGACAAGACATTTTATGTTTTAGAGGTTCAAGGAGGAATCCAAGTGGTAAAAAGCAAAACTACTAATCAGTTTTATGCAACAGCTAAGAAAGCTTATATAGCAACTACATTTGATGAAGAAACTTGTAAAGCTCTTATAGGTACAGAAATGGAAGGATGTATTATTAAACAACCTTGTGAACCATTTGAGTATACAGTAAGAGAAACAGGAGAGGTAATAACCTTAACTGAAAGATATGTGTATTCAGAAGTAGATACAAGTACTAAAGAAGATGAAGCTATTCAAAAGCTATTATCTGGTACACCTGCATTTGAAGAAGTTGGAATTTAGTTTAGATTGAGCACCTTGTTATAAATACAATAATAGGGTGCTTTTTTACTTGCTGAGGTTCATACTAGATCTATAGAGAGTATTTGAGAGAGTGTGTTAAGATAATACTTTAGACTACCTCACTGTAGTATTTGTTTTTTTTGAACAGTATTATATAATAGCCAAATCTTATAAAAATTGAGAATTAAAAAGGCTGTAAGAGTGTGTTTTTAGTATAATACTATTGTATTAGTAGGAGTGTCAGGGATTTTATTAAAGCTTAGACTATATAGCTAAATTTTAATTTTCTTTAGGAATAATATCTGTTATTTGTGATAAAGGAACTTCTAAAGCTTCAGCTATTCTGTTAAGTGTGTAAATGGTTGGATTAGTTCTTCCAGATTCAATTCTAGAGATGTTAGTTGTATCAATACTTCCTTCAATCCTGCCAACTAAATCTACTTGAGAATAACCTCTAGAAACTCTAATGTTCTTTACATTTTTCCCTACTAGTTTTAATAATTCTGATTTATCCATACTTGACTTTTATGACAAGTCAATAAATGGCTTATATTTGTTTAGTTTAATGCCATTAATGGCAAGTTATAGGAAATGGCATGAAATTTAATGAAGATGAACAAAGAGGATTAGTACAATTAATTCTAGCAATAGTAGGGTTATCTATAATGTGGTTAGTCTGCTATTTTACAACTTTATTATGGGTGATTTTAGGGATAGTTGCTCTTCTGTTGCTATACTATGGTTATAAGGATTCTTTAGAAAAAGGATTATTATTAAATTATTTTATTGTATTAGCAACAATAGCATTTTTTATAATTAGCTCAGTAAATGGTGTAAATCCTTCAGTGATTATATTGGTTCTAGTATTGGTAAGTATAATATTATATCAGATGAAACGTAAGTAATTTGATTATGAAAGCAAATAACATAAAAGAAAAGTTCTATTTTAAATTGAATAATAATATTAGTGAATATTCTAATCTTATATCTAACTATTCTATTAGTCCTAATAATCATTTTGAGGTAAAATATGATTTATATATTTCAGAACTCAAAGATTTTAGTAGTTTATTTAACCTGCCATTTTTTAGGAAACCTCTTTTACTTTTTTATTTAGATAAACTTTGTTCGGTATTCTATAAATTTCAAGGAAATCAACTTGAATATTTGGATAAGATTTTAAAAGAGTTTATCCCTAATGAATTATATATAACTAGAGTTAAGAGTGAATCAATTGTCTATAGACTTGAAGAAGACTTAATAATTCATGTAAGGTATAAAGATGATGATACTACAGGTTTGTGCATGAAAAATAAACAATTCCATGAAGATGGTTTGAAGTAGTATAAGTAAATAAACCTATTTCTAAAATTAAATAAGATGAGTAACTATAGAATTTCCTTTTGAATTAGGTAAAGACAATGAAGATTGGGAGTTAGATTTAAAAATACTCCCAAATAGAGTACCAAATTATGATAGCTATTTATATGTATGAGAAGAAGTAAAGTTATTTCTGAATAATGTTACATATAATCTTGAATTGGTATACAACCTAGATGTATTAGAAGCTGTTATTTTTCAGTTTAAAACGAATACTTCAGAATATAAAAGATTAAATAATGAACTAACTAAAGTAACTTCTGATCCTATTGTTTAGGTTAGAGGTAATTGGGAGTTCAACCATTTTAGTCTAGGTACTATCTATATGTATAGCAGTAACATCAGATGAGAACATTATATATTGTAATCTAATAGATACAATTTGCATACTTCCGTACTTTCTTCTCTAATATGGTAGTACTTTTTAGTAACCAATAAATAAATCAAATGAACAATATAATTTCTGAAATAGAACTAACCTATAAGCCTAATTTTGGTGAAGGGAGTAGAGTAAGGATAAGTAATAGCCAAGATGCTTATAAGGTAATTATAGCTAGTTGGAATATGAACACAATTGAACTTCGAGAGGAGTTTAAAGTTTTATTGTTAAATAGAGCAAGTGAGGTTTTAGGTGTTCATACTCTAGCTAAGGGAGGAATGTCAGCTTGTTATGTAGATATTAAATTATTATTAGCTGTAGCTATAAAATCAGCAGCTTCAAGTATTATATTAGTGCATAATCACCCTAATGGTAATTTAAAACCAAGTGAAGCAGATAAAATAATTTGTAAAAAAATTAAAAAAGCTTCTGAATACCTAGATGTTAAGTTGCTTGATAATCTGATTATAGTAAAAGGTGAATATTATAGTTTTGCTGATAGAAATGTATTATAGTACATTTGTTTAAATCTTAATATATAGAGTGATGAAGGTGACTGTAAAATTATATTTAATAATTACTTTAATTGTTTTATCTATTTCATCATCATATGGTCAAAATGATTTTGCAACAGTAAATATTTATAGACCTAAAATGATGTATGGCTCAGGTGCAAGGCATCATTTTATTATAAATGGTGAAAAAGTTTGTACTTTGAAAAGTGGTGGGCATTTAGAATATAAAGTGTTTAATTCTGATAGTTTAACAATTGGGGTGTATGCTGTAGCATTAGGAACAAGGGGTAAATTAACAAAATATCATGTAAATGTAGAAAAGGGTAATGAATACTATTTTAAAGTGAGACCTAAATTTAATAGTGTTTTAATGGAAGAAATTGAAGAACCAGTTTTAGAGAAAAAGTTAGATTATAGACTTGTAGAAAAGCATACAGATAAGGCAGAAAGTCTGACTATAAATATTGAGTCAAAAAATGCAGAGTCAAATAGTAAAGAATCAAATGCAGATAAATTAAGGGAACTGAAGAAATTACTAGATGATGGCATAATAACTCAAGAAGACTTTGATAAGAAAAAAGAAGAGTTGTTAAGAGAGTATTGATTTCTTAATAAAAGGAAAAAGGCACACTTTTAGGTATCTTAAGTTTTAATTAATGGTGTAATTCCTTTAATATCATAGGAGTATAGGGATTTCAGATAGTCCTGCTCCCGCTACTAAACAAGACTCATCGTCCAAATCAGACGATGAGTTTTTTGTTTTAGAACTGTTATCCCTTGTTATTACTGGGATTGAAGCAAAAACTAAGTTTACTTTTTTAGTTCGATATTGCCATTTTTTCGAGTCGATGACTAATCCTTCTGGAAACACCAATTTTTGAACCTTATGTTTTGTAGACAAACTCCCTGAACTATAGTATTTGCTGATGTTTTTCACGGTTTCTGTACATTTTTCAATCTTTTTATTCAAGTTCGATATTTTTTTTGATGCTTTCTCAATTTGAATATTTATTTCATCTAATTGACCTTCTAATTGTACTTTTTTATTTTGATATATATCATTGGTGATTAAATCATCTAGAAACTTATCTGTTAAACTATCTATCCTTGTTTTAATTTCTTTTTTACGTTTTGTTAATAGTTTATCGTCACTCTTATTTATTTCTTCTAAGCTATTGATAGTATATTCTGTTTGCTTCTTAAAAGCGTTAATGAACTTATCAGATAACTCGTATCTCTTTAAGAAATCAATAAACAAATTATTCACGCCTGGTTTACCCTTAACTCCTGACATTGCTTTTAGGTCTTTGCTTTTACATTTTTTGTTCAGACATTTATAATAATCATAAATCTTCTTTGCTTTATATCCGCTTAATTTAGAACCGCAGGACCCACAATATAGATGCGACTGAAGTGGACGCCCCTCGTGGTATTTAGATACCTTGTAACCATCTCTTTTGCCATTGTTAGCATTATTTATCTTTTCAAAGTTTTTGCGACTTACTATAGGTTCCCAGTTACCTTTAATAGGAGTTCCTTCTAAAAATTTATGCGTGCTAACTCCACAATAAAAAGGATTGCGCCACATAGCACTCATTTTTTGTTTGGTTATGTTTAACCCTAATGACTCAAGATATTTACGAATCTTAAAGTCTGGTTCTCCTTCAAGTTTTAATAACCAAGCTTTTTTCAAAAGCTCTCCCTCATTTGTTATGACGATTTCTTGTTTAGCTTTTAAGTACTTTTCGTTTGTAACTCTACTACCATGAATTTGATAACCTAAAGGAGCTTTTCCTAACCAATTACCTTTTTTGATAAAGGTTATCATACCTGGGATAGTTCGTTCAAGTTTAACTAGGTTTTCACGTTTACTGTCTATTAATTTTTCGTAAATAATTAATCTATCTGCTTCATTTACTGTTGTTAATCCTGAACTGGTTTCAATTAGATGTACTCCTAAATTTTCAATTAGATTACTAGCTATTCCGACTGCATTCCCGCCTGTACGTGAGAATCGTGCTATAAATCTTATTGCAATGCCAAATGGTTTGTTTTTAGCAGACTTTATTTTTTCTATTAATTTAGTGAACTCTTTTCTAGTAAAGTCTCCAGAGGCACTCTCGTAAGTTCCTCCCATAGTATGGGTAATATTATACCCATTTTTTTTAGCAAATTCAATAATGTCCTCTTTTTGGTTGTCTAAACTATTATTGTTGAATTGTTCTTTTGAAGAAACTCTAGTGTAACACCATATATCATTATTTGTTTTAGAGTTTTCTAACTTATTGTCTGTTTTGATGTATTTTTTAAAACTATCTAAATTCATTTTTTTGTTTTTAATTGTTATTATTCATTTCGTAAGCAATTAGGCTTAACTTTACTAGGCTGTCGATAATCTCTTCAGCTTCTGCGTCACTGATGGTTTTATCACCAGTAAGTTCTCTGAGTTGGGAAATTGTTATTCGTTTAATACCCAACAACTCTGAATCCATAGAATCCATAAACATCCAGCATCCATATCCTCATGTTTTTAGTAGAATGCGAGGATTATTCTTTTTAGGGCATAGCAAGCCCCTCTTTAGTTTAACTAAAGAGCATAGAGAAATTAGGTTAAGTGTTTCTTAACTTAATTTTAATATGTTAAAATGTGGTTTTTGAAGTTGGAGGGAAAGAACTTACCACTCCAGATAGATATCTATGTACAAGTATTGGCGGATTTTTTTAGAATAACAAATTTAAACTCGTTTTTTTTGTTTTATGCCGCATTTTTTAACTCTAAAGCTATCATTTTTCTGATTTTTGCAACTGTACCCAAACTAACATCATATAATTTTACGCACTCACGAACGCTAAATCCTTTTTTTAATCCATCTATTACTTTTGAATATTTAGATAAGAATTTTTCTTTGGATTCTGTAGTTCCTTTATGTCTGCCACAATGCACCCCTCTTTCACGAGCCTGAGCCATGCCTGAGCGAATTCTAGCAATCGTGGTACGTCTCTCATTCTTAGCAAACAATGATAACATATGTAGCATCATTTCCGTTTGCATATTCATTTCTCCATTTTCATTTAATGTTTCTGAATTCAAGTCGTGTAGATAGATACTAATGTTTAATTGATGTAATTCTTCAACTAGTTTTAAAGTCTCAAGTGTATTACGTCCTAAACGTGAAACTTCAGTAACCAATACTTTTTGGAATTTACCTGCGCGGGCTTCATTTAATAATTGTTGTACTCCTAAACGCTCTTCATTCTTTTTAGCTCCAGATATTTTTTCGGTGATAACTGAAACGACTTTATAATCAAACTTATTAGCTATGTTTTTCATATCTACTATTTGACGTTGGTAATCTTGTTCTAAAGTTGATGTTCTTCCAAAAATTGCTACTGGTACCATAATTCTAAAATTTAAGTTATTACCGTTATAAAAAAAGGTTAGGCTGAAATTGAGGTCATTTTGCTAGTGTTTCGACTTATTTTCCATCTCTTCCACCGTTACGGAGAATCGTACACCTTTTTTTGTAACACTTTTCAAGGATACAAGGAAAAATAGTCCTGTACCAGTGTTTTTCCATATTCCCGATGAACTACGGAAAAATTATTTTTTAATGTAAGTCCCATCATTACTGGGTTGAATCCGTAATTAGGGCAAAGTCCTAATACGGATCAAGGACTTTCGTCCTTGACCCGAATATTTATTTAGAAAGAACTAAATGAATATTAACAATGGAATTAATGTACTCTCACTATTTGACGGTATAAGTGTAGCTCAACTAGCGTTTACACAGCTAGAAATTAAAATCAATAACTACTTCGCTTCAGAAATAGATAACAACCCAATCAAAGTAACCCAACATCATTTCCCAGGGACAATCCAGTTGGGTGACGTTTGTGAAGTAGATGGAACCAAATTACCCGAAATAGATTTACTGATATTTGGTAGCCCTTGTCAGGACCTTTCCTCAATGAAGAAAGATAGAACTGGTTTAACTGGCGAAAAGTCAGGATTGTTTTTTGAAGCGTTACGTATATTAAAAGAAGTGAATCCAAAGTATTTCCTGATGGAAAACGTCGGGTCCATGTCAAAGTATGACCGTAAAGTTATCAGCGATTTATTAGGTGTTAAACCAATTCATATTAACTCTAATCTATTAACGGGTCAGAATCGAAATCGTATATACTGGACCAACATACCTAATCTTACGAAGCCAAATGATTCTAAGATTCAATTAAAAAATATTATTGAAGATGGTTATGTGGATAGAAAGAAGTCCAATGCAATCTTAACCAAGAATGTACCTTACACTAAGAATGGTTTAATACGTTATCTGAAGAAAAGCCTCGGCGGCGTTGTATTTACCGATTCTGAATTTGCAACATTAACTAAGAAACAAAAGTTAGCTTATATAGAGCCGTTGAATGATGAACAGGTAAGGAAGCTTTATAGACCTTTCACTTCAGTAGAACTAGAACGTTTGCAATCATTGCCTGATGGTTATGTAAGTGAAGTGTTGAAGAAGACGCCAACCCATCACGCTATTGGTAATAGTTTCACAACTAATGTCATTCAACATATATTGAGCCATGCTGAATTTTAAAAAGCTGTTTGAATCGATTAATTATTCTTTTTTATGGTAGCGTGATGAAGCTAGTTTTATTATATATAGAACAGGTTAATCACGTGGGCATAGAATTCGGTAAAAACAGCTTAAATAGAGGTTTTTGGGCGATTTTAGTAAAATATCTAGTACGCAAAAAAGCTAAAAAAAACGTACTAAAAATATTTGAAAAAATATCGCTCAAATGGCTGGATAGACTTGACCTTGTCATTTTATTTCGTTATATTCTTTATAAAGAAAGAATTTAAAATTGCTTCCTACGTGAGCGGGAGCATCACCTCAATAATTAAAAATATAAATTGTGTAATGCTCTTGAAGAGCTAAAAAGGTTTGTGATGAAAATGTTGAGGTGCATTAAGATTCACGGACCTTTTTTGTTTGGCAAACTTTAAAGGTTAATAAAAATGTTACTAGTTAACATAAGCCCTGACAATTCTTTGATTGCAGAACACAAAATTTTTAACATTCGATAGTCAATTTATATCGGGTGCAGCATTAGATATTCTTACTGATGCAACAGCAAACAAGTACATTATAAAAGGAAGTACTGGAATCGGCGGAACTACTGCCATACTAAATTACCAAAAAGGTAATTACATAATTATCAGTCCTAATATAGGGATGATAAAAGGAAAAGAAGAAAAATCAAACGAAGGCGAATTCGAAAGTGATAAACAACTATTCATTTTTAGTGACACCAAAGACACTTGGGCGGATGCATTAAAATACTTTGAAGATTCTGATAAGCAAAACTTAATTATAAACACAACACCAGACCAGATTCTTTCGGTATATGATTCTGCTGTTTATATGAAGTTGATTAATATACCAATCTTCATTGACGAGGTTCATGCCTATTCACAAGATGCTTCATATAGAGATAGTATGGGCGCATTTATGGAATTGGTATATAATGAGTGGAAAGCAACATTTACGTTATCTACAGCAACACCAGTATATCAAGGTTGGGACATTCCAGTAGGAAAAGAGATTAAATACTTCAACGTTTCACGTGCGAATCAACAGCCTAAATACTTAGATATTAGCTATAATAAAAAAGATGTTCATCAATTCGTTTATGACCAGTATGAAAAAGATAAACTAGTTATAATCTTTACCAATAACAAGAATCTACACACATCATTTAAAGACCTTAGAGTAGCCAATCTGGTTGGAGAAACATTAAAACTAAAGTTAGCACCTAATAATCGAGGAATATTATTAGATGAACTTAATTACGATGAGACAGATGTGTTAATGTTGTCCAGTTCATATTTCGCGGGGTTTGATATTGAACAAGAATGTAGCATACTGATTGTAAGTGACCAGAAGAATGATGCTCATAAGATAAACGTGAATAACATAGTACAATGTTATGGTAGATGTAGAACAAAAGTTCATCAGGCTTTATTTGTGAATCTTTGTAGAAAAAATGCTGAGTACCCATTATACCCTAGTCAACTTAATGCAGCTTACAAAGCTTATAAAAGAAAAGTTGAGGCTTATCAGGTCGTAAGAGATACACCAGAACTAAAGTATGACGCAATTAGCAATGGTTATATCACTAGTGCTGGTTATATCAATCGTATGAAGTCAATACAAGAGTTATTGATAAAGATTAATGATTACCACTTGTATAATCACAAGGTGTTGAAACAGTCTTTAGAGGCTTATGGATTTGTTATTGGTGAGTATATCAATGAATCTGAAAAGATATATAAAGAGATAGGTACAACCTTTAGTGAACAAATGCAAAACTTAATTAATCGTGGCTCGGACCAGTTATTAAAAGACTACTATAACATCAAATATAAGCTGCGTAATAAAGAGGATGGTACCTTTAGTCCAAAACTGGGATTAATGTATTTAACGGCTCACTTATTAGCTGCTACAGGAGCTAATAGGGTGATGAATAAATTGAATAATAAACGTGTGTATGTAGGTGAGTTTTATAAATCGGTAAATGCATTTCTATGTATTAATGGTAACACTAAATACCATGTTAGGCAGTTATCTAGTTATGAAAGAAATGCTTCTAAAAATTACTATGATGATGCGATAAGTGAACTATTAAAAACTAAATCATCATTAACTGATGATTGGCAAATGCTTTATACAATTCATAAGATAGGTAATAACAAATTTCCTGATACTGTTGCGCGCGGGTTATTAATACAACAAACATTTCACAACCAAGAAATATATCTGAAGTATAAAGATACGGGTAGTAATAAATCGAAAAATGCTCGAAATGCAATTATCAAGCTTTTGAAGTCTGAAGAAATTGAACTAACCAAAAACGAAAAAGATAGGTTAAAAAAGTCTATTCAATCAAACTATAAAAGAATATTGGAGGGTAAACCCATTGGTAAATACAATACACGAGAATCTTTAAAGAAGTTAATGAAAGAAGCTATTATCTTTTGTTTAACTAAAGGTAAATGTGGTAAAGCTAAACGAGTAGGTTTTAGAGAGTACAGTCCGTTAACGGCGCTTCCTAATGCACTTAGAACCATTATACCAATTAAGTATGTAGAAGTTGATTTAACGAGTGCAAACCCTCAGTTTATAGATACAATATTAGAAACAAACAAAGCAAAAGAAGTTTACAGAAACTTAATGAAAAAACGTAAAATATCTAGGTATGAAGCTAAATGGGTTTTTAATTCTACAATCAATAATCATAGACTTTCAAAAGCTAGAGCTATTGAAGTTTATTGTGATGCTGGTTACTCTAAAAACAAAGCTAAACAATTAGCTGAATTAACTGCTGGAGTTGAAAGAGGTAGCTTCTTTAAGCTGATGACTGAAGCAGAAGCAGAGTTAATTGCTGCTTATAATTCTATTATTGATGGTAATGGAATGCGCTTCCATGATGCAATAGTATTTAAGGCTTCTGATATTATTGATAAAAAGATTGTATTACCAACAAGTGTATTAGTAGCAAAGACCGATGAAGAAGGGTTTACAGAGCTTATAAAAGATAAAAACGATTTACGAAAGGTTCAGTTTCACGTAGGTTATTACAATGTCCCTGGTGTAGATTACGAAGGTTATTTAACAACAAAATCAGTAGTTGTAGCATAGTGCAATTAGTTTAAATGAGGGTTTAGAATCGACGAAGTCGATCTAAACACCTCAATTTAAACACACAATTATATAAAACACTCTAATTCTTTAAATAATCGGCGGTTTACTTGTGTAGCATAGCAACTATAATTGTAAACAGGGTACGGTTCTTTATAGCTCAGGTACGGTTTACCCCATTAATTTAATTGTTGTTGGTCAATATAATCTTTAAAGGATGAAGCCATTGAGCCATCTTTAAACGTGATGGGATATTTTACCGTTTTGGTTTGGTCAATAGCTAAAAGTAGTTGTCTGTAGTTTATTGTAAGTTTCATAGTTTCTTGTCTTTATTAATAAATATCACAAGAATTTATCAAGGACGTTTTAAACGCTCAAAGCAAAAAACTAGGCTGGCATAAATTTAGATATTAAGGTGCGGTAAAAATGAGTCAATGGCTTATGCATATAAGACGGGTAACAAGCAACATCAAATAGAATTGTTCATCACATAGGCAGGATATTTAATACCCCTCCCTATGTTGTTTATGGTTTACAAAAACCCTTGCCGCCGCAAGGATATAACCCCAGTTTGAAACTACTTTATATTATACTGCGTCTTTATTTCATCTAATGATTTCTTAGCCCAGTTTTTCTCCTTAACTGCATAGTCAAATAAGCTTTTCATTGCTCCTTCTTGAGTTCTGGTTTTCTCAAACTTGCTAACAAACTTTTCGATAATATATGAACTGGTTAACGGGTCTCCAGTGATAATATTCTTTTGGTAGGCATAAGTCATTAATGCTTTTTTTCGGTCTCTAATTTTGATATCATTATTGTGCTTTAAGTTAATTTCCCACCATTGAACATTAAACTCATATTGTTCCATAGTTAAGCGTATTATATCCTTTTCCAGTGGGGTAAATTCAACGTTATTAGCGTTCATGTATTCTTTTACTTCTGGAGTTAAATAAAGTCCGTAATCGGTCTTATTTGAGCTATTCTGAGCGCATGAGGTTAAACAAATAATTAGAATAAGGTAGATAATGTTTTTCATGACTAGTATTCTTTTTTAATTGATTTAATAACTGATATGATTAGAAATATAATTGGGTAAACAACGATATAAATTGCTGACTGAAATAACCAACCTATTATTGACCAAAACGATAGTTCAGTATAACCAGTGTAAGTATAGTTATGAACGGTTTTAGCACGCGCCAACTTATCTAATACCTGAGTGTATTCGTTAACTGAGTAGTTGTTTAATTTCATTGTTTTAGCCTTTGGTTATGGCCAAATATAATAAAACAAATAAGACCGTTCAAATATGTTCTGCTGTTTTTTGGCCAAATAGAGCAAATTTGTTCTATGGCTAAACAAGCAAAATATAATCCAGATACTGAAATTATTATACAGTTAGGGGAAAGAATCAAGACTCTAAGACTTGAAAATAAAATGACCCAAATGGATATTGCAGTATTAGTGAATATAGACCCTTCTGCTGTTAGACGTTATGAAAAAGGTAGGGTTGAAATGGGTTTTACTACTCTTATGAAGTTTGCTGAAGCTTTAGGTGTAACAGTTAATGAGTTACTTTATCCAAAAGAAGAAAAGTTATAAGTGTGGATTATGAATCGCGCAGCGATCATAATCACTTGTACAACACGTTATATTATACACCTTTTAAAATAGGCGTTTTAGAAAAGTCATCGCCGCCGCAAAGAATTACCACCAGTATTAACTAGCAATCTTATCATCAACCAATAACTGGTTAATAGATTCAAGTATATTATTTAAAGCATCTCTATTGGTTAAATTATCATTTATACAGAAATTATCGATAGCTTCTTTAAGTTCTAGAGTAGTATTTAATTTAATTGCTACTGGTGTATTATTGATGAGGTTAGCTTGTTTAAATAATTCAATAGTTTGATTACCTAGAGAGCGTTTTAGGTCAATGGTATTAGCTATTAGAATCTCGGATATGAGATGTTGTATTTGAGTTTTAATCTTCATATTGGGTTAGTCTATAAATAAAACGGATAAAACAGTTTTAACCCTACCGATGTCTTAAATAAATTGTAAGGGGTAGATGTTCGATATAGTAACTGATAAGGTTATAGTCTATACCCATTTATTGGTGTTTAGAGTTAACTTTTTAACTAAGATATTTTCTGTAATATTGATTTTATTTGCAATCACATTGCATTAAAAAAATTATATCTTTGCATCGATGAAAGTTTTGACATTTTTATTATCTATTTATATCTTAGCGCTCAATTTAGTGCCTTGTGAAGACATTGATACTGATTGTAATAAGGCTGAAACAGAGATTTCAAAAGATATAGATAGCAGTCACCAACATATAGATAATGATTTATGTTCTCCTTTTTGTAGCTGTCAATGTTGTCACATTCATGCAATATCTTTCATGGCTAATAACTTTATGGTTGTTAAAATAGATGTTTTTACAGAAGTATTTTATCACTTTAAAGGTCTGGAAAAAGATTTTAATTCTGCTATACTTCAACCGCCCCAGATTTAATTCAGTTTTTTAAAGGATAACTATGCCTTTTTTTGACCTTTTATGGTCTTTTTCATTCGATTTGCTAACGATTTAAGCATTTATCGAAAAAGTATAACTGAATTAATATATTTTCTATGATTAATAAAATCATTGATTTTTCAATCAATAATAAATTCATTATTGGTTTGCTAACGCTTACCATAATTGGAGCAGGCATTTGGAGTATGACTAAAGTTCCCATAGATGCCGTTCCAGATATTACCAACAATCAAGTACAGGTAATAACACAATCTCCAAATTTAGGAACAGAAGATATTGAGCAAATAATAACCTATCCTGTTGAGGTAGCAATGAGTAATTTGCCTAATGTAGAAGAAATCCGCTCAATTTCACGTTTTGGTCTGTCAGTAGTAACCATTGTATTTGATGATGATATAGGCACATATCTACCGAGACAATTGGTGGCAGAGAAACTCAACGAAGTAAAAGAACAGATTCCAGAAGGTTTTGGAGAACCTTCAATGGGGCCTATTTCTACGGGATTAGGGGAAATATACCAATACACATTAAAAATAAAACCTGAATATCAAGATAAATATTCCATTTCTGAATTACGTACAATGCAAGATTGGATTGTACAACGACAAATGGCTATGGTTCCTGGTGTTGTTGAGGTAAATGCTGTTGGTGGTAAAATAAAACAATATGAAGTCGCAGTAGACCCTAATGAGCTAAAATCAATTGGGATTTCTATTACAGATGTACTTGAAGCTCTTGAAGCAAATAACCAAAATACTGGAGGTGCGTACATCGAAAAAAACCATCAGGCTAATTTTATACGAGGAGAAGGATTGGCAAGAAGTTTAGAAGATATTAAAAAAATTACGGTAAAAACTATAAACAATGTACCTATAACAATTGCTGATATAGCTACTGTAAAATTCGGTTCGGCCATACGATATGGTGCATTAACGCAAGATGGTGAAGGCGAGGTTGTAGGCGGTTTGGTGATGATGCTTAAAGGAGCAAATTCTAATGATGTGATTGCAAACGTAAAAGACAGAATGGTTCAAATACAAAAATCATTGCCTGAAGGTGTTGTTATTGAACCACTTTTAGACCGAAGCAAGTTAATAGGTAAAACAACCTCTACTGTATCTACCAATCTTATTGAAGGTGCATTAATTGTTATTTTTGTACTTATTTTCTTGTTAGGTAATTGGAGAGGTGGCTTAATTGTAGCTTCAACTATTCCATTATCCCTGTTATTTGCATTTATACTAATGAATGTATTTGATGTATGGGCAAACCTAATGAGTTTGGGAGCTATAGATTTTGGTATTATTGTAGATGGAGCAGTAATTATAGTAGAATCTACGGTATTTCTCATTGCTTCACAGGTACTTAAAAAGAAAAAAATAACAGTCAAGGAACGCGATGAAGTAGCAGCATCAGCTTCTAAAAAAATGATGAACGCAGCTTTTTTCGGTCAACTTATTATTCTTATTGTTTTTCTTCCAATTTTAGCTTTACAAGGTATAGAAGGCAAAATGTTCAAGCCTATGGCACTAACCTTCATTTTCGCTATGTTAGGAGCTATGGTATTATGTCTTACTTATGTTCCAATGATGTCTGCTTTGATTTTAAGACCTCCAAAAAATAATAAATTATCTTATGGTGATAAATTTGTGTATTGGGTTGAAAACAAGTACAAACCTTTATTGGAAAGAGCACTTCTAAAAGGTAAATTAATTATCGGAATCGCAGTTGCACTATTTGCCGTAACAGTTTTTATGTTTACCCGAATGGGAGGTGAGTTCATCCCACAGCTCGATGAAGGGGACATTGCATTTCACGCAATTTTAAAACCTGGGAGTTCACTTACTGAAACTATAGAAACTACTACAAAGATTGAGCAAATTGTAAAGGCAAAATTCCCAGAAGTTGAAAAAATAGTTAGTCGTATTGGTGTGGCTGAAATACCAACTGACCCAATGCCTATGGACATTGCTGATGTATTTGTAATACTTAAACCAAAAGATAAATGGACCACAGTAGAAACAAAAGATGAGCTTATTGAAGCAATGAAAGATGCGGTTGAGATTGTTCCAGGTGTAAATTATGAATTTACCCAACCTATAGAAATGCGTTTTAACGAATTATTGGAAGGTATACGTGAAGATATTGCCATAAAGTTATATGGTGAAGATATTGAGGTGTTGTCTCAAAAAGCAGAAGAAATATCTAAAATTATTGCAGGAACAGAAGGTATTGGTGATATGAAAGCGGAGGCTACAACGGGACTACCACAAATGACTATTAATTACAATAGGGATAAATTAGCACAATACGGACTTCAAATAAATGCACTAAATCAAACTGTACAATCTGCATTTGCTGGCGGTACAGCAGGAGTTATTTTTGAAGGAGAAAAGCGGTTTGATTTGGTAGTTCGTTTAAATCAACAAAACCGTAAGGATATATCAGATATTCAAAATCTATTTGTCAATTTGCCTTCAGGTGTGCAAATTCCACTTCGAGAAGTTGCTGATATATCTTATAAAGCAGGACCTATGCAAATAAGTAGGGATAATACTAACAGAAGAACTTATGTTGGTATAAATGTAAGAGGACGAGATGTGAAATCGTTGGTAGGTGAAATTAAAGAAAAATTAGATACACAATTAGAATTACCATCAGGCTATTTTGTTCGATACGGTGGTGCTTTTGAAAATCTGGAACGTGCTACCAGCCGTCTGCTAACCGTTGTACCAATTGCCTTATTGCTCATTTTTATACTTATATACTTTGCTCTAAAATCATTATCGCAAACCTTAATGATTTATATTGCTATACCTATGGCTACCATTGGTGGTATAATAGCGCTATGGTTACGAGATATGCCTTTTAGTATTTCAGCAGGTGTTGGTTTCATTGTATTGTTTGGTGTTGCTGTGTTAAATGGTTTGGTTATGATAAGCGGGTTAAATGAATTAAAAGAAGAAGGTATAACCAATTTAAAGGATAGAATTTTAGAAGGTACAAAACGAAGAATACGACCAATTATGCTTACAGCATTTACAGATGTATTAGGCTTTTTACCAATGGCAGTTTCAGCATCAGCGGGTGCAGAAGTTCAACGCCCATTGGCAACCGTTGTTATTGGTGGATTATTAACTTCAACATTACTCACCTTATTTGTGTTACCTATTTTATATCATTGGGTTGAGAATAAATCCTTTAGCTTTAAACCAAACAAAAAAATAGCTAATGCAACCGCAGTATTGGTTTTAATGTTTGGTTTTTCAACACAAAGTAACGCACAACAAGCCATAGATACCTTACCTAAAATAACATTAAACGAAGCTGTTGCTTTATCTAAAAAGAACTATCCATTGTTAAAACAAAAACAATTGGAAATTACTAAACAGAAAAACCTTAAATCTACCGCATTCGATTTTGGTTCTACTCAAATCTTTACAGGAGGTGAAGAAATTAATAATAGAACGGGAATTTATACAACGGTTGGTATAGGACAATCAGATATAGACTTGTTTGGAATTGGAGCAAAGCGAAAATTGCAACAACAACGTATTCAATTGTCACAAAAAGCATTACAATTATCTGAATTGGATATAGAATTGGAAGTAAAAAAAGCGTGGGCAAATTGTTATCAGTCTATGAGAAACTATCAATTATACAAAGAGCTCGATTCAATTTACGGAAAATTTGAGCAAGCAGTAACGCTTAACTTCGAAGTAGAAGCTATTTCAAAATTGGAATTTTCCGCAGCTAAAAACCAAGTATTTCAGATTCAGAATAAAAAAGCACAGGCATACAGAGATTACCTCATAGCTATTCAGCAGTTGAATCTTTGGTTGTTTGAGAACGAAATTTATACAGTGAACGATAAATTGGAAAACATTGCAACTACAGAAATAAATAATTTATTAGTAAATGAGCATCCAATGATTACTGTTTCGGAAAATCAACTTAATGTTACTGAAGCAGAATTGAGAGCGGCTAAAGCAGATAATTTACCAAAACTAAACCTTCAAGGAGGTTTACAAAAAGTAAATGGTAATTCAGGCTTTTATACTTATCAAGCAGGGATTTCTATTCCATTCCTATCAGGTTCAAATAGGGCTCGAGTAAAATCAGCAAAAATTGATAATGAAATAGCTAACAGTAATTTGTTGTTCAAAAAACAAGAGTTACAATCTCAATATACTCAAGCAAAAGAAAATTTTTTAAAATGGAAAACCTCTTGGAGTTTTTACGAAACACAAGTTTTACCATTAACCAAAGACCAAAAATCGGGAGCATTGTTAGCGTATAAGGAGGGTGAAATAGATTATATCACCTTTACACAATTGGTAAAAGAAGCCGTAAAGTCAGAACTGGAAGCTCAAAACTCTTTAATTAACTATTTAAAAAGTGCATTTCAATTACAATATTTTAATCAATAAAAAAATGAAAACAATATTATATAAATACATCACCGTTTTTTTCGTAATACTTTTTATGATGTCTTGCGGTAATATAGAAAATCATAATGAACACGATGGGCATTCACACGAAAAAGAAGAACAAACAATTGAAAATGAAGACCATCACGAAGAACAGGAGGCAATACTAAATGAACAACAGTTCAAAACCTTAAAAATGAAGATAGACTCCTTGGGTTTACGCAATATGAGTGCTTATGTGGAAGCGAATGGTTCATTAGAAGTGCCACCTCAAAACGAAGCTGCTGTTACGTCTGTAATAGGCGCAAACGTAATGTCTATAAAAGTTATTGAAGGCGATAAGGTTAAAAAAGGTCAGGTAATAGCCTATCTGTCCCACCCAAACATCATTTCCTTGCAAAGCGATTACCTAAACGCTTATAGCAATAGTGAACTATTAAAGAAAAATCACGAACGTCAAAAGAAATTATATGATGCAGGTGTAGGTTCCGGTGCTAATTTTCAAAAGGCAGAAGCAGAATTTAAAAGTTCAAAGGCATTAGTAAATGGTTTGGCAGCTCAATTGAAAATTCTAAATATCAATACAGCATCAGTTCGTAACGGTACTATTGCACAACAAGCTCCATTACGTAGTCCAATAGAGGGTTATATTCAGAAAGTTGAGGTAAAAACAGGACAATATGTAGAACCTCAAACTGAACTATTCGAGATTGTCAATACCCATCACGTTCATGCAGACTTTATGGTGTTTGAAAAAGATGTACATAAAATAAAACAAGGGCAAAAGATAACCTTTAGTGTTCAATCTATACCAAATTCAGAGCTGTCGGCTGAAATATACTCGGTAAGCAAAACCTTTGAAGATAATCCTAAAGCGGTTCACGTTCACGCTGAAATTGAAAATAAGTCAGGAAACCTCATTCCTGGTATGTATATTCAAGGAAAAATACAAATTGAAAACATTTTAACAAAAGCATTACCCGAGAGTGCTATTATAAAAGAAGGCAATAAATTTTTTGTTTTTATAGCAGAAAAGGAAGGAGAAAATTGGGTATTCAAACCTTTAGAAGTAATGACTGGAGAAAAAGATGGAGATTGGATAGCAGTCACTTTTTCAGAAGAGTTACCTGTTAATACCAAGTTTGCTTATAATAATGCCTATTACCTAATTGCAGAAATGAAAAAAGGAGAAGCAGAACACTCACATTAATTATGGAAACAATAGAAAAAGTATTAAATTCAAAAAACATACGCGTTACAGCAATGCGTATGTTAATTTATAAGTTTCTTGCAGAAAAAGAAATCGCGGTAACATTAAGTGATATTGAAAATGCGTTTGAAAAAGCAGATAGAACTACGCTTTACAGAACGATAAGAACTTTTGAAGAAAATGGTGTTGTACACCAAATAGACGATGGTACAGGTATTGCCAAATATGCCTTATGCGAAAAAGATTGTAATTGTGAGATTGAAACTGACTTGCATTTACATTTTCATTGTAATATTTGTGATGAAACCATTTGCTTAACAGACCATAAAATACCGCAAATAAAAGTACCTAATGGCTTTGTTTCGGAAAATGTAAACTTGGTTGTAAAAGGTATATGCGATAAATGTAGTGGATAATGTCATGTTTACTGTAGTAGTTTGATGATAATTAAATTTTAAGGACAAGTACTTTCTTGGTTTGGTTAAAAACATCTTTTTAAAAAGATATAGATATTTTGTGCTAGCATACATTCATAAATCGAAAATCATAGTGTCAAACATTTCTTAAGTTAACAGAGTCATATTTATAATGTTTTTATTGCGATAAATTATTTTTTTAGATAAAGCTAAAAATATTTTTATGTAAGACTAAATAAATATATTTTTGCTTACAAAATGAACAAGATTATGAAAACCAAAATTTTACTTTTTAACGTAATTTGTACAATTACAATCGCGTCCTGTGACAATTTTGAACCAATGCTTCCTAATTCTGAAGACGTATTAGACGGAGAAATGGAAGGATTAACACTTGCACAGCAAGCTGAATTCTTAAGAGGTGATGAAGCATTTGCCGAGGTATTTACGTCATCAACTGGTCTGGGGCCTATATTTAATACTAATAGCTGTATTAGTTGCCATGCGGGAGATGGAAAAGGGCACCCCTTCACTACGCTCACACGCTTTGGACAGTCAGACAATTCAGGTAATCAATTTCTAAACATGGGAGGGCCTCAACTTCAGAATAGGTCATTACCAGGATATGAACCTGAAAGCATCCCAAATGGGGCAACCTTTTCAAAATTTACCCCTCCTGCCGTAACGGGACTTGGTTTTTTGCAATTTGTAACCGATGAAGACATTTTGGCACTGGCAGACCCTAATGATACTAATGATGATGGTATTTCAGGAGTTCCTCATTGGATTCCTCTTAAGGATTTTGTCATCCCAGCCCCTAATGCAATTTCTCAAAATGGAATGTATATTCATCGTTTTGGAAAAAAGGCTGCGGCTTATGATTTATTAGACCAAACAGTTGGTGCATATAATGAAGATATGGGTATAACATCCACTTTTAATCCTATAGACACCTATAGTGGTTTATCAATAGACCCAGAAGTTTCTGATGCTACAATTCGTGATGTGGTAGCCTATTTACAAACGCTTAAAGCACCTGTACCCAGAAATCAGAACGACCCAAATGTTATTAATGGAAAAACGCTTTTTAATCAAATACAATGCGCATCTTGTCACACTCCAACCTTAACTACAGGCTATTCTCCTATAGAAGCACTTTCATTTAAAGAATTTAATCCTTACACAGACCTTTTATTACACGATATGGGTAGTGACTTGGATGATGGTTATACTGAAGGTAATGCACTAACATCAGAATGGAGAACTCCACCGCTTTGGGGGCTCGGTTTATCGGAATCCACGCAAGGTGGACAATACTTTTTGTTACATGATGGAAGAGCCAGAAGCATTTCAGAAGCTATCTTATTACACGGAGGAGAAGCAGAGAACAGTAAAAATCAGTTCTTGAATCTTTCTGAAACTGAAAAAGATGATTTAATCAAATTTCTAGAATCACTGTAAGCATGGAACGAAAGGAGTTTATCAAAACTTGCGGATTTGCTTGTTTAGGGACTACAATTTTTCCACCACTACTGCAAGGGTGTGTGTCTACCAAAAGTATTTCTGCCATAATTGAAGGAGAGAATTTGCTTGTACCGCAATCAAGTTTTGAAAAAGACGGAAAAATGTTGGAATATCTTGTGGTAAATAATTCGAAACTGCAATACCCTATCTATGTTTTTCGGTTTTCTGAAAACCATTTTACCGCTTTATATATGCAATGCACCCATCAAGGGAATGAAGTTACAGCCTATGGTGAAAAATTAGTTTGCTCTGCACATGGGAGTGAGTTTGATAATAAAGGCAATGTAACCAACGGACCAGCATCAAGTCCATTACGTAAATTTCAATTAGAGTTAGACAATCAAAATATTTTAATCTCACTTAAAAAAGTATGAAACATATAATTATAGCAATATTATCTTTAATATCAACCATATCATTTGCACAAGTAGATTCTACGCTATTTAAAAGGCAACAAATAGACAGTACAAAGCAACAACTTAATATGGATGCGGTCTATAATAGACCATTTTTAAGTTTAGGGAAACTCCCCGTTTCTATAGGTGGATATGCAGAAGTAAATTGGCAACATATAGGTACCGATGGTGTGTCTGAAGGACATCAATTCCAAATGCGAAGAATGACTTTATTTGTAGCTTCTTCTATTTCAAAGAAAATTAAGTTTTTAAGTGAAATAGAATTTGAAGAAGGAGGTAAGGAGATAGCTATTGAATTTGCTTCTTTGGATGTTGAATTTCATCCGTTATTCAATTTAAGAGGAGGTATTATTATGAACCCTATTGGAGCATTTAATCAGAATCATGATGGCCCTAAATGGGAATTCACAGACCGCCCAATTTCTGCTACTCAAATGTTACCAGCGACATGGAGTAATACAGGTTTTGGATTCTTTGGAAAGACTTATAAAAATAGCTGGATGTTTGGTTATGAACTTTATCTTTCAGGAGGTTTTGATGATACTATTATTGATAATGAACAGAGCAAAACATTTTTGCCCTCATCTAAAGATAATGCAGAACGGTTTGAGGAATCAGCAAGCGGAACTCCCTTGACAACTGCTAAAATAGCTATTAGAAATAATAAATTAGGAGAAATTGGTCTATCCTATATGGGGGGCATCTATAACACCTTTCAAGATGATGGTATTGTATTGGATGAAAAACGTAGATTAAATGTCTTTGCCATAGATTATAACACAACTCTAACAAAAACCAATACATTTATTACAGGCGAATGGGCTTGGGTTAATGTAGATGTTCCTGAAACCTATACACAACAATATGGCGACAAGCAATATGGAGGGTTTCTGGATATAGTTCAGCCAGTTTTGAAACAAAATATGTTTGGTTGGGACAATGCAACTTTAAATCTGGCTTGCCGATTTGAATATGTGGATTGGAATGTAGGAAGATTTAACGAAACTGGTGGTAATATAGGAGATGAGCTTTGGAGTATTATGCCAGCAATTAGTTTCAGGCCAACGCAACAAACCGTATTTAGGTTAAATTACAGGATTCAAAGACAAACTGATATTTTGAACAATGAACCAGCTAAATTAGGTGGTTTTAGTTTTGGAATATCTTCATATTTTTAATCCATTTTCTGTTTTTTTAGTGTAGTATAAATTTTCAGGCATCATTGTGGAGTATAGTAGACAACAATGCACTTCCATTGCATGATTTTAAAAACTAATTTTATAACAAAATTTAAAATCATGAAATTCAATACCACAATACCAGAAAATTTAAAACTTGCTTTTGAAATTGAATTAAAAAAGTATAGACAACATCTTAAATTGGGTAATCACAAAGATGCATGGTATCATTTAGAAAGAAGTCATATTATAGGGCAATCTTATCCAATAGAACACACATATTCTCATTGGTTAATGCTAAAGTTTGGATTTCGTCAAAATGATATTAAAGAAGTTTTTGGACAGATAATTCGTTTACTTGTTGGTGGTTGGAAATCTTTTATTGACCATGTACCTTTAGGAAATACCGGAGGAGCAGATGTACCACCTCTTCAAAAAATGCCTATACCAAAAGATATTCAAAACTTATTGGAAGCGCAATGAAAAAAAAGAAAGTCAATTTAGGAGATTTAAGAACAGATTCTAAAGAGCTAAATAGCCACGATGACGGTCATAATCATGGTAATTCATCAAATAACTTCAAAGCTTATATTCCTGCAATCATAAGTTCTACTATGCTTATCACTGGTATAGCATTAGATTATTTTGATGCTACTTTTTTTAAGGGTTTGATGCGAATAATTTGGTATACTATAGCGTATTTTCCAGTAGGTTTTCCAGTAGTAAAGGAAGGTTGGAATAGTATTAAAAAAGGAGATGTTTTTACAGAGTTCTTTTTAATGTCCATTGCCACTATTGGAGCATTTATAATAGGTGAATACCCAGAAGGAGTTGCTGTGATGTTATTCTATGCAGTTGGTGAATTATTTCAAAATGCCGCAGTAAATAAAGCAAAAGGTAACATTAAAGCTTTATTAGATGTAAGACCTAAAGAAGCCAATGTATTTCGTGATAATGATTATATAAGTGTGTCACCTGAAAATGTTGAAATAGGAGAAAAAATCCAAATACGTGTAGGTGAAAAAATCCCGTTAGATGGCATATTATTATCCAAAAAAGCATTGTTAAACACAGCTGCTTTAACTGGTGAGAGTAAACCCGATTCTATCTTAAAAGATGCAAAAGTATATGCAGGAAGTATCAATTTAGAAAGTGTTATTGAAGTTGAAGTAACTAAAAAGTTTGAAGACAGTTCCATTGCCAGAATATTAGACTTGGTTCAAAATGCTACTGCTCGTAAATCTAAAACAGAATTATTTATTAGACAGTTTGCTCGCATATATACACCAATTGTCGTGTTTTTAGCTATTGGAGTTACTTTCCTACCTTACTTTTTTGTAGAGGATTATATATTTAGAGACTGGTTGTATAGAGCATTGATTTTCTTGGTGGTTTCTTGCCCTTGTGCGTTGGTAATTTCTATTCCTTTGGGTTATTTCGGTGGATTGGGAGCAGCTTCAAAAAATGGTGTTCTGTTTAAGGGGGCTTCCTTTTTAGATGCTATGACCAAGATAAATACATTGGTAATGGATAAAACAGGAACAGTTACCAAAGGTGTTTTCAAAATTAAGGAAATCAAGTCTACTGGTTGGGAAGAATCCGAATTTATGAAATACCTAATGGCTCTAGAAGAACAATCCACGCATCCTATTGCAAAAGCTATTATGGAGTATAAAGAAAATGAAGATGACTATGAAGCAAAAGACGTTTCTGAAATTGCAGGAAAAGGATTAAAAGGTATTGTAAACGGTAAAACGGTTTTAGTAGGTAATAAAGCCTTAATGGCTGTGAATAATATTGATGTTCCAGCTGAAACAAAATTTATTGTAGAATCTATAGTGTTAGTTGCAATCGAGAATCAATTTGCAGGCTATGTAGTCATAGCAGATGAACTAAAGGAAGACGCAAAAGAAACAATTACCAATTTACATAAAGTAGGTATTAAAAATATTATGATGCTTTCTGGTGACAAGGATTCCATTACCCAGCAAGTTGCAAAAGAGTTAAATGTTGAAAACGCTAAAGGTGGTTTACTGCCAGAAGATAAATTAAACGAAGTTGAATCTTTAAAGAAAAACCCTGAAAATAAAGTAGCTTTTATAGGTGATGGCATTAACGATGCACCTGTTTTAGCAGCAAGTAATGTTGGTATTGCAATGGGTGGTTTGGGTAGTGATGTAGCAATAGAAACAGCAGACATTATCATCCAAACAGACCAACCTTCAAAAGTGGTTAGAGCCATAAAAATAAGCCGTTCTACTCGCAAAATTGTGTGGCAGAACATTATTTTAGCTTTTGGTGTTAAAGTAATTGTGCTTATTTTGGGAGCAGGTGGTCTAGCAACAATGTGGGAAGCTGTGTTTGCAGATGTAGGAGTAGCATTATTGGCAATATTGAATGCTGTTAGGTTACAGAGAATGGAATGGAACTATAACAGCAAGTAATGGGGCTGTAACATATAATGGTATTTGGAGTATTACAAATAGTAGTAGTTTAAGTAGTGTAGACTTCAATATTAACTTTAACTTAACTAATGAGTTTGAAGACCTTAATGATGATTGGGATTTCATTACTAATACTGTTACTAAAATAGAATTAATTGATGTTAGTGGTGGTAATGGAAGTACAGATTATTTAACATTTGAGAAGAATAGATATATATTGTAACAACAAATCCGCAACTTAAAGACTTTATGCTACAAATTATAATTGTAGAAATCTATTATTGCTAAAAAATCATCGATGTAATTTTTCGATATTTCAATTTTATCCGCTACTAGTAATAAAAAGACTTCACAAAAATCTGAAGCCTTGTATGGCTTTAGAGGTACAACATAGGTATAATAAAAAGAAAGAATTCTACATTTTCATTTCTCTGAATTGAGTTCTAAAGTCTTTTTTTGTAAAAAAACTTATAGGTTTAATATATAAATATGGTTTATAAATATTTTACGTTCTTTGAATAAAGAAATTTACTTTCGTCTATAAAACCAAAGATCTTGAAACAAATATCTATAATTTTTCTACTGCTCATTATTAACTATAGTTTTTCTCAAAATCAAAACTATATTAATTTTAGTTTAAAGGATGGTTTGGCAAGTAATGAGATATATGACATATATCAAGATGATATTAACGGTTATTTGTGGTTTTCAAGCGATCGAGGTTTATCACAATATAATGGCTATGAATTTAAAAATTATGGAAAGAATCAAGGAGTACCAGGTAATGTGATTTTTGATTTTTTTCCACAAACAAATAATCAAATTTGGTGCTGGACTAAACATACCAATAAGTTATTCTATTTTCAGAAGGGGAGTGATAAGTTTATTGAATATAAGCATAATTATTTATTGGAGGAAGTTATTACATCTCCTTATCAGATAATAAAAAGCATTTATTTAGATGAAGAAGGTAATTTACACTTGGCAGGGCAAAAAATTGTTGGAAACATAATAATATCCAATGAAGGTAAGCTAATAAAAAAGCCTAAAATACTACCTAAAAAAAATGAAAAACTTTATGTAACTATAGATAAAGATAATAAGTATAGTTATATAGATAATACAGGAAATTTTAATTACAACCTTGATCAGGGGTTTATTGATAATATTTCATTTAGTAAGAATGTATTTGTAATGCTTTATAATAATAAAGTGGCTATAATTAATAAGCATAAAAAAGATATAGAGCTTACTAAATTTAAAAATAAGCCGATAACTATTGATAAAGTTGGGAATGATAAAATAGCAATAAACTTTATTGAAGGAGGAGTTTCTATTTATGATTTGGAAGGGAATATTAAAAAAAGTTTTTTACAGAAAAAGACATGTACAAGCTTTTTTATAGATCATGAAGGAGGATATTGGTTTAGTACGTTAAAATCTGGAGTATTTTATGTAGCTAGTCCAGAAATAGATTGTATAAGTATTGGGAGTGAAGAAGTACAATCTATGATAAAACTGAATAATGATGATTTAGTTTTAGGCTTTGCTAGTGGAAACGTTATAAGAAGAAGTAAAAGTGGAAAAAATAAAAAAATTTATGAATCTAGGCTTCCAACCCCTTCTTTAGTTGAATACGATAGAGCTAATGATGATTTGTATTTTATATCAGATAATAAATTATTCAGAAATATAAGTAATACAAATGTTAAAACATATGCTCTAGGCTTGTCAAAACCTGAAAAAGGAGTGATTCTTTTGTCTTCAATAGGGAAAGTTATTAAGGTGAAAAATGATACTGTTCAAGAAGTTAAACTCCCATATAGATGTTTAGATGCTTCAATGTATAATGATCAAATGTTTGTTGGAACACCAAAAGGGTTGTTTAAAATATTTAACGATACTGTTCAAAAAATTAATCATGAAGCTTTAGATTGTAGAATTCAAGATTTAGAAGTTGATAGAGAAAAAGATAAATTATTTATAGCTACTATAGGTAATGGAGTTGTGATATATTCTAACGGAAATTTTGAATCAATAACAAATAAAGATGGTTTATTAAGTAATAATATAGAAGAAATTCATTTTGAAAATGATGAAAATATTTGGATAATAACAGATAAAGGAATCAATAGAATATTATTATTAAATAATCATAGATCTATAGAAGGTGTTTCTTTTAAGAATATAGGTTATAATAATAAGATTACTGATTTAGAAGTAATAGGAGATAGTTTATTCTTGGGGACAAGTAAAGGGCTCCTAAAAATGCACAAGAATATTTTAAACAAGCATTATATTAATAATCCTAGATTAAAAATTAAAGAAGTGTTAATTAATGATTCTATAATTTTAAATCAATCTAATGTAGAACTACTACACAATCAAAATAGAATTACTTTTAATTTAGAAGGCGTATCTTTTAAAGATGATTTAATCTATAAATACAGATTACTTGGTTTAAATGATAAGTGGTATTATTCTAAAAATAGAGAAATTACATTTGCATCCTTACCTCCAGGGAATTATATTTTCAATGCTTCTTGCCTAAACCAAAAAGAATTACATAAAACTATATCATATGAGTTTCAAATAAGTAAACCGTATTGGAAAGAATGGTGGTTTTACTCAGTAGCAACAATAATTGTATTGTTTTTAATAACTTTATTTTTCTATTTAAAACTACAGACTGAAAAATCTAAAACTCAAAATGTTATTATTGAGCAAAAACTTTTACGCTCGCAAATGACACCACATTTTATTTTTAATTCACTTTCTGTATTACAGGGAATGATTTTAAATAAAGAAGAGAAAAAGTCTGTTTTATACATATCTAAATTTTCTAAACTGCTACGAATTATTTTAGAGAATTCTAGAGATAAAATGGTTTTGTTATCTGAAGAGCTTTTAGCAATAGAAAACTATTTAACACTTCAAAACTTAGAGAGTAATATGTATTCTTATACTATTTCTACAGACAATACGGTAAATACATCGTTGTTTAAAATACCTCCTATGCTAATTCAACCTTTTGTTGAGAATGCCATTGAGCATGCTTTTGCAAATCAACAAAAAGATAGATCTGTAGATATTAGACTTACCTATTCAAATAAAAACTTAATTTGTACTGTTACAGATAATGGCATTGGGATTGAGTCTTTGAAATATAATAAAAATAGATATAAAAAATCACTATCTACGGCTATAACTTCAGAACGATTGCAAATGCTTTCTAAGGATTTTAAAATGAAGGGTTCTGTTAGTCTTGAAGATAGAAAAAAATACAACGAGCAAGGAACAATTGCTACTTTAGTAGTACCTTACATCATAATAAATTGATAAGTTAAGTGAAAACACTAATAATAGAAGATAAAGAATATGTAAGAAAAGGCTTGGTTAGTATGTTACAATCATTAGAGACCACAATAGATGTGATAGGAGAATGTGAGTCTGTAAAAGATGCTGTTATTGTTACTCATGCTTGTAAACCAGAATTAGTTTTTTTGGATATCAATCTTATTGATGGTTCTGGATTTGATTTTTTAGATCAAACTGAAAATTTATCATTTAAGATAATTTTTATTACTGCCTATGAGGAGTATGCACTCAAAGCTTTAAAGATTGGAGCTATAGATTATATTTTAAAACCTGTTGATGTAGAGGAGTTACAAATAGCATTAGAAAAAGTAGCTAAACTATCATTAACAGAACAAAGGCAACAATTAAAAGTAGCAAAACAAGTTTGGAGTAATGATGAGTCTAAGCTAATTTTATCATTGCATGACAGTTTTCAAGTTATAGATTTAAATAAACTCTTGTTTTGTGAATCTGACAAAGGTTATACTACCTTTTATTGCACCAATAATAAAAAATATGTGGTTTCAAAGACTATTAAAGAGTTTGAAGAGCGTCTTCTCAAAAACAATTTTATACGTCCGCATCAATCTTTTATAGTTAATCTAGATTATATAAATAAATATGACAAGTCGGGTATTATTCATTTAAAAAATGGTGGAAAAATTCCGGTTTCTTCCAGAAAAAGAGAACAGTTTTTAAATGTATTTTTAACTTGGAATAATAGTTAATTATTTTATTTCTACTCGAATATTTATTGGAATTCAGCGCTTATTCGTTCTGAGATAGCAGAAATTAACTAGTTATTTCGGTTTTTATATATGCTATATATTTTTACTGTTAAAAATTATAACATATATATAAATAAGCATGAAACAAATATTATTCATTTTATTAGCTTTAAGTTTATCATTGATAAGCTATTCGCAAACATTTACAGTAGATTATATAACTTATCAAGTAACTTCTACAACCAATAATACCGTTAAAACTACTGGTTATGACACAGCTGGCGGAACTGTAGTTAATATCCCAAATACGGTAACAGACAATGGTATAACTTATACTGTTACTGCTATTGGAAACATAGCTTTTTACGACAAACAATTAACAAGTATTACTATACCAAATAGTGTAGTTTCCATTATAAATTATGCTTTTGCACAAAATCAATTAACAAATGTTACCATCCCTAATAGTGTTACAAGCATAAGTGATGGAGCTTTTAACGATAATCAACTAACAACTATTATTATACCCAATAGTGTTACTAGTATAGGTGGAGCAGCTTTTAGCGATAATCAACTAACAACTGTTGCTATACCTAATAGTGTTACTAGTATAGGGTATTCAGCTTTTTACAATAATCAATTAACAAGTGTTACTATACCCAATAGTATTATAACTATAGGTAATTATACTTTTGCGCAAAATCAATTAACCAATATTACAATCCCTAATAGTGTTACCAGTATAGGAAATGCAGCTTTTATTAGCAATCCTTTAACTAATGTTGTTTCAGAAAGTATAACACCACCGAATATAACAACAGGTGGTGGTTTTGACACCTTTGGAAACAGAAGTAATATAGATCTTCACATTCCGCTAGGTACTATGGGTGCCTATGTTACAGATGCCGGTGCGTTATGGACAGGCTTTAATACCGTAACAGAAGATGCTTCTTTAAGTGTTAACAATTTTGAATTAGCTGATGAAATTACTATTGTTTCAACAACAAATGAACTTAAAATAAACCATCCTAATTCTATTATTTTACAAGGGTATACTGTATATAATTTAGCAGGAGTAAGAATCTTAAATGGAAGTAAGAATACTATTTCAAAAAACTTTTTGGCATCGGGAGTTTACATACTAAACGCCTCCTTTGATAAAGGAACTATTCGTAAAAAGTTTTTAGTGAGATAATTGTGTATTGTTAATAACAATACCTATTTAATAAATGCATAAAATATTATTATCAAGTAATTCTTCTTTCAATGGAAAAAACAATCAAGATTAAAAGCGATTATAAATCGCTAAATGATTTGCAAAAAAAGTTAGTGCAATCTTCTACTCTAGAGTGTTCTAAAGAATATGATGTTTGGGAGCAAAGAGTAGATGTTAACGGTCAGATGGCAGAATGTATAGTTCTAAGAAAAAGCAATATGCATGCTATAAAAATGTTTTTTGTAAATGAAAATACTATAAAAATAAATCATATTATCCCAAACAAAATAATGAATGTTTACTTCGGTAAAAGTGTTAAAATTAGAAGAAATATTATTGAAGTTCTTACAGAAATGATAAAACAGAAATTATTAGCAACTTCTCAAGAAAATGCTTTTAATGAATTAACAATGATAGTTAACAAGGCAGTTGCAAAAGCCTATTAAAATGTAACAACAGTAATGTTCCTTTTATTAAAATAAGAATAATAAGGAAGTATAACATTCTACTTTAGAAAAGTGATTGAGGAAATTTTTAGAAAAAAATAAACTATCATCATAATGAAAATAATCGTGCTTAAAGATCAAATTCATCTGGCAAAAGAAAAAACTGAGAAGTTAATAGTAGATATTCCATTTGAAAAGTGGAATGAAACTCCAGAAATTATAAAGTCAAATATAAACTGGCAAATAGGTCATATTATTTTAGCAAATTATTTACATGGAGTAGCATCAATTTCAGGGGCAGATAGTGAGTTTTCTAAAAAAGTAAAAGATTATATTAAATTTTACGGACCCAAATCTAATCCTTGTGATTTTCAAAGCGAAAAACCTTCAGCAAAAGAGTTATTAGACGCTTTTCAATTTACATGCTCTGCCACATTTAGAAATTTGAAAAGCATAGATACGATTGATTTAGACAAAATTACAGAAGTGCCAAACCCTTCTGCAAAGACTAAATATCAAGCATTAAAACTACTCTCTCAACACCAAAGTTGGCATAATGGGCAAATAGCAATATTAAAACGAATACTAAATATATAACTTATATAATAGCTAGAATCTTAACGGCTAAAAGAAAGATGAGTTAAAAAGATATATGTGATGAAACTTTTTATTTTTAAAATAATAGTGATAATTCCTTTGTTAAGTTCAGCCCAATGGACACAAGCTGGGAATGATATAAACGGAGAGCATCTTGGAGATGAATCTGGGTATGCAGTAAGTTTAAGTTCTAACGGATCAATTTTAGCAATTGGTGCTCCAGAAAATGATGGAAACGGAAATGCTTCCGGGCATGTAAGGGTGTTTCAAAACACTAGTGGAAATTGGGTTCAAATAGGCCAAGATATAAATGGAGCTAATCCTGGTGATAGATTTGGTTATTCAGTTTGCCTAAGTGGTAATGGAGAAATTTTAGCAGTTGGGACACCTTATAATGATGATAATGGAAGTAACGCTGGTATAGTAAGATTGTTTAAAAAAGTTGGTAGTAATTGGTTATTAATAAATACTTTTTATGGAGACTCTCAAGGTGATTTTTTTGGTTATGCTGTTTCGTTAAGTAAAAATGGAAATATATTAGTCATTGGAGCTCCAAGAGCTGGAACTTCTAGCGTTAGTGATGGAGAAGGACATATTAAACTATATGAAAAAGTTAATGGTAACTGGATATATAGATACACCATAGAAGGTAATCAAGAGCAAGAGTATTTTGGAAGCGCTTTAAGTTTAAGTGAAGATGGTTCTGTTTTAGCAATAGGGGCACATAGATGGCCATCGTTATCCTCTAGTAGAGGCGCTGTAAGAGTTTATAAAAGGCTTAATAACACAAATTCTTGGTTATCATTAGGAGCTAGTATAGAAGGAGTAAATTTAGGAGATGAGTTTGGTTATTCAATAAGTTTAAATAGTTTGGGGTCTATTTTGGCAATTGGAGTACGACGCAATGATGCGAATGGAACCAATTCAGGATTAGTTAAAACGTATGAATTAAATGCTAGTGAGACTGCATGGGTTCAATTAGGTAATGATATTATTGGAAATAGTGGAGATTATTTAGGAAGCTCTATTAGTATAAATAGTAATGGTGATTTATTAGCAGCAGGAGCATCTGAAGCTAATTCGGCAGCAGGACTGGTTAGAGTGTACAGGAATATTAGTGGCTCATGGTCACAATTAGGGAACGATATTGTAGGTGAAAATATTCAAGATTTTTCCGCAAGCTTAGGAGCTATTGATTTAGATTCAGACGGTATAACGTTGGCAGTAGGAGCATTTGGAAATGATGGTAATGGTAGTAATTCTGGTCATGTTAGAATTTTTACTAATCCCATATTGAGTATTACTGATTATAATTATAAAAAGACTATAATTTTGCATCCCAACCCTATCAATTATTTATCAATATTGGAGTTAGGAAGGAAGTATAATAAGGTGGGTTTAGAGTTTCTTAATATTTCAGGGAAATTGATAAAAAAGGAAAATTATGTCAATGTTTCTAAAGTTGAACTTAAAACAGAAAACTTAACCAAGGGGGTGTATTTTCTTAAAGTAAAATTACCTAAAGAGGAAGCTACAATTAGAATGATTAAAAAGTGATTGCTCTCATAATCCTGAGGCCACAAGTTCGAGTCCTACTGCCCTGGCTAAACAAAAATCTTCTCAAGACATATAGAAAACTGTTTATAGCCTGCCAATGATTGGTTTAAAATTTTCAAATAGAAAAGCAGCCCTAAAGCTGCTTTTCTTGAACCAGTAACTTATTAAGTTACAACGAAATATTATTAAATTACTCTAACGTTTACTGCGTTTAATCCTTTTTTCCCTTGTGTTAGTTCAAATTCAACTTCATCATCTTCTACTACTTCATCGATTAATCCAGAAATGTGTACAAAATGTTCGGCTTTAGTTTCTTGTTCTGTAATGAACCCAAAACCTTTGGAATCATTAAAGAACTTAACTGTCCCTTTTTTCATAAATAAAAAATATAATTAATAATTACAACAAAGGTAGAGCTAATAAAATGGCTTGAACTATTATATTGATTTATTTAATGATATAAAGTAAATTATTTTTTTTCAGAGTCAAATAATTGAAGCTCTCTTTCAAAATACACAAGGTCTGTTCCTTTAGGTTGTCCTTTAACAATACAGTAGTATATATTATAGGCAAACAGTCTTACAACTAATGCTATTTTAGGGTTTACTTTAGTGCAAACAATATCACCAACTTTAAATATGTTATTAATAGTATACATAAGATTATAGATTTTATATCTAAGAATAGATTTAATACTCTTTAGATGGATTAAACCATTTTAATATTTATAGCGTTAAATCCTCGACTACCTTTTTTAGTCTCAAATTCAACAATATCACCTTTTTTAATGGTTATAGAATTTAAGTTAGAATGTTGAATGAAGTATTCGGTTTTAGTTCCTTCTTCAATAATGAATCCAAAACCTTTAGAATCACTAAAGAACTTAACAGTTCCTTTTTTCATAAAAATGAATTTGATTACAAGGTAGTCTTAAAATGCTATAAACAAGCATTATTTATGTTAATTTTTTTGAAATATTTAGATAAACCTAAGTTTTGTAAGAATAAATTTGTATCGTAGAAAGGTGTGTTTAAGATCAAATTGATAGTATGGTTACAAATTGTAATTGTAGAAATCTATATAGCTAAAAAATAATCAATGTAATTTTTCGATATTTCAATTTTATTAGCTACTAAGTAAGAGTGATCAGAAATGATAGCTCTTTTTTTATGCGTTAAATTTAGGAAATATAGCTATTCAGTTTAATCACTTCAATTAGTCTTTTGGAAATAAAAGGTGTCAATTAAAAAATATGTAATATTTATCTAACCTGTCTAATACTAAAATAAGTTTGACTAGAGTTTCCTAATAAGTTAATGTCTATGGCTGCGGGTACAAGCGAATTGTTATTCTGTGCTTGGAACTGAATGGTGTCACTTGTGGTTAAGTAAACTAAAGTACCAACTTTTCTAGTTGGTTGGGTGTATACATTTGTTCCTAGCGCTGTTAGTGTAGCCAAAACCCCCGTATCAAAAGCTATTACACTACTGTTTTTTACAATATTAAGTCTAAAATCATTAGAAATAGATGCACTTATTGGGTTGGTGGGTTCAATGGTTATTTGTACATGTATTTCATACCATCCGTCTTGTTTTGGAGTAAAGCTTTTAGATGCAGTAGAGTACTCGTTATTAGAATCAATTTCAACAGTATTAAAATCGATTACCTGAGAAGTTCCACTGGCTGTAACTAAATTTACTTGTTCATCTGAAGATTTAGAGCATTTAATAAATGTTTTAAAATAACTATTAATTAAATCTTTAATAGATAAAGATTGAACTTGATTAGAGCTTTGATCTTTTACTAAAATAATTTCGTTATTAGGGTTAATACCAGATACATTAGAGCTTGGTGTATTTACTATTTCTAAGTCGCCATTTATGTCTAATGTAGCAGTTGGAGATGTTGTGCCAATTCCTACTTGAGAATATAAATATAACGGACTTATTAGCAAAAGTGTTAGTAAAGTCTTCATAATTGATTTATTTAATTAAATCAATATACGATAAAAACATGTAAGAAAAAATAGACAATTAACCGATATGGATAAAAACTGCTTTTGTGTATACAAAAAAACATTTTTCATCTACAAAAGATATTAATTTCTTGTTGAAGTTGTGTTTGTTTTCTTGTAGTTAATTGATTTTCAGTTGTTTTTTAGCTTGTAAATGAGACTTGTTTAAGCTTCAATATAGAGAATGTACATGTTTTGTTTAAAGATTTCTCAAGTCTTTAACTACTTTAAAAGCCACATCTATTTGTTCGTCACTTACCAATATTGTGAATTCATTAGTGGTAGAGATTACTTCTTTAATAACCACACCTTCCCATGCTAAACGTTGAAAAATGAAATAATACAAACCAGAGGTGGTTACGTTCTCTTCTGGTAGCTTTACTGTAATTGCAGATAGCTCTTGAGATTTTTGAACAATTTTTTCACCCTCAAAAACATCTTCAACTAGTTTATTCATAGAGCTGCTAATAACAATATTTGTTTCGTTAACACCTCTAGAAGAAGTGTAGAAAACATCTTTTTTAGAGTTGATATGAGATAATAACTCTTCTTGCTTTTTTAAAATGGAATCTGAAATTAAAAAAGTATAATCCGTCAGAAATGAACGAACAGTAATTTCACCAATGTTTTTTAATACTTTGGTGATTTTATGGTTGGTTCTAAAATCTAAGTCAGATGATAATCTTTTAAGAGCCATTACTACAGCTCCTTGTTTAACTTCTTTTTCAAGTTCTTGCTCAATTTCTGGTAAAATAACTCTAGCCAAAGAAGTTAGATTGATAATACCTTGAGATAAAGCTGTTAATAAAAAAGGTTTGGTGCTGATGTAGTTTTCTACAATAGATGAGATTGTTTTCATAGAGGTAATTAGTTTTGGGGCTAATCAAATATAACAAAATGTTTTAAAAAAACAAAAATGCTTCTTTTGTGTGTCGAATATCAAACTTTGTGTCGGTTTTGTGAATGGAAATTATATCAAACCGTATGTTAACATCTATATCTTTTTGTTTAACGTATACATCTGTAGCGCTAACTAAAAGTTTAATTTTTTTATGGCTAACAAACTGTTCGGGTGTACCATATTCTAAAGAACTTCTTGTTTTGACTTCAATAATGGCTAAAACATCTTTTTTTTGAGCGATAATGTCTATTTCTGCTTTTTGATAACGCCAATTACGTGCTTTAATAATATAACCTTTTTTAATGAGGTAGTCTACAGCTAATTCTTCTCCAAATTTACCTAATTCATTATGACTAGCCATAATTTAATTAAAGTCTAAGGTTACAAACTCTTGGCTTACATTTAGGTGAGCAGTTTTTCCCATGATCAAAGATCTGTTATCTTTTAAATGACCAGCAGGAAAATCAAAACAAATCGGAAAATCATATTCCTTGGTATTGTCTACAATAATTTCAATTGCATTTTTTCCAAAAGGAATAGTGTTATCATGCATTTTAGTCATACCTCCAACAATGAGTCCTTTAAGATTTTTAAAACAGTTGTTACGCTTTAAATTCATCATCATTCTATCTATATGATAAAGATATTCATCTAAATCTTCTATAAATAAAATTTTTCCGTCAGTCTGAACTGCAGATTCAGAACCTAAAATACTATAAAGCATTGATAGATTACCTCCAATTAATTCTCCAGATGTTTGGCCAATTCTATTGTGTTTAGAAGTAACTATGTTATAGTTTAAAGGTTCACAAAAAAGACTTTTTTTGAAAGAATTCAATGCTTCATTAGTATTTCCTTCTACTGTAATAGGCATGATACTATGCAAGGATTGATACCCTAGATTGTGTACATGTGAGTGTAGTGCAGTAACATCAGAAAAACCAATAATCCATTTAGGATTTTTTTTAAAAATGCTAAAATCTAAAGCATCAATAATACGAACTGTTCCGTACCCTCCTCTTGCACACCAAATAGCTTTTACGGCATAATCGTCTAAGGCTTGTTGTAAATCTAACCTACGTTCTTCATCTGTACCTGCAAACTGATGATTGTCTAGCCCTATAGTTCTGCCTATAACGGCGTTTAGGCCCCATTGTTCTAAAAGATCGATTGCTGGTTGTAGCTCTTCTCTAGTTATTTTTCTGGCAGTAGCAATGATAGCTACTGTATCGCCTTGTTGTAAAGCTGGAGGTTGAATAGTCATATTGCTTATAAATCTTCTTCAGTAAAAATAATAAAACTCGTTGCTATTATGTATTTTTGCAGCTCAAAATTTTAGCAATTATTATGCAAGATCCAAAACGATATACACTTACAGCAGCATTGCCATATACAAACGGTCCTATTCATATAGGTCATTTAGCGGGTGTTTATGTGCCAGCAGATATTTATGCACGTTATTTACGTTTAATAGGAAAAGATGTAGTTTTTGTTTGTGGTAGTGATGAGCATGGAGTGCCAATTACTATCAAAGCCAAAAAAGAGGGAGTAACTCCTCAAGATGTAGTTGATAAGTACCATGCAATCATTAAAAAATCGTTTGAAGATTTTGGAATTTCGTTTGATAATTACTCTAGAACTTCTGCTGAAGTGCATCATGAAACTGCATCTGAGTTTTTTAAGACTTTGCATGATAAAGGTGAGTTTGTAGAAAAAGTTGAACAACAATTGTATGATGCAGATGCTAAACAGTTTTTAGCAGATAGATTTGTAATTGGAACTTGCCCTAAGTGTGGAAATGAAGAGAGTTATGGAGATCAGTGTGAAAAATGTGGTACTTCTCATAATGCTACAGATTTAATTAATCCGAAATCTGCTATTACTGGTGGTGTCCCTTCTTTAAAAGAAACAAAACACTGGTTTTTGCCTTTAGATAAACATGAGCCTTTTTTAAGACAATGGATTTTAGAAGATCACAAAAATGATTGGAAAACCAATGTTTATGGACAATGCAAGTCATGGATAGAAGATGGATTAAGACCAAGAGCTGTTACCCGAGATTTAGATTGGGGTATACCTGTACCAGTAGAAGGAGCAGATGGCAAAGTGTTATATGTTTGGTTTGATGCGCCTATTGGTTATATATCTGCTACTAAAGAATGGGCAGAAAATAATGGTAAAGACTGGAAACCTTATTGGAAAGAAAAAGATACTAAACTAGTACACTTTATAGGAAAAGATAATATTGTTTTTCATTGTATTATTTTTCCAGCAATGCTAAAAGCAGAAGGTAGTTATGTTTTACCAGATAATGTACCGTCTAACGAGTTTTTAAATTTAGAAGGAAATAAATTATCTACCTCTAAAAACTGGGCAGTTTGGTTGCATGAGTATTTAGAGGATTTTCCTGATAGGCAAGATGCATTGCGTTATACTTTAACAGCAACTGCTCCTGAGACTAAGGATAATGATTTTACTTGGAAGGATTTTCAAGCCAGAAATAAAGAGTTAGCAGATAACTATGGTAATTTTATTAACAGAGTTCTCGTATTAACTAATAAGTATTATTCTGGTGTTGTACCTACTCCAAATGAATATTTAGAAGCAGATATAGATGTTTTAGACGAGTTGAAAAAGTTTCCTGCAGATATAGCTTTTTCATTAGAGCGATACCGTTTTAGAGAGGCAAATTTAAAAATGATGAATTTGGCTCGTTTGGGTAATAAGTATTTAGCGGAACAAGAGCCTTGGAAGTTGGTGAAAACAGATGAAGAAAGGGTAAAAACTATTATGTATGTGTCGTTGCAAATAGCTACTGCTTTAGCAACTTTAAGTGAACCATTTATTCCTTTTGCTTCTAATACATTACAAGATTTGCTTCAGCAGCCAGAAACTAAATGGTATGATATTGAAGAGAAAACTGATTTAATTCCATCAGGCCATAAAATAAAAGAAGGGAAAGCGCCTATTTTATTCCCTCAAATAGAAGACGAAGAAATTCAAAAACAGCTAGATCGTTTAGAAGCTATAAAAGTAGCTAATGAAAAAGCAAATAAAGTAGTTGAACCTCAAAAAGATACTGCTACGTTTGATGATTTCACGAAGCTAGATTTACGTGTAGGAACTATTGTTGAGGCTGAAAAAATGCCTAAGGCAAAGAAATTGTTAGTTTTAAAAGTGGATACAGGGATCGATACTAGAACCATAGTTTCGGGTATAGCAGAAAGTTTTAAAGCAGAAGATATTATTGGAAAAAAAGTAACTGTTCTAGTGAATTTGGCTCCAAGAAAACTTAGAGGTGTAGAAAGCGAAGGAATGATTTTAATGAGTGAAAATGAAGATGGTAAATTAGTATTCGTGAATCCTGATGAAGAAGATGTTGCCAATGGTGCAACGATAGCTTAATAAAAGAAAAAAGGAGTCAGGTTTATGACTCCTTTTTTTATATAGTTTAGAGAGAATCACCTCTTAATTTTCGATACATTTTTTGAGCATCTACAAAATGAATACTATCAGCATGATTAAAAATTAGTGTCTCAAAGTATTGCTTAGCTTTTTTTTCATCCTGAAAATGATTTAAGTTTAACATGCCCAATCTATATAAAGCATTGTCTAAAAAAATACTTTCTTTTAAGTTATTAATAATAAACTCGTAGTTTTCTCTTGCTTTGTTGTAGTTGTTTGATTTTTCAAATAGCTTAGCTTGCAAGTAATAGGCGTCATCTTCTATAGGTTGTCCTTTGTAATGAGTTAAAAGTAAATCTAACTTATTTATAGCCTCTTGCTTTTTATTCTGAAATGCTAATAAATCAGCTTCAGCAAATTTATTTAAAGCCATAGGTAAATCATCTTTATTCCCGGTATGGTCACTAATTAATAAGTGCAGGTCTAATGCGTCGTTGGCTATTAATTGAGATGTAGATGTTTTTAAAACTTTTACCTGTTGTAAAGCCCAGTCAAAATCACCTTTAAAGTAGCTAGTCTTGGCTACTTTATAACGCGCTTCTTGAGATAATACATTGTTCTTTAAACTACGCTGTATTTTAGAGTAGTATATTAAAGCTTGATTAAACTTTCCTTCAGCAACTAAAATATCTGCTAATAACATATTATATCTTGCTTGGTTGAATTTGCCTAACCTTTGCTTTTTATGTTCTTGTAAAAAAGTGATTGCTTTTTTTTGTAAATTCATTTTAAAGGCTAATAAATAACAGTAGTCTAGTTGTAAATCTAAAGTTTGTGCATTTATACCATGCTCATTTAATAACTCATTGTACTTAACTACAATCGAGTCATATGTATTACTCTGATTGGTTTCTATTTCTAGTAAATACTTTTGAACTTTTAAGGCAGTGGTTTTTTCTAAAGGTTGATTTGCTATAAAGTTAAAAATGGTTTTAGCTTCTGTATATTTATGATGGTGTTTAGCCGTTAGAGCTAAATCAAAAATTCTGGTTAAATCTGGTTGTTCAGCCCTTTTGAATATTGCCTTTTCTTGCACAAAAGCTTTGTGGTATTCTTGTTGTTGAACATATAACCAACTTAATTGTTCATTCCATAATGCATTCGGATTACTATGTAGTTTCTTTAAGAGAGCTCTTTTAAGTAAAATGTTATTTTCGTTTTTAGCATCACTATTAACAAATTGTGCTATGTAACGCTGTATTGTTGGTTGTAATTGCTTATTTGTTTCTAAGGTGTTTAAATAACTGTTAAACATGAGTTCAATTTCATTTAATTGGCCATAAATACTGGCTAGCTGAAAGTTTAAGTTCATGTTTGGGTTAGTAGCCATAGCGACTAAGTAAGTTTCTTTTGCTTCTTTTAACAAGCTGTGTTTTTCAAAAGCTCTTCCTATGCTATAAGCACTATTGGGATTTTCTGTAATTTGCTCTATAGCTTTTTGATAATTTTTCTTAGCAAGAACACTATCTTTTTGTAGTTCGTAATTATAACCGAGTTCAACTAATAATTGAGGTCTGTTTTTATTGATAGCCTTAGATAATAAATTTTTAGCTTGATCTAATTTTTCTAATTCTTGATAACATTTTACAGTACTAACTAAGTAGTCAGCTCTATGTGGTTGTTTTTTTAAAAGCTTTTCATATTCAACTAATGCTTTTTCATATTCACCATCGTCAAAAAAAGTTTTAGCAAGTGTAAGGTTTTGTGAAAACCCTACATTTATTATTAATGAGACAATTATGATTAAAAACTTCTTATGCATATACCAAAAATAACAAAAGCGTTCTGATTATCAGAACGCTTTTAAAATAAAGATATTAAATAGCTTATTTAACGATTAAACGCTTAGTAGCTACTTTATTATTTTGCTCAACTTTAACTACATAAACACCAGAATGTAAAGTGCTAATGTTTAATTGTTGACTAGTTGTTTGAGTTATCACTTGTTTACCTAATAAGTCATAAACAGTAACATTCTTGATGTCGTTAGAATTAGTAACAATATTGATGAAACCAAACTCAGAAGGATTAGGGTAAATTTTAAATCCTTCTATAACATTGTTAGCTATAGAAAGTACCGGATTGTTAGCAGCTCCAGGAGTTCCCTTGTCTGGTCCAGCTCCAATATCTGTAGCTGAATTACCCCAGTTGGCTCCATTGTCATTATCTGTACTGTTAAAAGCATTAGGGTCTAATTCCATAGCTACACCTGTTGTGTCTGGAAAGGTTGCATCAGTATAAGCTACGGCATCAATTATAGTAGTTGCTGGACATTCTAATTGAACTTCGTCACTACCATTTGCTAAATTAAATCCACTATACTGATAATTAACTGTAACACCACCATTTGTTCCAAAGTTTGAATTGATTCCAAAAACCGCATATCCCATAGCAGGTACTACAACAGAAGAAGAAATAGTATGGCTTTCAGTATCAGCGTCAGAAATTATCCAACCTTGCATATCAATCGGAGCTGCGGTAGTATTATAAACTTCAAAATATTCTCCGTTGGCATCTGTTACAGCATTAGGGTTTTTCATAATTTCGGTAATAATAACTGAACCTACTGGGCTACAAGAGGCAGCCACACATACTGGGCTAGTTATATTTCTATTAATATTACAACTACTATTAGAAGCATCTCCAGTTATATTTACAGAAAAATCGGTTCCTTCGTTAGCATTAGTGATGGTTATATTTCCGCTAGCTACACTAGAAGGATTGTCTCCACCAATAATTCCTGTTCCCCCAGTATTAATTGTATACGTTGAGGTTCCACCTCCAGTAAAAGCAATAGTTGTAGTGTAAGTATCTACGCCAGCTGTTTCTGTATCACAAGTAGTAGTAATAGCTCCTAGTTGTAAATCACAAGGATAAGCTACAGAAAAAGATACTGATTTAGTTACAGCAGGAACTATAGGGGTGTGAGTATTGTCAACTAAAGTCATTTCAACTACGTAAGAGCTACCATCAACTACAGCTATAGATTCAGTATTAGTATCATATTTCATTGGTTGAGCTACAGCTCCGCCTCCATTAGTATTTATAGTCCAATGTATATGTCCGTCACCAGTACCACCAGCACCAGGTAAAGCATCTACCATGAAATTTACAACATTAATATTAACGTCAACAGAAGTAGTTCCCGCGGTAAATACGGCTCCATCTGTTGGTGCAGTGATAGTTAAATCAGGGTCTGTACCTGTTGCTTCAAGAATAATATTCTGAAAACGAATTCCTCTTCCAGTAGTAGCTTGAGTAGAGAATCTAATTTTAACTTGATTACTTACACTTGCTAAATTTATGGTGTGAGTTGTGTATGTGGTAGTCGTTACTGGACTTGTGTCTGTTTCAGTATAAGTGGCACCATTATCATAAGAAATTTCAGTGTAAGCAGAATTATGGGTTCCAGAACCAAATGATCTAATGTTAAACCTTAGTTGAGCAGAACTATATGAAGATAAATCGTAAGTAGCAGATTCAATTACATCCGAAGGAGCTCCAGCATCTATCAAATAGTAAGATGTTCTGTCAATTTGATTGGTAGTTACATTATTTGTGTCTACCCATCCTGCTGGGAATGCACCACCTCCTGATAAGTTAAATATCTCTGTTTGTCCAAATGTTAAGACAGAAGATAATAATAAGAATAAAAAGTAAATTTTTTTCATAAAAATTTTAATTAAATGTTAGTAAAATCACTTTTGCAAAGTTAGGTAATTTTATGAAAATGCTAAAAATCAAAGATGTAAACCAACTAATCTTAACAATAGTATAACATTGCACATACTTGTTACCCAATGCAATGTTAGTTTTAAGTTAAGAGAGTGTAGGTGATTGTTATGTTAACGTTATAGTAGAGTACTTTTAATAGGGAAATAGTATTTTATTTTATCTTTGGGTTATATATATGACGAATAAATACTTATGGATACAAGCGCAATTAAAATATTATTAGTAGATGATGAACCAGATATATTAGAAATAGTTGGTTTTAATTTATCTGGAGAAGGATATCAGGTTTTTACTGCTAATAATGGAGTAGAGGGAGTTGCGATGGCAAAAGAACACAAGCCACATTTAATTATTTTAGATGTTATGATGCCGGAGATGGATGGTATAGAAGCTTGTGAACAGATTAGAAAAGTTCCTGAATTATCAAATACAGTAATCACATTTTTAACAGCAAGAGGAGAAGATTATTCTCAAATGGCTGGATTTGATGCTGGAGCAGATGATTATATAACAAAGCCTATTAGACCAAAAGTTTTGGTAAGTAAGGTAAAAGCATTGTTAAGAAGGTTAGGAGGTACTCAAGAAGCTGATAACTCTGTAAATATAGGTGGACTTGTTATTAATAGAGAGGAATATAAGGTCCTAAAAGGTGATGATGAAATTGTGTTACCAAGAAAAGAGTTTGAATTATTATCATTGTTAACTTCTAAACCTGGAAAAGTATTTAAAAGAGAAGATATTTTAAACAAGGTTTGGGGTAATGAAGTTGTTGTAGGGGGAAGAACTATAGATGTTCATATTAGAAAACTAAGAGAAAAAATTGGTGATGCATCTTTTAAAACTGTTAAAGGAGTAGGGTATAAGTTTGTAGTGAATGACTAATAAAATAAAAAAAACATATCGTTTTGCGTTGTATTCTTCTATGTATATAACGCTTTTTTTAACTCTTTTCATAGGAGTTTTTCTATATCAGACAGGTAAGTTTGACTTTTGGTTGGTGCTGATGTTTTTGTTGGTGTGTTATGGGTTTTGTTTTGTGGTTATTCAATTTAGAGTAGAGAGGTTTATTTACAAAAGAGTAAAGAAAATTTACGATGATGTTTCTTTGTTAGAGAGTACATCGTTTAAGAAGGAAGCTATTACTACAGATATGGCAACTCTTACTAAAGAAGTAGAGAAGTTTGCTAAAGATAAAAAGTTAGAAATAGAAACTCTAAGAATTAGAGAAACCTATAGAAAAGAATTTATAGGTAATATATCGCATGAATTAAAAACACCACTATTTACTGTTCAAGGGTATATATTAACTTTGTTAGATGGAGCTGGAGCAGATGAAAAAATAAGAGAAAAATATCTTAATAGAGCCAGTAAGGGGGTAGATAGGTTGATCTATATTGTTAATGACCTAGACATGATTACTAAATTAGAAGTAGGTGATTTGAATTTAAATTACACGTCTTTTAATATTATAGAAGTAGTTCAAAATGTATTCGATCTATTTGAAATGAAAGCAAGTAAAAAAAATGTTGCTTTAGTGTTAGATAGAGAATATGATAAAGAAGTTTTGGTTTATGCAGATAAAGAAAGAATTCAGCAAGTAATTACTAATTTAGTTGTAAATTCAATTAAATATGGTCAAGAAAACGGGACTACAGAAATTAGTGTTGAACCGTTAATAAAAAATAAAGTTATTGTTAGAGTTACAGATAACGGAGAGGGTATAAGTGAAGAACATTTACCAAGATTGTTTGAACGTTTTTATAGAGTTGATAAAAGCGGATCTAGACAAGAAGGAGGTTCAGGCCTAGGTTTGGCAATTGTTAAGCACATTGTAGAAGCTCATGATGAACGTATTTATGTTGAGAGTGAAGTAGGAGTAGGTTCTGAGTTTTCTTTTACCTTAGAGAGAACTTCTAGTTCTTTTACAGAAGAGTAAAAAGTTGTTTTTTTTTCGTCAAAAATGTTAAATAGCTTTTGATAATTGATGCTAGAGTTAAAGTTTTTTAATCCAGAATATAGTAATACCTTATTAAGCTTTTCTAAAGATAAATTTTCTTGTTTAGAATAAGGTGTTAAACCTAAATAATCCATTCGTTTAGCTAAATATTCTTGTTCAGATTGTCCCGGAGTTGGAATAAAAAAGGCTTTCTTTTCTAGTTTTGCTAAATCCATAATAGTTGTGTAACCAGATCTAGCTATTATAAGTTCACTTGCATTTATAGCGCTTTCAAGCTCATTGCTCGTCATGTAATTGTAAAATGTAATGTTGCCAAAATCAAATGAGTCTGGAGCAGAATCGACTTTCCCTCTAACAAATAATGTTTTTTTGTTTGTGGTCTTTAAAATATTAAATAGTTTTTTTTCTAAAATAGTCCTCTGTGGTTCTGGTCCCGATAGGAGAACCATTAAATCATATTTTTTTTCGATGCTCTTCTTCTCGAATCTGCTTAAAGGACCTATGTATTCTATGTTTAATTTATGATTTTCATTGAGGTGTCCCAGTTTTCCACTTAGGTTGTTGCATTGCTTTAAATCTGGAACCCAACAAGAATCATATTTTTTAATAAAGTAATGATGTATATTACTACTTAAGTTAGTGGTTTTTCCACTCAATACAGTTAGCTGATGAGTAATATATACACATGGAATTTTTTTAGAAAACAACCCAAACCTGTTATCAGATATAATTCCGTTAATACGATAATCTTTAATAATTCTCTTTAGAACTAAGTGTTCTTGTATTATGGCTAGCAATATTTTAGGAGAATTAAAAAACATTTTTTGTTTAAAATTCTTCCCTTTTTTAGCATATTTAATATCATAAGAAGGTAGTCTAATGGCTTTTGTATGTGGGAATTCTTTTTTAAGAAGACCTAAAGCGTCTCCATCTGAAGCAATAATAGGATTAAATCCATTCTCTATTAAGGCACGAATTATAGGTATGCATCTTGTGGCATGACCCAATCCCCAGTTTAAAGGAGCTACTAGTATGTTTTTTTTAACCTCCATATTAATTTAAAGTTAAATTTATGAAACTTTTGCTAGCTATTTCAATAAAACAAAATTAAGCTTGATATGTTTATAAAAGATTTATTTAATTTTACCAAAAAATTAAATTTTTAGATTTGGGAAGTAAAAATAAACTGAAGAGATTTAAGGAAAATGATACGTTTCCTAATGTAGTTCAACCCACTAGAGAACAGATAACTAATAATGATTTTCCTTATAAAGGAAAATGGAATTCAGAAGTTTTCAAAAATGATAATCCAATTGTTTTAGAATTAGGTTGCGGAAAAGGTGAATACTCAGTAGGTCTAGGTGAAAAATTTCCGAACAAGAATTTTATTGGTATAGATATAAAAGGAGCCCGTTTTTGGAGAGGTGCTAAAACTGCTCTTGAAAATGATATGAATAATATCTTTTTTATCAGAACGCAAATAGAGTTAATAGATTTGTTATTTGATGAAAATGAAGTGAGTGAAATTTGGATAACTTTCCCAGATCCACAGATAAAATATAAAAGAACTAAGCATCGTTTAACAAATGCTGAATTTCTAAAAAAGTATAAACATGTATTAAAAGCAGATGGGATAGTTCATTTAAAAACAGATAGTGAGTTTATGCATGGCTATACTTTAGGGCTGTTACATGGAGCTGGACACGAAGTTGTTTATGCAAATCACGATGTATATAAAAATGAAGGAGCCCCAGAAGAGGTGTTAGCAATTCAAACTTTTTATGAAAAGCAATATTTGGCTGTAGATAAACCAATAACGTATATTCAATTTAAGATTAAATAATGCAGCTTTCTGTTCTCTTTCTTTACTGTTTCTTATGGTCTTTTTTAGGAGTAATACCGCCTGGTATTATTAATGTTAATGCGGCTAAGATAAGCGTAGAGCAAGGAAGGAATAGGGCTTTTATTTTTACGACAGGAGCTTGTTTAGTAATTGCTGCACAGGCTGGTATAGCAGTTTTAATTGCCGAGTTTTTAAATTTAAGTGCCGATGAAATGTCGGTTATACAAAAAACAGGAATCGCTATATTCTTTTGTTTATCTATATATTTTTTTATTTCTGCTAAAGTAGAGTCAAAACCCAAAGAAATAGAGTTAACAACTAAAAGTAGTGTTTTTTTAAAAGGAGTTATTTTTTCTTTACTAAATGTTTTTCCAATACCCTTTTATAGTTTTGTTTGCAGTACATTAACCACTTCAGGTAATTTTTTCTTCTCTACGGCCGATGTTATAGTTTTTATTACTGCTATTGTTTTTGGTAGTTTGGCAGCAATTGTTTGTTATATTTTGCTATTTAAGCAGCAGTCTAATAACAATAGTAATTTTAGCAAAAAAGCCAACTATATATTAAGTGCAATAACATTTTTGTTAGCTGTTTATGCAATTGTTAAATTGAACTTTTTGTAATGAAATCTGATGATAATTTTTTTGAAAAAGTTTATAAGGTAACTCAATTAATACCATACGGAAAAGTAACTACCTATGGAGCTATAGCCAAATTTTTAGGAGCACCTAAAAGCGCTAGAATGGTAGGTTGGGCTCTAAATGGTTCTAAAGCTAAAAATGTACCAGCACATAGAGTTGTAAACAGAAAAGGGGTTCTTACAGGTAAGCAGCATTTTGAAGGAACAAACTTAATGCAACAGTTGCTAGAGAATGAAGGGATCGTAATTATAGACAATCAAATCCAAAACCTTTCAGAATGTTTTTGGGATCCACAAACAGAACTTATGTTATAATTGCTTTATTAGCTGTATATTTGCACAAAATTTTACCAATTATAGTTATACCGTGCCTGTTTTTAGGTAGTCAAGGTATGTTTTAAGAATATCATTTAGGATCAGTGTTTTAGCTGAAAATTTAAATGAAAAAATAATACAGTTTTGAAAATTACTAGAAAAGAAGTTTTACAGGCTTTACAGCAAATAACAGTTCCTGGAGAAGGAGCTAATATGGTTGATAGTGGAGCGGTTCAAAATGTAGTTACATTTGGAGAAGAGGTTGTGGTAGATATTAATATCTCCAACCCAACTATGCAAGCAAAAAAGAAGGTAGAAGCAGAAATTATAAAGGTTGTAAAAAACACTTTTTCTGATTCTGCTAAGGTTAAAGTAAACGTAAAAGTTGTAGCTGCAGATAAGCCAGAGATAAAAGGAAAGCAAATTCCCGGAATAAAAAATATCATTGCTATTTCTTCTGGTAAAGGAGGAGTAGGTAAATCTACAGTTACATCTAATGTAGCTATTAGTTTAGCAAAAATGGGATTTAATGTAGGTATTTTAGATGCAGATATTTATGGCCCATCTATACCTATTATGTTCGATGTTGAAAGAGAAAGACCTCTAGCAGAAAATGTAGATGGAAAGTCTAAAATGATTCCTGTTGAAAATTATGGGGTTAAGGTATTGTCAATAGGCTTTTTTACGAAACCTAATCAAGCTGTAATATGGAGAGGACCCATGGCTGCAAAAGCATTGAATCAGTTGATTTTTGATGCTGCTTGGGGAGAGTTAGACTTTCTGTTATTAGATTTACCTCCTGGAACTGGAGATATTCATTTATCTATAATGCAATCCTTACCAATTACTGGTGCTGTGGTAGTAAGTACTCCGCAAAATGTAGCTTTAGCAGATGCTAAAAAAGGAGTAGCTATGTTTCAACAAGACAGTATAAATGTTCCAGTTTTGGGAATTATAGAAAATATGGCGTACTTTACACCAGCAGAACTTCCTGATAATAAATATTATATTTTTGGAGAAGAAGGGGCTAAATATCTAGCACAAGATCTTGGTGTTCCGTTTTTAGGAGAATTGCCAATTGTTCAAAGTGTAAGAGAAGCAGGAGATATAGGTAGACCGGCAGCATTGCAAGAAGGAACGCCTGTAACTGCAGTATTAACAGAAATTACTAGAAATATTGTTGAAGAAACGGTAAAAAGAAATAAAAGTTTACCTCCTACTGAAGCAATTAAAATAACAACTATGGCAGGGTGTTCTGCTGTTAAAAAATAAATATTATGACTTCTCAAGAAATTAAATTAAATGTAGAAAAGGCATTAGAAGAGATTAGACCGTTTTTAAAATCTGATGGAGGAGATATTACATTAATAGATATTGAAGATGATAAAAAGGTTAAAGTTCGTTTAGAGGGAGCTTGTACATCTTGTTCGGTAAATCAAATGACTCTTAAATCTGGAGTAGAAATGACCATTAAAAAGCATGCACCTCAAATAGAAGAGGTTGTTAATGTAGAGTAATGATTATTAAAAATAAATAATAAAAAAACGCTAGTAATTTACTAGCGTTTTTTCTTCCCCAAACATGTCACACTACCTCTTTAACGAGAAGTGTGCTCTAAATTCTTTTTGTTGATTGTTTTCTATATAGATAATTTTGAAC